>JAEERB010000167.1 GCA_016285615.1 Bacteroidales bacterium
AAAAAACGACTTCGATACTGATACCTGCCGCCGCCAAAGCCGAAGACTACATCATCACGATTCCTGAACAAGCAGTATGCTACGGAGCCACCGCCGAATTTGAGGCTACACCCCACATGACTCTTCCTGCCACAATTTCTTGGTATGAAGACAAGGGGCTCAGCACACTATTGCACTCCGATGTGCTTACTAATCCAGGCGATGTATCAACTTACGCCATGACCAATGTCACCTCCTACAAATCATACTATCTCACCATTGAAAATGAGAATGTGTGCCCCATCACCGCTTCGGTGGACTACAGCGACAAGTTGAACTACTACCGTGTAACCGGTAACGTGAACATGCACAACGGCACCACGATAATCAACAACAGCGATCACATCCGTTTTTACGACAGCGGCGGTCCCAACAGTTACACCTCTGCCAACGAGAACTACACCCATACCTTTAAGGCAACCGACGGCTCTCCCATGGCCTTACTATTAGATTACACCAATTATAACGGATCGTTTAGCGTATATAACGGACCCGACATTCTCCAATCTCTGCCCATTACCTCAACTACAACCACTTTTGGACGACTCTACACTTCGGCTACGGGATACATAACCATTCGATACAGAAGTGACGAAAATACAAGTGACGGCTGGAAAGGACATGTGTTCACCTTACGCAACACTGCCTACAACGAAGCCAAGGCCACTGTCAAGTCCCCGTTGGCAGCAGGTCACCTCACAACGGAGAGTTCGGATGTATGCTTTGGAGCCACAGCCACGCTGACCGCTTCATCCGACATTGCCTACCCGCAGACTTATACGTGGTACGCCTCCGACATGAGCCGGATAGTGAAAGAAGAGACCATAAACTCAGGCAACTCGACACTGCAGATTGAAAATGCCACCACAGCACAACCTTACTACGTAACCGTGGGCAACGAAAGCGAATGTCCTGTTGAGATGCCCTTCTTCTACTCCACCGTCTTGATGAATAAAATCAACAACGGAAAAACAACTACCATGCACGACAAAGAGGTGGTTAATTTCTTTGACGAAGGCGGTCCCAATCAATCCTATCCTGGCAATTCTGCCCGTACATACACCCATACTTTTACGACAGAAAATGGCCAAATTGTGATGGATTTTACCGATTACCTGGATTTTTGTAGAGACTGGGACAACGACAAGCAACAAGAAGTTCATTTAGACACTCTCTTTCTCTACGATGGTACAGACGACACGGCACCCTTACTCGCCAAATTCAGCGGGTATCAAAATGGCAACTTCTTCTTTACTTCTAGCAACCGAAGCATTACGGCCAAGTTTGTCATCAAAGAAAACAGCTGGGGAGGTTCAGGTTGGCGCGCAAAGGTTTCCAACAGCGCCACCGCACCTGTACAAAGCATCGTCCTGCTTAATAGCGAAAGTCACAACCAAACCACCATCCTCACCCCGTCCGACAGTGTCATCTTCTATGATGAAGGTGGATCCTTCATGAACTACCAACCCAATCACGACTACACCCATACCTTTATTGCTATGCAAGGCAATGTGAAGATGAACTTCACCGATTGGATCTCCTTATATCCTGGCGATATTAATTCCGAAAACCCTGCAAACAGACTCGGGGACACCCTATACATCTATGATGGAGCAGACACCCATGCACCTATGTTGACAAAACTTACTGAAGGATCTGATATTATTTTCACTTCCACTGGCAATAGTCTGACGGTAAGATTCAAATCACACAATCATGCAAACTATAATGGTTGGAAAGCCTCTGTGACCACTACCAATCCCCAGGCAAGCATGGCTGAAGCACATATCAGTTTCAAGTTGCCGCTTTCAGCATCCGACATCACCGCTAATGATGTAGAAGTTTGCTATGGCGGCGAAGCTAGTTTGACGGCATCTTCCTCCATCGATTATCCTCAATACTATACTTGGTATTCATCTAATTTGAACACTATTCTTAAACGCGACACCATCACAAGCGGTAATTCCACTTTGGAAATAGCTGCAGCCACCTCCGCACAACCCTATTACGTAAGCGTTGGAAATGCTGCTAACTGTCCTGTGCTGATCAACACATACAACATCTCCACCCTCTTGCTGGATGAAATGACCAATGGAAATACCACCACCCTGCACGAAAAGGACATCGTGAATTTCTACGATGAAGGTGGCCCCAACGACAGTTATCGCAGCAATGGGAACCAACTCTCCCATACCTTCACCACCGACGAAGGACAAGTCATTATCGATTTTAACGACCCCAACGACTGCATCAGTATATGTTCATATGGGGACTTTGCCGACAGTCTCTATTTCTACGATGGTATCGATGACTCGGCTCCGCTCATTGCACAATACGGCAATACTTGTGAGCGACCTGTCATTAAATCCACGACGAATAGTTTGACTGTGAAGTTTGTTCCAGGCAGAGATAACTGTAGCAACAGTGGTTGGCGGGCCAAAGTGTATAATAGTGCTATCGTTGTCGTACCCACTGCCGTAATGCTATCCGCATCCAATAATGGCAAGACGACCACCATTACACCCACCGACAGTATCATCTTCTACGACGAAGGCGGAGAGCAAGGTAATTATCTGCCCAACAGCGACTATACGCACACCTTTACAGCGTTGCAAGGCAATGTGAAGATGTCATTCATCAGTTGCATCAATTTCTCTTATGATTGGGATTCGGATAAACAAGAAAATATCTACAATGATACCCTGTTCCTCTATGATGGTGCCAACACTACCGCTCCCATACTGGCCAAACTTACAGAAGGTTGCAGCAAGTCCTTCTCTTCTACTGGCAATAGTCTGACAGTACGATTTACATCAGGTCCCCACACGAATGGAGGCTGGAAAGCATCTGTGACTGACGCTAACCCAAAAGCCAACATGGCCGAAGTGTACGTCACCTTCAAGTCACCACTCTCAAGTTCTAGCATCACCACTCACGACGATGAAGTTTGCTATGGCACCGAAGCTTCATTGACGGCATCTTCCTCTATCGACTTCCCGCAATACTACACATGGTACTCCTCTGACCTTAGCAAAGTACTCAAGCAAGATACCATTAACTCGGGTGTGTCCACGCTCAAGATAGACAGTGCCATCAGTGCTCAACCCTACTATGTTACTGTAGGAAACGAAACAGAATGTCCCATAACAATTCTCGATTTCTCACTGACACCCACCGACACCGTTTTACTCAATACAGAGAACCATAATGGTACAACCACCGTCGCACCAGAAGATATCATTGGATTCTATGATAACGGTGGATTCAGCGGCAAATATAGTAATGAGCTCGACTGCAACCATACATTTGAAATCGCTGAAGGAACTCTGGCTGTAGTGATTAAATCCTTCCGTACAGAAGAGTGTTGCGACTATCTATCCATCTACGATGGAACATCACTTGTGAGAAAATTGAAAGGTAAAGAAACCTGTCCTATCGTCATTGTCTCTACAAGCAATAGTCTCCGCTTTAACTGGCACACCGACGAGTCATCGACATACGACGGCTTTGAGGCCTTTATCTTCTCACCTGAATCTAATCCAGACATTGCCATTCCTACCTCATCCTCGACGACCGTATTGCTCAATGCTGCCGCTAACGAAACAACTACGCACATAACACCGTCTGACAACATTATGTTCTACGATGAAGGCGGCATCAACAGCAATTACCAACCAAGATGCGACTATAGCCATACTTTCACGGCTACCCAAGGCAATGTACAAATCACCTTCAACAACTGCATCAATTTGGCCGGAGGTTGGAATAAGGATAACGATCAATATCTTTACGACAGCCTCTATATTTACGATGGAGCCTCTACTGACGCACCATTACTCGCAAGATATAAAGACAACTGCGATTATCCTTCTATCATCTCCTCAGGAAACAGTTTGACGGTACGTCTGAAAAGCATTACAGATAATTCTAGCAATGGTTGGAATGCCCAAGTAATGGCTGTCAACGCCGAAGCATCGATGGCCTCGGCCCGTGTAATGTTCCGCTCCCCCATAGCTCCCTCAAGCACTACAACCACCAACGATGAAGTTTGCTCCGGACAAGAAGCCACCTTAACCGCACAAAACAACCATATTGCCTATCCGCAATACTTTACATGGTACGACAAAGATGGAGCCACCGTACTTAAACGCGATACGCTTACTAGTGTAGGATCCACCACATTGACACTAACCAATCAGACTTCGACAACCAACTATTACGTAAGTGTGTCCAATGATACCTCGTGCGCATACGTGACACCCTCTTCACAAAAAAACACCTCTACCATACTGCTGACTGCAGCTACCGACGGACAAACCTCCTATGTGTCTCCTGCTGACTTGATACGGCTGCTTGATGATGGTGGTGAAGACAATAGATACTCCCGCCCTCAAGACCGCTCTTATACCTTCACTGCAACGCAAGGAAACATCACGGCAACTTGCAAGGAGTTCGAAATCAGAGAATACGATACTGTATTTTTCTATAACGGAACCACCATTGATAATGCCCATTTGATTACCACTTTAAGTGATTATCAATACAATACTCGCATATCGTCTGATGATGCCTCCATGACTATCCGTTTTGTAGTGAAGAGTGAGGATCCACGAGATGGCTTTGACATCAGTTTTACCTCCGGCGACGCACCGCAATCGGGCAAAGCCACCGCTACGGTAAGCATTAAAGCACCTGAAGTTAACAATGGCTTGACGACGACCTCATCTGCAGAAGTATGCTATGGTAACGATGTCACACTACAAGCAACCTCTACTCTTGCCTCACCACAATATTTCACATGGTACGATAACACATTCACGACCGTCATCGGCCGCGACACCGTGACAACCGATGGTGCAGCAGGTGAATTGCTGCTCACCAACCAAACAGAAAACGACACATACTATGTTACCGTGGAGAATGCAACGTCTTGTCCTATGGTTACTTATTCT
>JAEERB010000168.1 GCA_016285615.1 Bacteroidales bacterium
TTCTTTGCGAGAGGTGGCGATGATACCTGCTGCACCACCAAAGAAAGCGATGATGACATCGAAGATGGTGGGACTGGTGCGGGCCAGCAGTTCCGAGCGGGCATCGTTGAGTGGGGAAATGAGGAAGTATAGGGTGGAGAAAATCAAACTGATAATCACCATTACGCCAAAGTTAACCAATGACTTACGTAATAAATCTCTGTCGGTGATGCCGATAGCCATGCCTATACCCAAAATGGGACCCATGACAGGCGAAACGAGCATGGCGCCGATGATGACAGCCGTGGAGTTGACATTCAGACCTACTGATGCAATGATGATGGCACAGGCCAGAACCCATACGGTCGGGCCTTTGAAATCTGCCGCTTTTTTGACCGATGAAACTGTGGCTTCAATGTCGGTATCTTCCTGTAATTGTGTGATCTCCTTGAACTTATCACGAATCTGCTTGAATAGGCTCTGCGATTCCTTGGGCGTCTCAGGGGTTGGCTGTTGTTCCATGGTTGTGATAATTATGTTGCAAAAATAAGTGATTTTTAGTCGTCATGGGCTATCTTTATTTTATTTTTGTTAAATGAAGGTTGTTAATGTTTGCGGTAAAGCAAAGTTTTTTATCTTTGTAGCTGTGATGATTTTTAAATAAATGTATTTATAATTTATTATCTGTCAATAATTTAATACTCGCCTTATGGATTTTCGGATTGAGAAAGACACCTTGGGAGAAGTAAAAGTGCCAGCCGACAAATTGTGGGGTGCACAAACCCAGCGTTCGTTCAATAATTTTAAAATCGGTCATCAAACCATGCCGAAAGAGATTATCTATGCTTTGGCATTGGTGAAAAAGGCTGCAGCTGCCGCCAACTGCGATGCAGGAGTGTTGGCAGAAGAGAAACGGAAACTGATAGCCGACTGTTGTGACGAAATCCTGGCGGGCAAGTTGGACGAGCATTTCCCCTTGTGCGTATGGCAGACGGGCTCGGGTACACAGACCAATATGAATGTCAATGAGGTGATTGCCAATCGTGCCGAGATGATGCTGCATGGCCAAATTGATGTGGCTAACAGGTTCATTTCGCCCAATGATGATGTGAACAAGTCGCAATCGACCAACGATGTTTTTCCTACAGCTATGCGTGTGGCGGCTTCTTTAGCCGTAGTGCGTCAATTGATGCCAGCCGTGGAGAAGCTGATGCATACTTTAGAACAAAAATCTGCTGACTTTCAGGATATTGTAAAAATTGGCAGAACCCATTTGATGGATGCTACACCGCTGACGTTAGGACAGGAGTTTTCGGCGTATGTTTCGCAGTTGCGTCACGGATTGGAGACGCTGCGCCATGCACTGCTGCATCTGATGGAGTTGCCCTTTGGCGGCACCGCTGTCGGTACGGGCCTCAATACGCCCAAAGGCTATGACGCGTTGGCTGTCAAGTATTTGAATGAATATTTGGGAATGGCTTTTACGCCTTCAGCCAATAAATTCGAGGCAATGGCCAGTCATGACTCGTTTGTGGAGATGTCGGGAGCGCTAAAACGCCTGGCCGTTTCTCTGATGAAGATGGCCAATGATGTGCGTTTGCTCTCGTCGGGCCCCCGCTGCGGTTTGGGTGAGTTGAAGATTCCCGCCAATGAACCCGGTTCTTCCATTATGCCCGGCAAAGTGAATCCTACGCAGTGTGAGGCTCTTTCGATGGTTTGTTGCCAAGTGATTGGCAATGATGTTGCTATGACAACAGGTGCACTGCAGGGTCACCTGCAACTGAATGTCTTTATGCCGCTGATGGCACGTAATATCATGGATTCGATAGGCATATTGGCTGATGCGGTGACTTCGTTCAACGACCATTGCGCCGAAGGTATAGAGCCCAACAAGGAAGTGATAGAGAAGCATTTGCGCGAGTCGCTGATGTTGGTGACTGCGCTGAACACACATATTGGCTACTATAATGCCGCCAAAATTGCCAATTATGCTCTCGACAATCGCCTTACGTTGAAAGAGGCAGCTTTGAAATTGGGGTTGGTGTCGGAAGCCGATTTTGATCAATGGGTTGACCCCTCTAAAATGGTGTAGGAATGGAAGAACAGCGGATTAGTGATTTGATACGCCAGTTTGTGGCGAGCAACGGCAAAGATGATTTGTTCTGGGAACGGAAGGTGCTGAGTATATGGCCTTCGGTGATGGGCGACTATATTGCCAACAACACGAGCAGCGTCTCCATCAAACAGGGGGTGCTGTATGTCAAAGTGTTGAATGCCTCGTTGCGTTTCGAGTTGAACACTTCCCGTTCGCTGATTATCAAAAAGTTGAATGATGCTGTAGGGGGCGAAGTGGTAAAGAGTATTGTTTTTAACTAGCCATTATCTTGTTAAGTTCTTCGGCAAATTGCGGGTACGACTTTCGTACGCAATCTGCGCCCGCAATGGCAACGGTATGTTTTAATGCCAGCAACGAATAGGCCATCACCAGCCGATGGTCGCCGTGAGAGTCAAAGATGTGCGATGAGCCATATCCGCTATCGCTACCCTTGATGATTAAGGTGTCCTCGTCGGGCGATTCAAGGGAGGCTAAGGAGGTTTCGAGATTGGTTTTTCTTTCGGATTCTTTATGTTTTAGATTGTGCAATCCTTTGAGCGTAAGTTTGATAGGTATCATTGTGGCCATGGTGGTCAGTACGGGAGCTAGGTCGGGATGGTGGATAAGGTTGAGCTGATGCTCGTACTGTAGGGCTCGGTCTTCCTTACGGATAACGACACCTTTGTCGGTCAGTGCAGTGCTTACACCAAACTCTTCGAACCATTGCGCGATGATGGCGTCTCCTTGCACGCTGGAGGTTGAGAGCCCTTTGAGCAGAATTTGTTGCGCCCCGCCCAGAGCACAGAGTGCGTACCAGAAGATGGCGGCACTCCAGTCGCGTTCAATAGCATAACTGCCCTGTTGGTCGTATTGTTCGATGAGCGCTTCGGTCATCGAAATATAAGGCTCAGAAGGTTGTGTGCTTCGTTGGTACTCAATTGCAGGATTGCCTATGTGCTTCGCTATCAGCAGTAATGCCGAAACGAATTGGCTACTCTCGCTACCGTCGATGTTGATCTGCTGCGCATGCAGAGGCTGCCCGGTAATACGCCAGCCGTCAGCAGTGGAGGCGATATCGGCACCGATGGAGTGCAAAGCATTGACCAAAGGGAGTATGGGGCGCTGCAGCATTCGCTCGCTGCCTGTCAACAGCCAGTGGCCCGGGGTGATGGCTAACACCGCCATTAGAAAACGAAAAGCGGCACCGCAATCACCGACATGGATAGGGGTGAAAGTGCTGTCTGCGTTATTAAGACGTTGATATACAGTTGATAACGCTTGATAAGTAATCTGTATGTCCTCGGCTGCCTGTTGGTCGGGGGCGATGAGGGGCTGGCGGTTGAGAAATTGCAGTGCTAACTCTCGGATGAAGATGCTTTTCGAGAGTGGCAACTCTACCGTCAGGGTGCTGACCGGGCGAAGGCGGAAGCCGTTTTCTAATAACGAGGACATATTGTGCACTTATCTTGTTAATTGCGACCTTCTTTTGCCTGGTGTTTTTCTGCAAATCATAAAATCCCAAATGCCTTCGGCGTAGCCTAAGCCATAGCTTATATGCAGGATGAGGAAACTCTTAACTACCTTCAGGCGCTGTTTGAAAGTGAATTGCGAGCCGCCGCTGTGCATGAATGCCAAGATGATGTAGCAGAGCAGGATAGCCAGGTAGGCCAAGGCGCAATATTTGTTAAGGAAGGAAAGAACCAGTCCCATGACAAGAAAGAGCACAAAGCAGAAGGGGATGGTTTGGCGCAGCGTGGTGATGCGCTTATGTTTCTTATTCACATATACTTTCCAATAGCCGTATTGGTAATATTGTTGGAATAGCTTGTTGAAACCAGACCTGACAACGTAGTAGGATTGTATATTTTTGCTCAGAAAAATCTTATACCCGGCTTGGGTGAGTCGGAAGTTGTACTCATCATCCTGATTGCGAGTGAGTTTCTCATCGAAAAGTCCCACTTTTTCAAACACTTCGCGTTTGTAAGCTCCAAAGGCGACGGTATCCACATAACCTTCTTTGTCGCCCGTGCGGAAGTGGGCGTTGCCCACGCCAAAAGGTTGCGACATAGCATAGCCGATGATGAGCGACTTCTCGTCGGCGTAGCTGTTGGTGAGGATGCCACCGCAGCAGCCAATCTGGTCGTCGGAGAAGAGCACCTCGATATTGCGTTCGATAAAGTCTTTTTCAATGGTACTATGGGCTCCGAGGATGATGACCACGTCGCTATTGCTGTTGGTGATGCCCATGTTCAGCGCATAGGGTGTAGTTCGTTGTTCGTTCAAAATCAGGTGGATATACGGATATTTTTCCGCATAATGCTTAATGATATCAGTGGTTCCGTCATTACTCATTCCATCGCAAACAAAAACCGAAAGCTGTTCCTTGGGAAAATCAGAAGCAGCGATGGATTCGAGGCATGCAGCGATGTAAGCCACCTCGTTTCTACAGGGGATAACTATGGAGACTGTTTTCATATTCATCAATCAAGCAAAGAGTTATATAATTTTAATAAGATTTCTGATTGGGTATTCCAATTGTATTTTTCAAGAACCGCCTTACGCCCGTTATCGACCATTTGGCGGGCGAGCTCCGGATTGTCCACAATGCGCCTAATGGCCTCTGCAACGCCTTTACGATCAAATGGATCAACACAAATGCCGCAGTTGTATCCCTCAACAATATCTTGCCATAACTTGAAGTTGGAGCAGATAACGGGTATCCCAGCCGCCATATACTCAAACAGTTTGATAGGCAGGGAGTCGATGTAGCTCGGCATAGGGTGAAGCAATAACAATCCTGCCATTGATTCGCCCAAAAGGCGG
>JAEERB010000169.1 GCA_016285615.1 Bacteroidales bacterium
ACATTTTATCTAATTATCAACCCTTTATGAAAAAGACCTTCGGATTATTTGTCCTCATACTTTTTGTTTTTTCTTTCGGTTACGGCCAAACTGTTTCCTTCATGCCGGCATGGCAAGTGGGCGAAACGCACACTTACTCTTTTACGCAAGTAAAGACAAAATACAAATTGGTTGATGGCGAGCAAACCATAACTTCGAACGACACTTCCAGCTATAACGCCCATTTTGAGGTTATAGAAGAGGGCATCGATTATTACAAAATCAAGATGACTGAAGAGGTAGGAGACATCTTGAATATCACTGACTCGCTAAAGGATATTCTATATCTGCCCGAAGGTTTTAAAGATGTAGCTGTCATCTACACCACCAACCGCAACGGCGAACTGCAAGTCATTGACAACTGGGAAGAGATAGCGGAAAACATGCGCCTGCTGTGCGACTCGCTGCTGTCGCCCATGTATGAGGAATACCCATTCATGGAAACCATAATGAAACAAATGAAAATACTCTACTCTTCGCAAGAGAGCATCCAGAATATAATGTTTAAAGACCTGTTCCTTCTCCATTTTCTTTTCGGCGCTGAGATGGAAGTGGGCTATACATATCCCTACGAAGAGACCCTTCCCAACGCTTTTGCTGCCGATCAACCATTGCGAGCTACGAGCATCCTCGGCATCGACACACTGATGACCGACCAAAGCATCTGCCGCGTGAAAAGATATTCTTACATCAACGAAAAAGACGCTAAAAAACTGGTTATGAATGTCATCAAAATGTTAGCCAGCTTCGGTGGCAAAAAGAGTATCAAAGAGGCAAAAGGCATGAAGATGATCATCACCGACGACTACACTTTCGACTACAGCACATTAGAGCACATGCCCGTCCACATCAACGCACAACGTTCCACTCGGACCATCCTCAAACAACAAGATGCCATGCAAGTGGAAGAACGAATTATCAAGTTGTTAGAATAGCAGATAGTAGGCAGCTAGGCCCATCTCCACCACAAATCCCATTAGAAAACCGATATAGACATCGCGCGGTTTACGCTCGGTGACCTGCAACTGCGCCGTGCCCGTCAGGCCGGCAGCCAGAATGATGGCAACCAGAATCGCCACCGAATAGTGCAGCACAAAAAAGGTCATCGTGATATAATAGCCGAACATGGCCCCGAACGTGTAAGTATAAATATCCAAATTATAAAAGAGGCTTACCAAATAGATAATCAGCATACTGACCATCAGCATCAGGAAGAAGAACATAAAAAAGCGGTCCACCGCCCGATGTACCCATAGCAACGTATTCAAAACATAGAACACATTCATTATCAATAGCATCGCATTCTTATCCTGCTTGTCAGGAAAAAGAACGCTTTTCACCACACCCAATTTCGAAAAGAGAAACGTCACAATCATAGGCAGCACCACCAGCGACAAGGCAAAGAACAGCATCAGCGCTCCCAGCGACGACTTGGCGGCAGCACTAATCTGCGTTGAAAAGATCAGCAGATAATAGATGGGAAAGATAATCGGATGGAACAGTATCAGAATAAAACGGAAAAACTTCATAACCGGCTCTATTTTATCAACGTGACAGTACCTGACTTTTCATAATACTGACCCTCGTACAAATACTTGATTTTATAGATGTACACCCCAATGGGCATCTCCTGACCTTTGCAGGTGCCGTCCCATCCTTCGTTGGGGTCGGCGGTGTTGAAGACCATCTGCCCGTTGCGACCAAAAATCAACATATAGTAATCTTCGGTGGGCATGAAAGTGGAAACAGGCTTGAAGATATTGTTGATGCCTGCCGGGTTGAAAGCATTGGGCACATAGATGGTAGGCGATTGCACCAGTTGGATGCTGTTGGAACGACTCTGGTCGGCAAAGCCATACTCGTTATTATTCTCTTGTGCCACAATACAATAGGTAAATATAGAACCTTCATTGGTGAGTTCTGACACATCGTCGGTGCAGCTGCGCAAGGGCGTAACCATCACATCCGACTCAAACATGGCGGTTTCCGTGCGCCGTTTGACCGTGTAAGACGAGACGCCGCCGTTCCAGCCGTCGTATGTCATCCAGTTCATACTGTTTTGATGTGAAGGGTTGGTGCTGCCGCGCAGGATAATGTTGTGCGACACATTCGACTCGGCCGTCTCCATATCGCATTCATTCTCGATGGTGGCTTTGTAGTAATAGAGCCGCTGGTTGCAATCCACATCAACATCGGTAAACGTGTAAGTATCTGTGCCGTTATACGATAATGTTTGATACTTGGAAAAATGCGCATCATCATCCACACTGCGGTAGAGATGCACCTTGGTGAAAGTGACCGTCGGGCCAGTGTAAGCTGTCACCACGATGGCGTCAGAAGTCTCGTTCACCGACACGGAACGCACATAGACAAAGTCCATATTGTCGGCCGACGAGAAGACAAAGTCGGCTTTGACCGAAGAGGCGGTGATTTGGCCGTCGCTGTTGACTGCCCTAACCAGAAAGACATAGGCGCTGTTGG
The DNA here is from genome assembly GCA_016285615.1 of Bacteroidales bacterium. Next base: position 2,521 of record JAEERB010000169.1, read on the forward strand.
CGATCAGGCCCGCATAGGTGTAGCTTTGCGAGGTGGACTCACCCACCATCTGCATCGGGCCACCATCGCGACTGCAATAGATGCGATACTTATCCAGATTGCGGGGCATATTCTCATAGTCGGTCCACGAGAGGTAGGCCTCGCGGCGACACAGGTCGTAGGTGGCGGTCAGCTGCATAGTTTTCTGGAGCACCGTCATTGGGCTGGAGTTGAGGCAGCTGTCGAGCGTGGCGATGCGGTAGCTGAACACTGCGCTTTGCGGGTCGTGCTCCGTGTCGGTCCACTGCGTGGTCGTGCGGCCATAGACGGTATCTATCGGAATCCAGACGCCATTTTCCTGCAGGTAGATGATGTAGGCGAACACGTCAGGCGACGGGGAGACCTCCCATCCGAGTTTGATCTGCTGCGATGACTCATCCACAGTAACGCTGTCCAGGTCGGGGATGGCGGGGGCGGTCATGTCGGTGAAGCGCTCGCTCTGCGGCCGCGACACGTTGCGGCAGCCCGAGGCGTCGGCCAGTTCCACGCGGTAGGCGATGATGGCGTCGCATACATCGATGGTGTCGCGATACACCAAGCCCTGCACCTCAGCCAGCGACGACCACGTGCCGGCGGGATAATCCTTCCAGATGTCGAAGTGGTCGCTGTGCGAGGGCACGGGCTCCACTGTCGGCGCCGACCAGTTGAGCACGGCCAAACCTGTACCCGAATTGCTCAAATAAAACTCTATGGTTGAGATGATTTGCGAATCGAAATGAGCGTTACTGCTCACCGCACTGACATAATAGTAGCAATGTGGCTCGACCACGGCATTGGCGCCAGCATGAAGATACTGCACAGTAGAAGAAGAGGTAATCGTAGTCACTTTCGTGAACGGTCCCGTTTCTTCTTTAGCGTAGAAAATCTCGTACTGAACGAAGCCCGACAGGTCGGTCGGCGCCACCCACGACACCAGCACGTCGCCATTGTCCTTCACCTCCAAGCAGCGGATTTCGGGGCGACTCAGCGCCTGAGCTGCCAGCAGGAGGTTTAAGAAACAGACAATTACAATCAGCTTTTTCATTCTCGAACTAAACGCTAAAACCCGACAAATAGTATATCCCTATTACGACAGATTACGGCAAAAATAAGCATTTTGTCCCGCTCACATCCGTTTCAAAACAAAAAGAATTCACAAGCGAATATTAAAAACCGCATCGCCCTCGAACATGCTGGGGACGATGCGGCAAAATTAACCTGAATTACTTTTTTACTCAATATCCTTCACACAGCGTACGCTATAGGCATTGGCTGAATTACTGATATCGGGAACAATTCTACAGCAGTAGTACTCGATTCCAAACGCCGTGGCTGGTGTGTCGCCATGGAAATAGGTATGCGCACCTAATGATTCAAAGCGTTGGGCATCAGCATTGAACATTCCAGCCGGCAGGGCATTAAAACCGGAGGTGTTATCGCCTGTTGACATCCACTTCGAATCGTCATAGAGTGCCTCAGCGGCGTGTGTTCTTAATACGTTGATTTCGGCTAAAGTCGGCAAGTGCCAACCGTTAGGACAAACGCCCCTTACATAACCATCCACTCTTTCGGGGTTGTCGGTGCCGCCAGCAGCCGCATGCCAAGTGTAAAGTCTTCCAAAGGTCTGCAAATTGGCATCAACATCGGGATACATGGCACTCTGATATACCATAGATCCCGCCGTCTCAGTACGGAGGTTCTCTTTCATCCAGCAATAGCCTACAATAACAACCGTTTCATATGAGATTCCATCCGCATCGGTGACAGAGGAAGGACACGGAGCTTCGGGATGCTCATTCAACTGTGAGCGGTCCACAATGATTGCGCATTGCTCGTCATCTCCGTATGAGGTCAAGCTATTGAGAATAGTGAAGCCCTCTTCCTTGTCGCCCCAGCACATAGTTGTATAATGAGGCACGGCTATCTCCTGTACTGAGTAGGCGATGCGATCGCCTGCAGCGGTTATGGTGGGCAGATCTTGGAATGTGTGTTTCCAACCATTAGCGTCGTCCAGTTCAACAGTATGACCTGAAGCTCGTCCATCAGCAAGCAAAATGACATTAATCGAAGCAGGACGGGTGGAAAGTGCGTTGTCAAAATCATCCCAAGCTTTTTCCACCATGATGTTGGTCAAGGCAATTCGAGAATTGTGGAATAATGGCACACCGCCTATACCATGACGATGATTGTAGGCACTGGTACCAGGCTTCAAATAAACGGTGGAACCTTCCCCATTAACATAATAGTCGTTCAAATGACCATCCACATCTCCAACTACATGAAGTACAGCCTTGCCAGACTGATTCTCCATCCAAACAGAG
>JAEERB010000020.1 GCA_016285615.1 Bacteroidales bacterium
GGGCTTGTCGATGGTCATGCCAGCCATATTGACATACACATTGGGCATCACAAAGCAGAAGTCGGCGTGCAACGGCAAGCCGATTTCCTCCAACTGCTGACGGAACACACGGTCGGCATGGCCGCCATTGCTGCCACAAGTGACCGCCATCCACACATAGTCGGGATGCCGATCGAAATGGAGCTTGCGCACAAACGCCGACACCAATGCAGGCGGCCGCCACGAATAAATCGGGAAGACGAAACCCACCCGCTCATTCTCAGCCAAAGTGTAAGCAAACTGCTGTTCACGTTCGGCCTCAGGGATAAAAATCAGCCTGTCATTCAATTCCTTAGCGATACTCTCAGCTATAAAGCGACTGTTGCCGCATCCAGAAAAATAGAAAATCATATTCCCAATATTAGATTGCAAAAATAAGGAAAATAATTTCCACAGAATAGAGCCATCCTATTCCAAAATTCGAAAATTTTGTGTATATTTGCACTGCACAGCGAACTGTGGAGAAAGAAATTCAAAATTCAAAATTCAAAAATAATAAAGTACAGACGCACGGCCGTGCGTCTCTTCTACAATACTTAACTTCTTAACCCCAAAATCCCCATGACCATCACCGCCACCTCCATCATCCTTGCCTTCGTCGGCCTCGTTTTAGGCGCCGTTATTACCGGCCTTATCTTCCACAGCAAAAACAGCACCATCAAGGCTAACCTCGACCATGCCAACAGACTATTGGAAGAGACCAAAATGCAAGCCCAAGCCGACTTGGAGCAAGCCAAAGAAGATTTCGAAAATCGAATCAACGAACTCAAAGAGGCTCTCAAGGAGAATTATGACCAAATGATTGAAGCCAAAAACCAAGCCCATGAGGCAGCGCTTAAAGAATTGAAAGAGAATATCCAAAGCAGCATGCAGGTTCAAAAAGAGCAGGTGAGCCAAGCCATAGCGGATCTTAAAGAGCAAAACAAAGCGGCCACCGAGGATCTTCTTAAGGAGCGACAGAAGGAGTTTGCCGAAAGCAGCAGCACCAACATCGGACAGATTGTCAACCCATTGAAGGAGGTTATTACGAAGATGGAGACGGCTATGAAGGAATCGACCGAGAAATCTATCTCCATTAACAGCTCGATGGAAGAGAATTTGAAACACATGATGGAGCAAAGCAAGGCCACACAAACCACAGCCGAGGAGCTGACACGCGCCTTCAAGCACCAGAGCAAAGTACAGGGCGACTGGGGTGAAACTGTTCTTAACCAATTACTTGAATCGCAAGGCTTGGTGGAAGGCGTGCATTATGAAACGCAAGCCACCATTCGCGACAATAGCGGCGCCACGGTGAAGACCGAGGAAGGCGCCATCTTGCGTCCCGATGTGATTCTGCACCTCGACCAGAAACGCGAGGTTATCATCGACTCGAAAGTGTCGCTAACCGCCTTCTTCGACTATGTGAATGCCGAGAATGACACCGACCGCCAACAGCATCTAAAAGCCCATATCGAGAGCTTGCAGAAGCATGTGAAAGAGCTGGCCAAGAAGGACTACTCCTCGTACATCCAGGCTCCAAAGGTAAAGATGGACTATGTCATTATGTTTGTGCCCCACACGGGAGCTTTGTGGACGGCCCTCAACGCCCAACCCGACCTTTGGCGCAAGGCTATGGAGCAGAATGTCTATATCGCTGACGAACAGACACTTTACGCAGCCTTGAAAATCATCCAGATGACATGGACACAGATTAAGCAAGCGCAAAACCACGAAGAGGTTTATAAATTGGCCAATGAAATGATCGAGCGAGTGGGACAATTTGCGGGATACTACACCAATGTGGGTAAAGCGCTCGAAAAGGCGGTTAAAGCGTACGATGACGGTCAGAAGAAATTTGAAGAAAAAGGGCAAAGTATCGTGCAGTCTGCCAACAAACTACTCAAACTGGGTGCTAAGCAGAGTACAAAGAACCCCGTACCCGAATTGCTCGACGTGGACGATATTCCAGCCTTAAACGAGACAGATCTATTTGATTCAAAAGAAGATACCGACATTATAGAGGACTAATCTCTCCAACTATATTTCCGACTACAACTATGAACGCCACCATCATCAACATAGGCGACGAGCTGCTCATCGGGCAGGTCGTCAACACCAACGCCGCACGGATGTCGCAAATGCTGACAGGCGCTGGCATCCAAGTCCACAGCGTCTTCACCATCGGCGATGATGCCCGCGACATCAAGTCGTACCTGGAACTCGGACTGCAAGCCGCCGACATTGTGCTTATCACCGGCGGCCTCGGGCCCACTAAGGACGACATCACCAAGACCACCCTCTGCAAATTCTTCGGCAGCGAGCTGTACGAGAACGAGATAGCCCTCGAGAATGTGACCCGCCTGATGAAAGATTTCGGCCGCGAACTGACGCCCATCAACCGGCAACAAGCCCTCGTACCACGCTGTTGCACCGTCATCAACAATGTACTCGGCACTGCTCCTTGCATGTGGTTCGAAGTGGATGGCACCACACCGGAAAAAGTGGTGGTATCGCTGCCCGGCGTACCCTTCGAGATGGTAAACCTGATGGAAACAGAAGTGATTCCGCGTCTGCAAGCGCATTTCCACACCGACGCCATCCTCAACAAAAACATCCTCGTGCAAGGCATTGGCGAGTCGTTCCTCAGCGACCTGATTGAGCCGTGGGAGACCGCCCTACCCGACCATATCAAGTTAGCCTACCTGCCCCAAGCGGGCATGCTGAAACTACGACTCACCGCCCGCGGCACCGAACAAGCTGTCCTGAAACAAGAAGTTGACACAGCTGTGGCTGGTCTCTATCAAATTGCAGGACAATACATTGTGGGCGAAGACTTTGAGACGCTGCCCGAACTGGTAGCACACATCATGCGCAACGCAGGCAAGACCTTGGCGTCGGCTGAAAGCTGCACCGGCGGCGCAATCGCCTCCAAACTCACCGCCTTAGCGGGCGCCTCCGACTACTTCCTCGGCAGCGTCGTTTCCTACAGCAACGAAGTGAAAGAGAAGGCTTTAGGCGTACAACACAGCACCCTACAAGCACACGGCGCCGTGAGCGAAGAAACTGTACGTGAGATGGTTACGGGCGTCCGCAATCGTTTGGGCAGCGACTATGCCGTGGCCACCACGGGCATTGCAGGTCCTGGCGGCGGCACTCCTACCAAACCCGTCGGCACCGTCTGGATTGGCATCGCTACACCTAAGCAAGTCATTGCCAAGAAGATGCACTTCACAGGCCGCCGCGAACAAGTCATCGAGCGCACCTGCAATGAAGTGTATGCCTCGCTGATAAGAATAGTAAAAGAAGAGTTGGCGTAATCGGCAAGTCACTAATGGGCATGCGGTTCTGCAACATGCGCAATTACCTCATCCAGTGTCAGTTCCTCAGTTCCCAACGTCGCTGGCTCATAACCCATCTCGCGAGCTTTTTCTCCCGTATAGACAAAATAGGTGCATGTGCATTCGGCACACAACACCCCATCGGGACTCCATAATTCGCCCCTGATAATCGCCACATTGCGACGATGTTCCACCAGTCGCGCACGCAGCAAAATGTATGGCCATGTAGTGTTGACGGCCTTGCGGTAACGCATCTCCATCTTGGCGGTCACGCCGGAAGTTTGCATCACATAGAAGACCACCCATCCGCAAATCTCATCCAACAGCGTAGCCTGCAAACCGCCGTGCAGCGTGTCTATCCAACTCACATGGTCGGGCCCGGCCTTCCACACGGAGACTACATCCTGACCGTCCCAATAAAAGTGCATGTGCATCCCCGACGGATTATTGGGATTGCATCCAAAACAGTTGTAACCAGCGGTATTACCCACCCAAGGGTTGATGATTTGTTTCATGGAAGTTGATAATCGTTGAATTGTTGATTGTTTAATTGTTGAAGTGAGAAGTGAGGAGTGAATAGTGAATGGTTAAGAAGTTAAGGAACTAAGGAGTTAAGGAGTTAAGAATTATGGAATTATGGAATTATGGAGTTATGGAATTCTGAATTTGTTCTCTGTTCTTAATTATGCATTGTGAATTGTGAATTATAAATTGTCAATTGTAAATTGTTAATTATAAATTACTTCAATATGCATGCTAAAAATTTTGCTTCTTTGTCGCTGCGGTTATAGACGCTGTGGCGGCCACCGTTACCCGTAAAGACCACATCACCAGCGTGTAACAGTTCTGTGCGGTCGTTGTCGGTCACTTCCACTTCGCCTTCCAAAATATAATAGATCTCGGCATCGGGCTGATGGCTGTGCTCTTTGATACGACTACCCACAGGCAGGTTTATCACATTGAACATCATAGCTTTATCAAGCATTTCGGCAGGTGTTAGAATAATATCCTTAACAATCCGACCTTCAATATTGCCTTTGTTCTCGAGTGTTTCCTTAGCGATTTCGTTTTTATATTTAATCATAACCTATTGATTTAAAGTTCTTTTATCATTTTTCGATAATCTTCATTAAAGAGAAACATATCTTTGACATATTGAAAACCCAACGACTCGTATAGTTGTTGCGCCTTAGGATTATCAGGAGAAACAACTATGGAGACCTTGCCAATATGCAGCTGTCGCGCCTTCTCAGCACCAGCCCTTAACAACTGTGTACCAATACCTTGTCCACGATAATCGGGCAATACGGCTATCGAGTCTACATAGTACTCTCCCGCCTCTGTTTCGGACTCCATCTGCCGGAAATCGCGCCCAACTTCTTCGGCTATCAACCGGAAAGTTTCCTTTCTCATCGTCGCATAATCGGCCCCATCGTACGATATCAGGCACGCCACCACTTTACCGTCTTGCTCAGCCAACATACTGTTCTGCCAACTATAGAGCACTCCCGGGCGGCGACACAACGCCGTCACACTCTGCATCATCTTGTCATTGGGATGATCGATGCCCACCGCCACCAGGACAGTCCACGCAACAAACGATGCATCTTCGATAGTGGCAGGGCGGATTTTCATAACAGCAAATTATATGGTTTCCCCAAGCATACGCTATGGTTCTGCAAAGATAAGCTTTTTACATATACTGATACCTGTTTTTGAAGGCAAACAGCAACCCCGTGGACAAGATCGCGGCCAGCACTTCGGCCACAATCACCGAGTACCAGATGCCATCGATGCCGATGAGCAGCGGCAGAATGAAGACGGCAGCCACTTCAAACACTAACGTACGCGTGAAGGCGGCCACAGCCGATACCACCCCATTATTGAGGGCGGTGAAGAGCGCCGAGATAAACATATTGTAGCCACACAGCAAGAAACTGATCACATAGATGCAGAAGGCCCTGACAGTCAGATGCAGCAGCTCGGCGTCGTAGCCCACATAGATCCACGATACAGGATAGGCCACCGCCAGTCCCAGTAGCGTCATGACCGCACCAAAGCTAAACTCAAGGACTATACTCTTGCGCAGTAAACTCTTCAATTCCAGCGTGTTTTGCGCACCATAATTAAAGCCGATAATCGGCGTGATGCTGATATTATAACCGATGAAGATAGCCGCCAAGATGAACGACACCGCCATGATGACGCCGTAGGCCGCCACCCCATTTTCGCCTAAATATCTCAGTAGCTGCGCATTGTAGCACATACTGACTATCGATAGCGAGATATTGCCCACATACTCTGAGGAGCCGTTCAAGCAGGCCTGTGCCACATGCCTCCACTCAGTCACCGCCGATACCAACTTGAGAGCCGAGCGGTTGTGGCGCGACGAGAAGTAGAAGATGGGGAAGATGCCACCGACAGCCTGTGCGAGCACCGTCGCAATGGCGGCACCCGTCACGCCCCAGCGCAACCACACCACCAACAAGGCGTCAAAGGCGATGTTGATAAGGCCCGTCACCACCGAGAGTTTGGTGCCCACCATGGGCTTCTCGGCCGTCATGAAGAACGATTGGAAGGCCATCTGCAACATCATCAAAGGCATCGCTAACAGCAAGATGCGCATGTAACGCACACAATCGTGCAACAGGGCACCCTCAGCCCCCAAGGCGCGACAAATAGGCTCGGCGAAGAAGTAGCCGACGGCTCCGAAGAAGACGCCCATCAGAAAAGTCACACGCACCAGCATAGTGAAAATGCGGTGCGCCTTGGCGAAGTCGGCCTCGCCCATCGTTTTCGACACGAGAGCACTGCCCCCCGCCCCCATCATCAAGCCGATGGCACCGATCATCATCAGCATGGGCCACACCAGGTTGATGGCCGCAAAAGCGGTGGTACCCACGAAGTTAGAGATGAAGAAGCCGTCCACGATGCTATACACCGAGACCACCACCATCATCATGACAGAGGGCACCATCGTCCGCAGAAGACGCCGGTAATTGTAATGTCCAGAGAGAGAGACTTCCATAAGACGGGGAAAACGGCCGCAAAGGTACGAAATTTCATCGGGATGAACATAGTTCGGAGGGAATATTTTCTCCCGCAGATTACGCTGATTTTTTGAAATTTATTATTTGTTCCAAACTAAATCTTGTTATCTTTGCGGAGTAATTACTAACCAAAAACAATCTCAATCATGGAAAAAGAAAAGAACAACCCCTATGCTGGCACGCAAACCGAGAAGAACCTGATGGCCGCCTTTGCTGGCGAGTCGGAAGCCCGCAACAAATACACCTACTTTGCCTCCAGAGCCAAGAAAGACGGCTACGAGCAGATTGCCGCCCTCTTCCTCAAGACGGCAGAGAATGAGAAAGAGCACGCCAAACTGTGGTTCAAGGAGTTGAACGGTATCGGCACCACCGCAGAGAATCTGAAAGCCGCTGCTGACGGTGAAAACTACGAGTGGACCGACATGTACGAAGGCTTTGCCAAAACGGCTGCCGAAGAGGGTTTCCCGAAGTTGGCCGCCAAGTTCCGCCTCGTGGCCGCCATCGAGAAGCACCACGAAGAACGCTACCGCGCATTATTGAAGAATGTGGAGACAGCACAAGTATTTGAAAAAGGTGAAGTGAAGATTTGGGAATGCCGCAACTGCGGACACATTATCGTAGGCACCAAGGCTCCCGAAATCTGCCCCACCTGCAACCATCCGCAATCCTACTTCGAGGTTAACGCCGAAAATTACTAAGACACATTCCCTTGCGGGAATTAAGATTTTAGTTGTTAGTTTGAAGTATGACATAAGTCGCTAACAACTAACAACTAAAATCTATTTTGAATTCTGAATTTTGAATTTTTAATTTAAGATTACCTTACCCTCAACCTCTGTCCTACCCTTAGGAAGTCGCTGCGGAGGCCATTAAGTTGTTTGATTCTATTGACCGAGGTATGATAGCGGCCAGCAATCTTCGACAGGCAGTCGCCGTTGCGCACGGTGTAATAAACCTTGTCGGAAGAAGATGACGACGACGAACTTGTAGAGCTCGAGCTGCTCGAAGTGGTCTTCTTCACTTCGGCCGTATTAGACACATTCAAATTCTTAGCATTGAGCGATTTAGCCGAAATATAGAGCGTGTCACTATGTAACTTATAGTTGGTAAAGTCAACAATCTTGTTGGGATTGATGGGGATACCGAGGTAGCGCGTCTCGAAATGAAGATGGCTGCCGTACGAGCGTCCCGTGTTGCCACCCAACCCGATGGTGTCGCCTGCATGAACCAACTGTCCGGGGTTCACCAGTCGCTGCGAAAGGTGAGCATAATAGGTCTCCATGTTATTGTCGTGGCGGATAACCACCAAGTTGCCATAACCACCGGCATTGGCCTTCGATACGCGCACCATGCCATCGAAAGCGGCCACCACAGGCGTTCCCGTTGGATAGCCAAGGTCAACGCCATAGTGCATACGACGGCGGCGGCGACCATAATTGGAGGTGATTTTGAACTTGGCGGGATGCACATAGTTGCCCAAAACGACCGTGTCGGCCTCTATGTTAGCGCCGTGTGCATAGTGCACCGACAAAATATCGAAATTCTTGTACAGCCCATAGCCTGGCATATTCTTGAAATAAGAGAAAAGCATCGAGCCGGAGCCACCCAAATCGGATTGATAGACAACATTCTCATCCTCATCCAAATAGAAACCGAGTGTATCAACTTCGTCAATACCTTCGGCATCGGGCGTCTGCAGTTCTAATGAATTAACAGACGAATAGTTAGGGAATTGTGTCGGGTCGTTTTGAGCCTTCAGAGTAACAAAAGCCAAGCTAAGAACAGTAAAAAAGAGTGCTGTTTTTCTAAACATAATAAAAGCGTTGCTGCGACAGCCTTCAAGCACTAGTCGCGTTCGAGATTATAAGTGGTTTTGGGTTTGTTTTTGATGACATACGGCGTATTCATCGGGGCCGATTTGGTTTTGGTGCGCTGATGATAATGGTACTGCGAACCGCGCTGCGACTTCTTCACCGAGGTGTGGTTGTAGGAGTTGCAAGAAGCGAACACCAAGCCCGAACAAACGACTAACATGAGCAGATAAGAAAAAAATCTTTTCGTTTTCATTGTCCACATTTTTAAACTCGCATCATCCGCTGCCGCTGTCATTCAAACAATTACGCCAGCCTTCCGACGCTTATAATTTATTGTATAATATTCATCCATTCAAGTAGGAGCGCAAAAACTCCATACGAGATGGCAAATTTACACATTTTTTTTTAACAAACAAGAATTGCCGATAAAAAGCGTTACAGTTTTTTCAAATCCTTCAGTTTTATCGATCGCAGGAAGGAGATGGGAATCACGCCTGTAACCAGCGCTAACAGGCAGGCAGCCACAGCCGAAGCCAAGAAGTTCCACAAGGTGGGTAGCGGCAGGGAACCTACCACCGGCACCATCAGCGTCGCCATCGCCATCACCAATGCGGGCAACAACAATGCATAGATCAAACAACGCAACCAAGGCACAGCCGACGCAGGGAGGTGCAGTTTGCGGAAAGCAATCCACAGTTGCAGCACCGACACAACAGTCTGCGTGGAGAGGCTGGCAATGGCGGCACCCACAGCGTGCAGACGCGGGATGAGCAGCAGATTGACAATCACATTGACCGCAATACCAGCCAACGCCGTGATATTGAGCAATTTCATATCACCATTAGCCGTGAGCAGCGTGCCGAAAATGTAAGTAAACGAAATGGGAATAATGCCCGGAATGAGCCACCTGAAGACAGCGGCACTTTCTTCAATATGTGATGTATATAACAGATCCAGAACAGGATAGCGATAAACAAGCAACAATACCACCGATGTGACCGAGAAGAAACAGAGCAGCGAGAACGAAGCCTTAATAATAGGAATCAAATCCTCTTTTTCTTTCAACATCTTGGAAAAGAGCGGCAACAGAATCACCGAGAACAGATAAGCTATCATTACCATCGCATCGAGCAGACGGAAGGCTGATGCGTAAATGCCAGCTTCGAACGTGGAGATGTCGCCAGGCAGCAATCGCTCAATCATCACAGCATCAATGCGATTGTAGAACGACATGAGCAGATAAAGCACGGCAAAGGGCAAGCTCTTCTTCAAAATAACACCCCAGAATGCCACATTGAACGACAGCGATTGCGGCCGGCCTTTGGCAATGACAATCATCAGGGCAATGAAGGCGGCCATAAGATAAGCGGCAGTCTGGCAATAGATAAACCACTCTATTCTAAATGGTTCCGATGTAACATTACCCCAAAGAAGAATACTGCAAAAGATAATCGTCAGCAAGCGGTCGAGCACCGAGAGGACGCTGTCGGTCTTGAACATCATCAGCGCGGAGACATTGGACCGCAAGTAGAGGATGAACGAGTTAAGGAACTGATTGATAGCTGTCCAGAAGAGGATTTTCATCTGCAGGCTGCCGTAGCCGATGATGGCGGCCACCCCGAAAGTGACACCCAAATAGACTACGCCAAGCAGCATCTTGAGCGTGATGATGCCCGACAAATGCTTCGAGAGCAGTTGTGAGTGGCGGGCGATGTTGCGATTATTGAAATTGGTGATACCCATGTCCAACAGCATGTTGAACAGATAGGTAAAGTTGAAAACGGCGAAATAGAGTCCGTAGTTGGCGGCGCCCACAGCGTTTTGCACTCCCACATCAATTCCCAGTATCCAGAACGGCTTGATGAGCAGATTCAGGAAAATCAGGAAACAGATGTTGAAGACAAAATTCTGTTGTTTCATACGGATTTACGCCAGCCGCTAACAAACAATATTGACAATTTTGCGAGGCACGACAATCACCTTCTTCGGTGTCTTGCCATCCAGCCAGCGCTGCACATTCTCATCCTGCAGAACCAGTTCTTCAATCTCCTTCACGCCCAAATCGAGTGGTATCTCCTTCTGGTACTTTGTTTTACCATTGAAGGAAATGGGATACTTATAACTGCTTTCTTTCAGATATTTCTCATCGAAAGTGGGGAACGAGGCAATCACTACCGAGGTGTCGTGGCCCAGCAGACTCCATAACTCCTCAGCAATATGCGGGGCGTACGCTGAAATAAGTATGGTCAGCGGCTCCAACACCTTGCGCTTGTTGCACTTCTTCTCCAAAAGCTCGTTGGTGCAAATCATAAACGCACTGACAGCCGTGTTGAACGAGAATCGCTCGTTGTCCTCTTCTATCTTCTTGATGGTCTTGTGCAGAATCTTGTACTCTTCCGCCGTCGGCTCTTCATCACTGACGCTGAAGTTCTGCTCGCCATCGTGGAACAGACGCCAGAACTTGCGGATGAAACGGAAGACACCTTCAATGCCGTTGGTGTCCCACGGCTTGGCCAATTCTACAGGACCGAGGAACATCTCGTACATACGCAGTGTGTCGGCGCCGTATTTCTCTACCAGATCATCGGGGTTCTGCACGTTGTACTTCGACTTCGACATCTTCTCCACTTCCCAACCGCAGATGTACTTGTCATCTTCGAGGACAAACTCGGCATCTTTGAAGTCGGGCATCCAGTTGCGGAAAGCTTCAATATCGAGAACATCATTATGTACAATGTTGACATCCACATGAATAGGCGTCGTCTCATAATCCTTGCGCAAATTGAGCGACACGAACTTGTTGGTGCCCACCACGCGATAAACGAAGTTGGAACGGCCCTGAATCATACCTTGGTTGATCAACTTCTTGAAGGGCTCATCTTTGCAGCTGATGCCGAGGTCGAAGAGGAACTTGTTCCAGAAACGGGCATAAATGAGGTGGCCGGTACCATGTTCGGCACCACCGACATAGAGATCCACATTCTGCCAGTACTCATCGGCCTCTTTGCTAACAAGACAAGTGTCGTTGTGCGGGTCCATATAGCGCAGATAGTAAGCGCTGGAGCCGGCAAAACCAGGCATGGTACTGTACTCACGCTGATAGCCATTGTAGGTCCAATTCTTGGCGCGTGCCAACGGCGGCTCGCCAGTCTCGGTGGGCAGGAACTGATCAACTTCGGGCAAAAGCACGGGCAACTCCGATTCGGGTACAGGGTAAGGCATGCCATCCTTGTAATAGATGGGAAACGGCTCACCCCAGTAGCGCTGGCGACTGAAGATGGCGTCGCGCAGACGGTAGTTGATGGTGCGATAACCAATGCCCATCGTCTGAATCTTCTCAATCACAGCCTTGCCGCCTTCCTTGACGGTCATGCCGTCGATGAAGCCACTGTTGACGCAGTAGCCGGTTTTGCTGTCCATGCTCTCTTCCCACGTGTCGGGGTCGCTAACCTCGTTGGGCTGCGGAGCAACCACCTGACGGATAGGCAGATTGAAATGGCGGGCAAAGGCAAAGTCGCGACTATCATGGGCAGGCACAGCCATAATAGCACCCGTGCCATAGTCAGACAACACATAGTCGCTGACCCAAATGGGAATATGCTCCTCAGTAATAGGATTTACAGCATAAGCACCTGTAAATACGCCGCTTACCTTCTTCACTTCGGCCTGACGCTCACGTTCGGAGCGGTTCTTAGCCCAGGTGACGTAGGCTTCCACTTCCGCTTTCTGCTCAGGAGTAGTGATAGCTTCAATCATCTCATGTTCAGGACATAACACCATAAAAGTCACACCAAAGATGGTATCGGGACGTGTGGTGAAGATTTCGAAAGCAGGTTCGCTCTGAACATCACAATTACCGCCCATATAGAGTTTCTTCCAGTCCAAATCATCATTTTTGGCCAGCGGGAAGCAAACAGCGGCACCCTCGCTCCTACCAATCCAGTTGCGCTGAATCTCCTTGAGCGAATCGGTCCATTCAACAGTTTCGAGGCCTTGCAGCAGTCGTTCAGCGTATGCAGAAACGCGCAATATCCACTGTTTCATTTGTTTACGTTCAACGGGATAGCCACCACGCACCGACAGGCCATTGACCACCTCATCGTTGGCAAGCACGGTTCCCAATTTCGGGCACCAGTTCACCCACGTGTCGGCGAGGTAGGCCAAACGGTAGTTCATCAGAATCTCCTGCTGCTCCTTCTCGGAGACGGCATTCCAATCCTCTGCAGAGAGCACTAACGGCTCAGTCTGCGCAATATTAAGGTCATCCGTGCCTTGCTCCGACAGGTGGGCCACCAGCTTCTCAATGGGCTGGGCTTTCTGCAGTTCATAGTCATAATAATGGTTAAAAAGCTGGATAAACACCCATTGTGTCCATTTGTAGTAGTCTGGATCACAAGTCTTAAACGAACGGTCCCAATCGAAAGAGAAGCCAATTTTGTCGAGCTGCTCACGGTAGCGGTTCACATTCTTCTCGGTAGTCACAGCCGGATGCTGTCCCGTCTGGATGGCATACTGCTCGGCAGGCAGACCAAAGGCGTCGTAACCCATGGGATGCAACACATTGAAGCCTTTTTGGCGTTTGTAGCGTGCGTAGATGTCCGAAGCGATGTAACCCAGCGGATGTCCCACATGCAAACCTGCCCCCGAAGGATAAGGAAACATGTCCAGAACATAGTATTTCTGCTTGGAAGCATCCGTCTCGGTTTTGTAGATATGCTTCTCACGCCAAATCCGCTGCCATTTTTTTTCGATATCGCTAAAGTTGTAATCCATTGTATGACTTTAATTTATGAGTTTTAGTATACTATTTTTTAGAAAAGGCAAATATACGGGAAAATGTAGAATTATGAGAGCGAAAAGTTAAGAAGTTAAGAAACTAAGGAGTTAAGGGTTATTGAATTTTGAATTCTGAATTTTGAATTTGTTCTTTGTTCTTAATTGTGAATTGTGAATTGAATTTTGACTTCTATCTTTCCACAAACCTTCTCATCACCTCGTCTTTGTAATTATTGCCTACAGGCAGCATATTGCCGGCCACCGACACCGTATTCCCATCTAAGAAATCAATATGTTTTTTAGAAATAATATAGGTTTTGTGTATGCGGATAAAGTCGGCGGCGGGGAGTTCCTCCTCGAGTTTTTTCAACGAATAGAGGGCCATAATCTTGCGCGTGGCGGTATGAAAGGTCACATATTCGCGTTGGCTCTCAACATAGAGAATCTCATCGAAGTTGATCTTGTACAGACGGCGGTCGGCCTTCACCAGCAGATGGTCGCGGGGCTCTTCAGCCGGCGCCGTGTCCGCATCGGCAAGGTCGGCTTTCGCCTTCAGTGCCAGCAACTGCATGGCCTTGTTCACCGCCTGACTGAAGCGAGGGAACGAGATGGGCTTCAGGAGATAATCGACCACACCGAGGTCGTAACCCTGAACGGCATAGTCGCTGTAAGCCGTGGTGAAGATGACGGCCATATCCGATGGCAGCACTTTCACCAGCTCCACCCCCGACATATCGGGCATCTGGATGTCCGTGAGCAGAATGTCCACCTTCTGGCTATTGATGATCGTCATCGCCTCCATGGCATTGGCGCAGCAGCCCACCAGCTTGAGTTGTGGCAATTTGTTCACATATTCGGTCAGCAGCACGCGCGCGGGCTTCTCATCATCGGCAATCAATATATGATAAGGGGTGTTCATTTCTCTAACAAATTAATATTCAACGACACACGATAAGTTGCACCTTCATCTTTAATCTCCAACTGATACTTATTATCATAATAATGCTGCAACTGCTGCTCCACATTGGAGATCCCGATACCGTCGCGCTGCTTGGGAACGGCCGGAGGCGTCGTATTCTTGGTATTGACGGCATCGAAGGAGAGATGGCCATTCTCCACCTTAATCTCAATCCTGATATAGCCGTTCGCATTAGTGGCAATGTCGCCATGGATAAAGCAGTTCTCGACCAACGGCTGCAAGAGCATAGGCGGAATAGGCAAACTGCTATTATCCACCAGATGGCGGTAAGTGATATCCTTCTCGCCATACCTTACCCGCTGCAGATCGATATAATTCTGTATATAATTGATTTCCTTTTCAATAGGCACATAATCCGATTGACATTCGTCGGTGATGTAGCGACACATATCAGCCATTTGCAGTATCGAATCAGGAGCTTTCTCGTCGTGCGTATAGACCAGCGAATAGATGTTATTCAACGTGTTGAAGACGAAGTGCGGGTTAAGTTGTGAGCGTAACATTCTCACTTCCATCTCTTTCTTCTCCATCTGCAGTTGCTCCAGCTTGCGCTGCTTGCGTGAATAATTCGACAGCAGCCATGCGATATAAGTGCCCAGCACAAGCACTACCACCCTGAATACATGATAGATAGCAAATTCAGGCCGACGTTGTATCGATACCCAATACAGTATCAGGTGATTGAGTTTCAAAAGCAGAAAGCTGGCCAGTATCAGCACCACAAACATGGCGAGATAGAGATGATATTTTTTCTTTCGCTCCAAATACCTGTGAATCAGTGTACATATATCATAGAAAAGCATCATGTACAAAGCATTCGCAAACGAAAAGACGGCGGCATATTTGAGGTGGAAACTATAACCACCTAAAAACAGAAGCAGGAAAATGCAGATGAAGACAATAATACTCTGATGTCTCCTCAACAGGCCATCCCACAGCTTTTTACCCCGTGCAGAGACATCCGTATTCTTATTCATAAGAGTAATTTTTAATCGCGGCGACGCTGGAATTTGGCAGCCACCCATTTGTTTTTCTCTTTGTTAGAAACAAATTCGAGGCCCCAGCGGGCAGCTTCGGCTTTAATAGCATCCAAATCTTCACCTTGGTAGAAGCCGCTAAAGAAGATTATACCGTTATCATTCAATACCTTAACATAATACCGCATATCGCGCAGCAGAATATTGCGGTTGATGTTGGCGATAATCACATCGTAGTGCATATCGTGCAAGGCGGAGGCATCGCCTAAGATAACGCGAATGTCGGAAACGCCGTTGCGGGCGTTGTTCTCAATATTGTTCTCGTAGGCCCACTCGTCGTTGTCGATGGCGGTCACGGGCGATGCGCCGCGCATACGCGCGAGAATCGCTAACACACCGGTGCCGGCGCCCATATCGAGCAGTTCCTTGCCAGCCAGCGGCTCTTCGAGCACGTACTCAATCATCAGCGAGGTGGTCTCGTGGTGGGCCGTGCCAAACGACATCTTCGGTTCGATGACGATTTCAAAGTCAACATCATCGCGATGCGGATGAAACGGCGCACGGATATAGCAGCGATTGGCAATGAGTACAGGTGAGTAGTTCGACTCCCACAGCGCATTCCAGTTCTGCGCCTCAATCACCGATGTCGTATAGGTCACCTCCACCCCGAAAGGATTCTCTTTCAGCAGTTGGCGAACAGCCTCTTCATCATAATCCGACTCTTTCATATACGCCAATAGCGTAGTTTCTGAGTCACCGTCCATAAAGCTGTCGCAGCCAGCATCCGACAAGATAGAGGTGAAGACATCCTTCCACGGGTCGGCGGCCGGCAACGAGAGTTTGAGTTCTATATAGTTCATCTTAAGTATTTTAAGCCCTGCAAATCAACTATTACCAGTGGTAGGTGATTTTGCCGGAAGTGGTAAACCACAAAGTATCGGTTGTAGTCGATTTCTTCGGGCGGATAACCACTTTGTAGTAGTTCTTGCGATCGGTAGCCTTAACGGTATAATATTCCACCACTTTAGAACCTTTATAATTCTCTTTCAGATAGTTCTGAATAGTCACGGTCACATTGGCCGGATCGAGAGTGGTGTGGGTTTCCAAAATTGTACCATCGGGTTTGATGTAGCAATATTCTTTTGAGCGAACGCCCTGATACTCGGCCACATAGTTGCCGTCTTCCATCTTCCATTCGGGCACCTTGCTGGCATATTTGGCCTTGAAGGCGGCCTTCACGGGCGCAGGAATATTGGCATCGGCGGGCTCTGCATCCTCGTCGTCGCCTGCTTCGGCAGCGGCTTCAGCGGCCAATTCGGCAGCCTCGGCAGCAGCTTCTGCTTCGGCCTCAGCGCGGGCAGCAGCCTCTTCAGCTTCCACCTCATCGGCATCCAGACCCTCTTTGGTCACTCTCTTCAGATACTTGCCGTTATAGTCGAAATAGAGCGTTTCGTACTTGGAAGTAACGCCTTCAGGCTTAATCTCTATTACATAGATAGTTCCAAGGTCATCATCGGTCATCGAGGAGCAGGATTTGTAGCCCCAGTTGGGATAGTGCTGTTTTACATACTGTTGCAACTGATAAGGCAAATTGCTCTGGTTGATTTCGGTTGCCAATGGATCTTCTTCGGCGTCGCCCATATCGATGTTCTTATACATTTTATCCATCTTATCCAAATCCTTCTCGCTACCAAAGCGATCATCTTCGCCCATAGCGTATTCGGGGTCGATGGTGCGGATTAGCTTGCCGGTCTTGTCGAATACCATGGCGGTCACCAATTTCGATTTCTTGTTGGCCTTCTCATAGATTTCCACATAGGTCTTATCTTGCTTGTCTGCGCGAATCTCTTTCTTGGCGCTCACAAACTTATAACCCTTGTAAGTGTTATTGATATGCTTCAGCATGGCACCAGTCACCGACTCCTCGCCCAATTCAACGTAAGTCTTTTCCCACACACCCTCAGGCGTGATATAAACCTCAGTTGGTTTCAGTTTGGCGATACATTTGGCCACATAGACACCTTTCTCCTTGTACCACTTCAACTCTTCGGGACGTTGCACTTTCTTGGAGAGCGCCTTGGTCACAGCGGGTGGTATTGAGCTGGGGTTCAATTCTTTCGGAACGACAGGTTGGGGAGCGCCCTTCTTCTGTTTGGTCTTGGCAGCCTTGTCGGCGGCGGGTTTGTCGGCTTTGGCTACAGCCTCGGGCTTGTCGGCCTTTTCGGCTTTCTCCTTCACTTTCGGCTCTTCGGCCTTCGTCGGCTTGGGTTGCGGTTGCGGAGCCACGTATGCCACAAAGCCTTCAGGATCCTTGCGTTCCATCAGCGCACCCTTATCGGTAAAGGTCAGCACCGAAGGTTCTTTGCCGACACCGTCTTCTTTAACTTCCACATAATAGTGCAGTGGCACTTGCGGCAACGATTGCAGACGAGCCACGCTCACACCGCAGTTGGGGTAATTGCTTTTCACATACTCCATCACATTGGTAGGCAGCGAGTTCTTAGGAATGTCAAAATAGTCTTTCACCCAGGTGCCATCGTTGGCAATAAAACATTTGCCTACAGAGCCATCTTCCTTAAAGGTAGCCACATAGCAATTCTCACTCAAAGTCCACTGGGAAACCTTGCCGCCAGGGTGTTCAAACTCGAAGGACTGCTGTACATCACCGGGCACATCATCCAATTTCAGTTTCTGGGCGTATGCCGACTGCCCGAACAATACGAAGCACAACACAGCCACTAACAGGAGAAGTTTTTTCATTTGAAGATACTTTTATATAAATAACTTATTTTTAATTCATTACAAAATAAAAGAAAACTTTTAAAGTGAACTATTCATCTCTAAAAACAACACTCTCAAGCCCTTTTATCTCAAAAAACGAATATGAGCGCAAATATACAATTATTTTCATAAATGATAACTGAAAGAATCAAAAGAATTTTTACTAATTTTGTGCTTGACAGCCTTTGTTGTTTGGACAAGAGTCAACTCTTTTGTATTCAAACAGCAAGACTCAAAAAAATTTTCAAAGGAGCATACTATTTCGCAAATAATTTCATTAATTAATACAAACAAAAATCAACGATTATGAAAAAGACAACTCTGTTAATTGTGATTGGCGCCATCGTACTTTGCGCTATCTGGGCCATAAGCATTTACAACAAGCTCGTGAAGGAAGAGGAGCAGGTAAGTTCAGCATGGGCACAAGTGGAGAACGCCTACCAGCGTAGAGCCGACCTCATCCCCAACCTCGTGAAGACGGTGAAAGGTGCCGCCGACTTTGAAAAAGGAACGCTCGAGGCTGTGATTGAAGCCCGCTCGAAAGCCACTTCCACCACCATCGACCCGACCAACCTCACCGAAGAGAACATGGCCGCCTTCCAAGCCGCACAGGACAATTTGAGTTCTGCATTGAGCCGCTTATTGGTTGTGGTTGAGCAATATCCCGAACTGAAAGCCAATCAGAACTTCCGCGACTTGCAATCGCAGTTAGAGGGCACCGAAAACCGCATCAGTACAGAGCGTAAGAAATTTAACGAAGCTGTAAAGGGTTACAACACTTACATCCGCCGCTTCCCCACCAACATCGTGGCTGGCATGTGCGGCTTCGACAAGAAAGCCTACTTCAAAGCAGAAGAAGGTGCCGAGAAGGCTCCCGAAGTGGAATTCGAATTCTAACCAGACATGAAACGTTGGGCATTGTTTGTCAGCTTGTTATGTTCTACCATGCTCCTTTGGGCGCAGTGGACTCCAACAACCGTGCCCAATCCGCTGACAACGGAGCAGTCGTTCATTGCCGACCCCGACCATCTGCTGTCGGATGAGGACAAGGCCGCCTTCAACGAGATGGCCTACCGCCTCGATGACTCGGCCGGCGTGCAGTTTGCCGTGGCTGTGCTCAACAGCATTGACGACCACTACGAGCCGTTCGAGTTTGGTGTGGAACTTTACAACCATTGGGGCATCGGCCGTAAGGACCGCGGAGTGCTATTGCTGATAGTGATGGAGACGCACGACTGGCATTTTCACACAGGCTACGGCATGGAGGAGATTATCACCGATGCCCTTGCCAAGCGCATTGGCGAAGAGGAAATGGTCCCCTACTTCCGCAAAGATGAGTACGGTCAAGGCATCTTGGCGGCCACGCGTGCACTGTCGAAGATACTGTTATCGGAAGACCCAAAAGCAGCCGTCGCCCTTATGCAAGAACAGCAAAAGCAGGAGCGCTGGAGCAACTTCCGCAAAATGGTTTACATAGGCTGGGCGCTGGTGGCCATCATCGGCGTGCTGGTCCTGCTGCACAAGCCCAAGAAGCGCAACCATTACCGCGGTGCCTACGACATCCTGCTGGTCAATGACCATTTTGCCAAAATTACACCAAATTCACTACCCAATAGTTACACTCGACCAGGACTCAATGTGGAGAAATTCTTCATGCTCTCACTAGTGTCAGCACTCATTCCCATTGCCGTCAACACCGAGTGGATTTCCGAAAATCCGTTCAGCAACTTCTTCTTCGCCCTGTTCGTCTGTCTGGTCCTCGATGCCATCATCGCCCAGTGGCGCATCTGCGCAACGGCGGCCGAATCCAGCACGCCGCAGGAACACATGCAAAAGTTGCAGAATGGCAATCAGTTACTACCGCTGCGCATCGTCATCATGCCTCTGATATTCGTACCATACTACTTCTTTTACAAGAGGAAAGTGGCGCAACTCAAAGAGGCGGGCTACCCCTGTCCTTTCTGTCATCTGCCCACCTCGTTGGCATCAAAAGTCACTGTGCAACAACACCTTACTGGTCCCGCTCTCATCGAGCAGCAGCTAAATGTATTTGAGTACCAATACTTTGAATGCCCCTCAGGGCACTGCACAGAAGTCTCGTACAAAGGTCCCAACTACGCCAAATATATCACCTGCAGTCATTGCGGAGCACGAGCCGTCCTTTCTGAAGGCAGCCACACTGTAAAGCAGCCTTCGATGTTGGCTTCGGGGCTCGAGCGCACCGACTACACTTGCCAAAACTGCCA
Organism: Bacteroidales bacterium; assembly: GCA_016285615.1. The sequence continues at coordinate 19,983 of JAEERB010000020.1, forward strand.
TAACCATTACTTTACGACGAAGGTGCTACCCAAGTTGATGGTTGCATCGACAGCCGCAGGTATGGGCCGACACAGCGGTGGCTTTGGCGGCGGATTCGGCAGTGGCGGGTTCGGCGGAGGACACTCCTTCGGTGGCGGCTTCACCGGTGGTGGCGGCGCTGGAGGAAAGTGGTAAGGGAGATGAGAGATGAGAGATGAGAGATGAGAGATGAGAGATGAGAGATGAGAGATGAGAGATGAGAACGGAGAACGGAGAACGGAGAACTGAAAACTGAAAACTGAAAACTGAGAACTGAAAACTGAAGAACAAAGAACAAATTTCCATAATTCTATAATTCTTAACCCCTTAACTCCTTAGTTTCTTAACTCCTTAACTGTTCACTTCTCACTTCAACAATTAAACAATTAAACATTTCAACAATTAAACACCATGAACATCAAAGGCTTTTTGCGGACTGCAGTTGTGGCAGCATTTGCATTGTTAACCATCGTTTCTTGCCAACGCAAGGAGGTGGATGTATCGTTTGAGTATGCCCCGTACATCAGTGCCTATACGGGCGGCATCATTTCCACCAACGCGACCGTGCGCATTGAGATGACGCGCGAGCAGACAGATATAGAAGTCGGTAAGGAAGTGACTGACAAGTTGTTCAGCTTTAAGCCAGCACTCAAAGGTAAGGCTTACTGGGTTAACAACAAGGTCATTGAGTTTGTTCCCGACTCGGGTGCGCTGAAACCCGGCACCATCTACCAATGCCGTTTCAAACTGAGCAAGGTAGAGAAGAACGTGGAACGCAAACTCCGCAACTTCGATTTCTCCTTCCGTGTGCAGGAACGCAGTTTCTATGCGGAGATTTTGAACATATTGGTCAATGACGAAACGCCTGATGAAGTGATGGTTTGCGGTAAGATTTCGTTCAGCGAGCCCGTCGCTATCACCGATGCCAAGAAGATGCTTGAGGCACGCTACAACAACCGCAACGTCGGCGTCCTTGTCAGCGCCACCGACGACCCGCTGGCCTTCAACTTTGCCTTTGCCGGCATTGCCAAAGGCGACCAGCCTGCCAAGTTGCAAATCAACATCCATGGCGACCGTGTTAAGATTGACCAGGAAGAGTCGATGGATGTGGAAATTCCCGCCCGCGGCCAATTCAGCCTCTATTCGGCCCAATTCATCCAACAGCCCGAAAGCGGCATCCGCCTAGTCTTCACCGAGCCTTTGGAAGCTAACACCGACCTGAGCGACTATCTCTCCATTAAAGAGGCTCCTGTTTTCATGGTGCAACTCGACAACAACGTGGCCGATATCTACTTCAACATGCCCAACGATTTGACCAGTGTTTACATCACGCTACACGAAGGTCTGAAGAGCAATACAGGGCACCAGTTGATTCCCAACAACAACGATGGAACTTACAGTCAGAGAGTGGATATCCAACCGCTCTACCCTGCCGTGCGCCTGCTTTCTACAGGCAACATCCTGCCCGACGCACAGCAGTTGCTACTTCCCTTCCAAACCGTAGCCTTACGCGCTGTGAATGTTGAGATAATCAAGATTTACGAAGACAATGTGCTCATGTTCCTGCAATCCAGTACGATTGCCGGCACCGACGGCCTCAAACGCGCCGGCAAACTGGTTTACAAGAAAAAACTTCTGCTCAACGAGCGCAACGCCAAACAGTGGGCCAACTACTCCATCGACCTCTCCAAGCTCATCAAGCAAGAGCCCGGCGCCATCTACCGCGTGGTACTCTCCTTCAACCAATCGGACGCCATCGCCCCCTTCAACGGCGAACAGAGCGAAACAGCAGTATCGGGCGAAGGTATGGTCAGCATCCTCAATGGACAGATCAGCGACGAGGACAAGGCCAAATGGGAATACGACAGATATGGCTGGTACAGCGAAGAGGATTACGACTGGAATGTTTACGAATGGCGCGAGCGCAACAATCCCTATCATCCTAGCTATTATATGATTAGCGAGCACAAAGCCGCCACTAACGTGCTGGCTTCCAACATAGGTTTGATTGTCAAGGCCAACAACGACAACAACTACTGGATTGCCGCCACTAATATTGTCACCGCCAATCCACAGTCGGGCGTACTTATCACACTGTACGACTTCCAGTTGCGCCCTGTAGGCAAAGCCCTCACCGACCACAACGGCTTCGCCTTCATCACCGCCAAAGGCACACCGTTTGTGGCTGTAGGTTCCAAAGGCCGTGAAAAGAGCTACTTGCGCATTGTTGAAGGCGAGAACAACTCGGTAAGCCGCTTTGACGTCGGTGGCGACAAGCCCGTCAAAGGCATGAAAGGCTTCGTCTATGGCGAACGCGGCGTTTGGCGTCCGGGCGACACTTTGCACCTCACCTTCATCTTAGAAGATAGAGGGGAACAAATTCCTGACAACTACCCTGTCAGCCTCGAACTTTACAATCCCAACGGACAATATGTATATAAGACCGTATCGACACACAACGAAAATGGCTTCTACACTTTCCATGTGCCCACCGCCGCCTCAGCGCCCACAGGCTTCTGGAACGCCTACATCAAGGCCGGTAGCGCCACCTTCCACAAATCGATACGCATCGAGACCATCAAGCCCAACCGCTTAAAGATAGACCTGCAACTGGAGAACGAAAAGCTGCAAGCCTCGCAAACGCCCTCCACAGCCACGCTGACAGCCGCTTGGCTATCAGGAGCCATTGCCCGCAACTTGCACGCTTCCGTCGAGATGACACTGACCAAGGTCAACATGCAGTTCAAAGGTTTGGAAGATTACTCCTTCCGCAACCCCGCCACCAGCTTCAAGTCCTCGCAAACACCTCTCTTCGACGGGCGCCTGAACGATCAGGGTATAGCCACCTTCCAGTTCATGACTCCTGCCTCGCAATCGCTGCCAGGCTTGCTCAACGCCCAATTCACCTGCCGCGTATTCGAAACTGGCGGTGACATCAGCATCTACAGCAAGACCGTACCCGTTTCGCCCTTCCCGCGCTATGTGGGTGTGGATTTGAAAAATACGGAAACAGCGATCAACGTGGCCACCGTCAATAGCGATGGCAAACTGGTCAATATCAACGGTTTGGAATACAAGATTTACAAAACCGCATGGAATTGGTGGTGGGAGAATGATGAAAGCGACTACAGCTCTTATATCAACAACACCTCCATCGAGCCCATCGCCACGGGCACCATCAACACTCGCCAAGGCAAAGCCACCATTCCTGTAGGGCAACTTAAGATTGAAGCCGGACAATACCTTGTCTTTATCAAAGACCCTGTTGGCGGCCATGCTGCTGGCGGCGTAGCTTGGATTGGCTATGGCGAAAATGAGAACAGCGACAACCCGTCGGGTATCAAGATGCTGGCATTCTTCACCGACAAAGAAGAGTATGAAGCTGGCGAAACCGCCGAAATCACCATCCCCGGAGCCACGACCGGCAAGGCACTCATCTCGGTTGAGAACGGCAGTCGCGTGCTGCACCGCGAATGGGTTAATGTGAAAAACCAAGCAGACAAGTATCGCCTCAAAATCACCGAAGATATGGCTCCCAATGCCTACCTGCACATC
>JAEERB010000170.1 GCA_016285615.1 Bacteroidales bacterium
TTCTTCCTCGTTGAGCACCAACGCCTCTACAATTTCCCTATCGCGCGGCGGTTCCAGCTTGGCAATGGCCTGCCTAATATCCATCATAATCGTCTCTATCTTGCCCGTTCCTACTTGAAACAAAGAGCGCTCGTTCATATCAGATATAGGGACTGTCTCGGTACAATCTATCATCGACGCGGTAAAATCTTTGAAAAATCGGTACGACACCACTGAAAACCAGTTGGCAAAAGGAAGTTCAGAATTGTACTTGCGCAATTTCTCCCAGTCGTTACGACTCATATACAGATACAGTTCCTGAATCAGGTCATCCAACTCTACCTCCTTATTGCCCGCCGCCTTCTGGGCATTGAAACGTAATAATGACTCGAAATGTCCGTAAAAGACATAACGAATCATCTTGTCGCTATTATTCAACAATCCTTGCAGAATCTGTATGTCGGTATAGTTGCGCACTACAGTTTGTAATCAATATTTACTTACAAAAACAACTATTTGCTTATGACAGAACATCATCGCAAAAAGTTAAATTTCATTTGTCAAAAATATAAAAAATAATCGTACTGAACAGCCTTTCACCACAAAAAAGGCGGCCTGCACTGCTGCGACCGCCTTATCTTTGTTTTTGAAACAGAATTAGTCTTCCGGCCAAACCAGAGGTTTGTCAACATGGAAGGTGAACAAATTGTTGCCTCCCTGGTATAAAGGTATTTCAATCTTTATGTCATGAGCGGTCTTACACTTTTCCATAAAATCCTTGTGGTTTTTCAAAAATACGGTTTCAGAACTACCATCGGCGGATTCGTTAAAGTAGTATTTTTTAGGTTCATTCTGGTCAAATCGCACATTGATGTAGTTATTGCCATAATAGGAAGCACCATAAATCTGCCCTTGGTTAATTTTAATTAAAACATCGTAACCGTATTTTTTCATATAACGCACGGTAATATATGCGTATGTTTCACCTTCGTACGGAAAATCTTGATTGATGAAGTTATCACTATGAATTGTCGCCCAGATACTTTTGGTATCGGTCATTTCATCAATTTTAGTGTCAATATCCCATGTGACAGAATCTTTTACCGTTTCTTTTACTTCGGAGATCAGATTCGAGGTTGCTGTACCATTGTCCGACGTAGAGTCATTACCGCACTTTGAGGCAATCGCACCGATAATTAAGATAACACCAAAGACAACCAAACCACCAATGAGGCAGCCTTTCTTTTTGCTCATTTTGGGCTGTAGCGGTTCTTGCACACTTGTTTGTTCTTGTTTTGTAATTTGTTCTTCCATGTTTTTATGTTTTAAATGTTAAAAATTATGGTTCATTGAAATGATATAGGGACCATAACGGACAAATCTATCATCACTTGGAATATTTTGCAAAAAAAAAAAAAAATCAATACAAAATGTAAAAACGCACAGAAAATCTGTATTTTGCACGAGCGTATCACGCCACACTCCTACGACGGAGGGCCATTGCGGCTCCATATCATGCCACAGAGTTTCAAACTCTCTAACAACTAACAACTATCAACTATTTTCACTATCTTTGCCTATCCATTACATCCCATTGTAAATTATTAATTGTCAATTATAAATTATATGAGATACCAACCGTTGAAAGCCGATTTCTACATCGGCAACCGCCAGAATGTGATTAGCGAGATGGAAGAAGGCGCCATCGCTATACTTACCTCCAACGACGAGTTTCCGCGTTGCGGCGACACCACCCACCCCTTCCGCCAGAACTCCGACCTCCTCTATCTTTGTGGAATCGACCAAGAAGAGACCACGCTCGTCTTGGCGCCGTGGCACACTAATCCCGCCTACCGCGAGATGCTCTTCATCAAAAACCCGTCGCCCGAGATGATCACCTGGTTCGGCCATCGGCTATCGAAAGAGGCCGCGACACAACTATCTGGCGTACAGACGGTTTTCTTCAACGAAGATATGGAAGGCATCCTACACGATGTGATGTGCCAATGCCAGTCGGTCTATATGCATCTGCCCGAAAATCCGCGACTGAAGCCGTCGATTGAGACCAAAGAGATTCGCTTGGCCAAGCAGTTATGCGCCGACTATCCGCTGCACACTTTCCACCGCTTGGCGCCCATCCTCTACCCGCTTCGATCTGTTAAGCAGCCCGAGGAATTGAGAGCGTTGAAACACGCCTGCGACATCACGAAGAAAGCCTTCCTGCGCGCGCTGAAGGCCATCAAGCCAGGCAAATACGAATACGAGATTGAGGCGGAGCTGACCTACGAGATGATTCGCAACGGCGCCACCACGCACTCGTTTGCTCCCATTGTGGCAGCCGGCGCCGACACCTGCATCCTCCATTATATCAAGAACGACAAAATCATGAACGACGGCGACCTGCTGCTGATGGACTTCGGGGCCGAATATGCCAACTATGCCGGCGACGCCACCCGTACCGTACCCGTCAACGGAAAGTTTACGCCGCGACAAAAAGCTGTTTATCAAGCTGTTCTATCTATCTACAAAGACACCATTCCGCTTTTCAAACCGGGTATGAACATCCATAAAATCAACGACTTTGTCTTCAAACGCATGGATGAGGAACTTATCAAGTTAGGCCTCTACACCCGCGAGGAGGTGGAAAAACAAGACCCCGCCCACCCGCTGTTCAAGAAATACTACATGCACAATACCAGCCACTTCATCGGATTGGATGTACACGATGTGGGCCAACGCGACTGGACCTTCGAGCCAGGTATGGTACTCAGCTGCGAACCAGGCATTTACATTGCCGAGGAGGGCATCGGCGTACGCATCGAAACAGATGTGGTCGTTGGCGAACACCCCGTGGATTTGATGGCGGATATGCCAGTGGAAATAGAAGATATCGAAGCTCTTATGAGATGAGAACGGAGAGTGGAGAGATATCGCTCATCTCTCATCTATTCACTCCCCACTGTTCACAACTATCTTTTAGCGGCCTCTTTCCGCCTATAATTATAATGTACTTTTGCGTAGTTTAAAAGAATTACGCAGATGAAAATACATTTTATTGCCATTGGCGGCAGTGCCATGCACAATCTGGCTATCGCCTTGCACTTGAAAGGCTATGAGATTACTGGTTCGGACGATGAGATTTTCGACCCTACCCGCTCCCGCTTGCTGAAATACGGCTTGCTGCCGACCAACATCGGCTGGGATCCGAAAAAGATTGATTCCTCGATAGATGCAGTCATTTTAGGCATGCACGCACGCGAAGACAACCCCGAACTGATTGAGGCTAAGCGCCAAGGCATCAAGATTTACTCGTATCCTGAATTTTTATACGAGCAGAGCAAGGACAAGACGCGCATTGTGGTGGGTGGCAGTCATGGCAAGACGACCATCACCTCGATGATCATCCATGTGCTACAGCATTGCCACATCGACTGCGACTACATGGTGGGTGCCCAGTTGGCAGGCTTTGAAGTGATGGTCAAGTTGAGCGACGAAGCCAAGATTATGGTCATTGAAGGCGACGAATACCTCACCTCGCCCATCGACCGCCGACCGAAATTCCATCTGTATCAGCCACATATCGGCATTATCAGCGGCATCGCATGGGACCATATCAATGTATTCCCCACGTTCGACATCTATGTGGACCAGTTCCGCACCTTTGCCAAGATGATTCCCGCTGGCGGCTCGTTCATCTATTGCCAAGATGATGTGGAAGCCGAAAAAATAAGTCACGAGATTACTCTGCCGACCAAATGTCCCTACACGGCGCATCCGCACCACATCAAGGACGGCATCACTTACTTGGATACCGAATTTGGCGATGTTCCATTGCAGATTTTCGGTCGCCACAATTTAGCCAACCTCAACGCAGCCCGTTTGGCCTGCAAAGCCGTTGGCGTGAGCGACAAGCAGTTCTACGAAGCCATTGCCGAGTTCAAAGGGGCTGCCAAACGTTTGGAGAAAATCGGGCAAAACGACAAATGCGTGGTTTACAAAGACTTTGCACACTCTCCTTCCAAGCTCAAAGCCACTTTGAACGCCGTTCGCGAGCAATATCCCGACCGCACATTGGTGGCTTGTATGGAATTGCACACCTTCAGCAGTCTGACACAAGAGTTCCTGAAGCAATACGCCGGCACAATGAAGGCCGCCGACACAGGCATCGTCTTCTTCGACCCACATGCTGTGGCCCACAAAAAGCTGCCCCCCATTACCGATGAGATGATTTACGACGCCTTTGACCGTAGCGACCTGCTCGTATTTCACTCGCCCGAACTGATGAAACAGAAACTTATGAAAAAAATCCCTGGCAAATCGGTGTTTTTGCTGATGAGTTCCGGTAATTTCAGCGGCATCGACCTGAATGCGTTTGCGGAAGAATTGCTGAAGAATAATGAGTGATTTTTAGTTTTTAGTTGTTAGTTGTTAGTTTTTAGATAGATATTATTTTGAGAATTAAATAATTACACATTGCAATACTATACGAACTAAAAATACGTTAACAGAGAAAAAATTACTATTTTTGCACACTTTAAACTTTAACCCGTTTGAAATATCAATGAAATTATAACTTTCAAAAAAAACAATACAATGAAAAGAATCGGTTTATTATTTACACTGATGAGTTTCGCAGTCTTGGGTTTCGCACAACCTAAGATTCAATTTGACCAAACCACTCACGATTTTGGCAACATTAAAGAAGAAGGCGGCAAGGTAACCGGCAGATTCACTTTCAAGAATGTCGGTGACAGCACCTTGCTGCTTACCCGTGTTAAACCTGGTTGCGGTTGTACGGCAGCCAACTACACCAAAACTCCTATCGAACCTGGCCAGACGGGCTTTATAGATGCCACCTACGATCCCTA
>JAEERB010000171.1 GCA_016285615.1 Bacteroidales bacterium
CACATGCCAGCTGTTGGTCGAGTCAGCATGGTCCACATGCAACTCCTGTGTACCTTGTATGAACGAACTTGTCAAAGGGTATGAATTGTCATAGTAGTTCGGAAGATCCCTCTCTGTCCCCCTCCACGAGAGTATCCACTGGGCATTGGGGTCCGACAGCGACAGGTTTCCCGTCTCGATGGAGTAGGCAAGGTCGGCGCCGTTGTAAAGGCCGTACATGCCATCACTCATCTTACGAATCTTAAACTGGGGAAACCACTTGTCCTCGAGCAGATCCTTCAGCGACGAGTCAGCTTCCAGCCAAGCATTGAGCTTAAAGCAAATATCCACCTTATTATCAATAAAATAGAGAGTGTTAGACTCACAAGTCTTGTAGATTTCATAACCGCGTTGAGTGGCAGCACCTGGCATCGCACCCTCTCTGACAGTGCAGTTGGCAAACAAAAGCACCATAGCGGAAAACAATATGCCTAAATATATTCTGTTCGTTTTCATAATGATATCCGTTAATTATTGTTTGAAAATATCTTTATTCTTGGCATTAAAATGATAGCCGAAGCCGATGACGCCGAAGCCCTTATAGCCCCAGCCAATCTCAGCAAAGCCAAAGAAACCCTTGCCTGCTTTCACGCCAAAGGGAGTCAACTGCCCCGTAACATGCCATTGCGTCTCTGTGGGAAGAAACTCCGTAGAGTTATTCCTCTTATAGGTTTCAATCTCCACACCGGCACCCAGCGAAAAACCTGCATACAGGGTGACATATTTGGTGTTCATGAACGAAAAACGAATTTTGGACATGAAAGAAACCATGTGCACCGCATCCTTGCCAACCTGAAGGTCGGTCATCTTGTCGAATACCTTGGAGGTGAAGTTTGCATACGACACTTCGGCACCCAGCCACAAGAACTTATATACGCGGAACAAATATGAGAAAGAGTAGGAACCTGCGGTCCACCAACGGCCATGATAGTTCTCATCGTTGAACCATCCGGCAGGGCTTATAGGCTCATACCACCTGTCACCCCAGCGAATAGGGTTAACTCCCGTTATGATGGCCGGCCAGTAGGCATCGCCCACACCTAACGAGAACTCATGGCGAGTCATGGTTGTCTTCCAATCGGGACCGTCATCATTGGCCGTCGCCGACACTTCATTCTGCGCACCGGCGAACAACACTGCCGTTAAAAATGCGCACATAAGGAATAGTTTTTTCATAATATAAGATGTTTTAAGTTTTTTGCGATTAGGAAGTAAGAAGTTAAGAGTTATAGAGTTATAGAGTTTTTGAATTTTGAATTTTGAATTTGTTCTTTGTTCTTTGTTCTTTGTTCTTTACTTTTCAATTTCCTTTTTATCCAATTTAAAATTAACCTCTTTCGTGGCTTTTCCTTCGTACCAGTCGCCATCGCCGTCTTTGAAATCCCTGTTCGTAAGGTTAACATAAACCGTTGTGGGCGCAAACGTGCCGCCATTGGCTTCGCCATCCATATCCACTGCTTCAATGGGCACCATACCCGTCACTGCACCCATAAGCTGAGTTTCTTTGTAATACTGTCCCAATGAATCTGTCTTTGTTGTATCGTAGCGGTTCACCACCACACGGATGTCCTTCAACGGCTGTCCTGCCTGGTCGGTAACCTTGCCCTTCACCTCAAATTCGGCGTATGGGCAACCGTACTTCGTATAAACGCACGCACTACAGGTAATGCCCAATATCCCAAGGAAAAACAAGAATAGTTTTTTCATAATGTACAATTTATAATGTACAATTTACAATTCGACTTTCAATTTTCAGTTTCCTTCTTCTCCAACTTAAAATTCACCTCTTTGGTGGCTTTGCCCAATTCAAAACCGTCTCCTACGTCTTTGAAATCCTTCTTCGAAAGAGTTACATAGACGGTCGTAGGAGCATAATTGCCACCATTGGCATCACCATCCATATCAATAGCTTCAATTGGCATTATGCCTTCTCTTGCGCTCAGATCGCTATAATATTCATAATGTCCTGCCGAATCGGTACGTACAGTGTCGTAACGAGCAACCACAACTCTGATATCCTTCAAGGGTTGTTCTTCGGTATCTGTCACTTTGCCTTTCACCTCAAACCTAGCCATAGGCACACCATACTTCATGCAGGCGCACAAAGAAAAACCCAAAAAACCAAAAATGAAAGCCAATATTTTTTTCATGGTAATTATGTTTTTATAACGAAGCAAAGATAATATTTATTTTGGAAAATATGAAATAATGAAGTGAGAAGTGAATAGTGAGGAGTTATAGAGTTATAGAGTTATTGAATTTGTACTTTGTTCTTTGAATTTTGAATTTTGAATTTGATCTTTATTCTTAATTGTGAATTGTTACAGCATCTTCTTCGAAATAAAGTACTTGTTTCTGTCGGCGGACGAGCGGCTGATCATCTCACCGAGGAAGCCGGAGAGGAACATCTGCAAGCCCATAATCATGCCTAACATGGCAATGTAGAACAGCGGCTGGTCGGTAACCTGACGGAAAGGCATGCCACCATACAGGCAAACCAACTTCTTGATAATGAGCCATAAGGTTGTAATGCCGCCCACCAAGAAGAAGAGCGTGCCCCACAAGCCAAAGAAGTGCATGGGTTTCTTGCCAAAGCGAGAAACGAACATGATGGTAATCAGGTCTAAGTAGCCGTTAATGAAGCGGTTCCAACCGAATTTGGTCACGCCATACTTGCGTTTCTGGTGATGAACCACCTTCTCGCCGATGTTCGTAAAACCTGCCTGCTTGGCCAATACAGGGATGTAGCGGTGCATCTCACCATAGACCTCTATCGACTTCACCACATCGATGTTGTAGGCTTTCAGACCGCAGTTAAAGTCGTGCAATTGAATCTTCGACATGCGACGAGTGGTCCAATTGAAAAACTTGGATGGGATATTCTTTGCCAGTTTGGAATCGTAACGCACTTTCTTCCAGCCAGAAACCAAGTCATAATGATCTTCGGTAATCATGCGGTAAAGCTCGGGAATCTCGTCGGGACTGTCCTGAAGGTCGGCATCCATTGTGATGACCACATTGCCCTGCACCACTTCAAAAGCGGCATTCAGCGCCGCCGATTTGCCGTAGTTTCTTCTAAACTTGATACCCTTCACACAAGAGTTCTTAGCGCGAAGTTCTTCAATGACGCTCCACGACTTGTCGGTAGAGCCGTCGTCCACCATCACTATCTCGTACGAGAACGAGTTTTCCTGCATCACGCGTTCAATCCATGCCACCAGTTCCGGCAGCGATTCTTCTTCATTATAAAGCGGTACTACAACAGATATGTCCATGCTAATTAACAATTTATAATTTACAATGAATAATTGAGAGTTGTTTGAGTTATTGTTATTGGTGTCATTCCGAGGCGGTGGTTGAGCTTGTCGACACCACCGCGGAAGGTATCTTTCAATTTTCAGTTTTCAGTTTATTTTCATCCTCTTTCTTTTTATACAAATACATCGCCGTAAAGAGGTCGAAAAAGAGGCCATAGAGCAGCACTGGTAGCGAATAGAGCATAGCGGCGGCCAACACATTGGTCACTTTGCCTTCATAGATGCGCTGCACCGCGGTCGGTTCTATCAAAGAGAAGTGGAACATCATATAGCAGAGATAGATAAGCAGGGCTGTCACTGTGACGATGACGCCAATGCCAAACGCCTTGGCAAAAGAGAGGTATCCGCCACCAAGGGTCTCCTTGTAATCTTTCTGTGCGAGATAGAGCAACGCTATGAAGATGATGATCAGCACAATGTCGAAAATCGAGCGAGCCTCATACTGATACAACCGGGCATACATGCGCACCAACTCCAAGAAAGATATTGCCACTCCCAGCAAAACGCCCCATTTCAATGATTTTTTCCACATAGATTTTTACAGTTTAAAGTGCAAATATAAAAGAAAATCCATTGCGTTGCAACTACCATTCGACAGAAAGGCCATCATAGCCTAAAAAAACATTCTCAGGCAGCGTGGGCGCCACATCAACATACTTGCCCAACGAGTGACTGATATGCGTCAAATAAGCTTGTTTTGGCTTTAAACGATCGATAATAGCCAAGGCTTGCTCCAGATTAAAGTGTGAATAGTGCGGTTCAAGTCTTAACGCATTGATAACCAGCACATCCAAATCATGCAATTTAGCCATTTCCTTTTCCGAAATAAAATTGGCATCGGTAATATAGGCCAGATTGGCGATGCGATACCCCAAAATGCGCAAAGTAAGGTGCTGCACATGAATAGGTGTCACTTGAACATGCTGAACCATAAAGGGTTCGTCATGCACCGGAATCAGACTCAAGTCGGGCACGCCAGGATATTTCACCCGCTTGAAGGCATAGTCGTAATCCTTTTGGATGACATGCAGCACCCGCGGCAGTCCGTAGATGGGCATAGTCTTCTCCATCAGGAAATTAACGGGACGAATATCGTCAATGCCACCGATATGGTCCTTATGCTCGTGGGTGGTCAACAGCGCATCCACGCGAGTAATTTGGTTGGTCAGCAACTGCTGCCGCAAATCGGGACCTGCATCTATCAGGATGTTGAGGCCTTCCACCTCCACGAAGGCGGAAGTACGCAAGCGGTGGTCGCGCGCATCATCCGACTGGCACACAGCACATTTGCAACCCACAATGGGAATTCCCTGCGAAGTACCGGTGCCTAAAAATGTCAGTTTCATACGCTACAATTAAACGAGGTGCAAAGATACGAAACAATTTACAATTTATAATTTACAATGTACAATTAGGAACCGAAATTGTTGAGTTAAGAAACTAAGAAGAGGTG
>JAEERB010000172.1 GCA_016285615.1 Bacteroidales bacterium
ACTTGATGGGAAAGGGTTTTCTCTCCCAAGATACTTTTAGAGTGGAAGTAGGGAAGGTTTATAAGATAACAATCTGTGTGAAAGGTGATTGCGGTCGCGATAAACCTGCTCTGGAGTTTGATGAAAGCTATTCCTTTTCCTCGAAATATGTGATTTCGCCAGAGCATTACGCAGCATACGGTATGTCGCGCTTTTTCAATGTGCAGGAGCCGGAGTACAAGTTGGCTGTTATGGAATACCGCAACACTCATCCGTACTTGGATTTGGAGGAAGATGATGATGAGCAGAAACTGGCACCGCCACAAGAAATGGAACCAGAGCAAGAGCCATGGCGGCCATCAACTGAAGTGAAGAGTGTGAAGCCAATTCCAAGACCGGCACCCCCCGAGCCGCAGGAGGAGTTGAAAGCTACCCGCTATACTATGCGTTCAGCAGCTGATCCCTCGTATCAGCCAGTGTTTACGGTCTATTCAAAACCTGAAAAGACTTCGGAGCAAACGCCATCTCCCCAACCAACCACATTGTCGAAAGTGGCCCCGGTCACCAGCACCCATTATTTGAAAATCCCTCGCAAGTCTTTGTATTCGGATAATCGTGATGCATGGTATCTAACGCCATATAATTTATGCCGCCTGTTGGATTATTTCTCTAAAGGTTGTTTTGAAAAAGCCGTACCTTATGTTGTGGTAAATAAAAAGGTGTTTGGCGTGGTTCCTTCTCAGTTAATGGATATGATGGCATCTTTTTTGGTAAAGAAGATGAATGTGCAAAACCGATGGTCTATTTTTGGCAAGGATGTTAAATTGGACACCAAGGAAGACTTCTTAGCCTATTTTCATCGGTGTGGGTACGATATACATGATGGTGATGATATGTCTTATGAAGTCATGAAGTATTACAAAGAGAAATATTCGTTTAAAGAAGGCGAAATGATTAGAAAGCCCAATACACCGTGGTATGACAGTGTAGAGCAAGCGTAATTTGTATTAATTGATAATTAGATATTTCTCACTATCAATACCTTATAATCTCCTAAATACCCAAACCCATAGTCTTCGTACAGGTGTTGGGCGATGAGGTTGTTTTGGTGCACTTCCAACTTGATTTGCAACTGTTGCTGGCGTGTGTATTCCATGCATTGTTTCATCAGCAGGTGGCTCAGTTTCTGCCCCTGATATTCGGGAATAATGCCGAAGTGGTGCAAGTAGAGCCGTCGCGCATCGCTGGTAATCCAGGCGGTGCCGATAATCTGGCCGTCATCGTTGTTTTGCAGTACGTAGAAGGCACCGCCGTGAGCGAGCGTCCGCTCAATCACTTCGCGATTGTCGCCGCGATGCGCTCCACCCAAGCCAGTGGCCTGCCATACGGCCAATATGCTGTCGTAATCATCTGATTTATAAGGGCGAACGAGGAAATTCATGATAATTAATAATTGATAATTAACAATTTACGATTAGCGAATTCACAATTCATAATTCACAATGCACAATTGATTGAAAGTTGTTAGTTTATAGTGGTTTGGTTAGAAATACCTATTCTTTGAACTTTGAATTTTGTTCTTTGTTCTTTACATTTTAATTGTACATTATAAATTGTTAATTGTAAATTGTTTACCAGATCACAGCTCTCTTCTCAGGTGCCAGGTACATGCCGTCGCCTTCCTTGAGGTTGTATGTCTCTGCAAAAGCGTTGATGTGGGGCAGGGTGCCGTTGACGCGCCATTTGGCGAGCGAGTGCGGGTCGCTCTGGGTGCGGCGTACAATTTCGGCATCGCGGATGTTGCAAGCCCATACGCCAGCGTAGGCGAGGAAGAAGCGCTGCTCAGGAGTGAAGCCGTCCATCTCACCTTTAACACGTCCTTCGGCGATGGCTTTCTTCAGTGCGGTGAAGGCAACGTTCAAACCACCATTGTCGGCGATGTTCTCACCCAAAGTGAAAGCGCCGTTGGCAAACAGGCCGGGAGCCACCTCGATGGCGTTGAAATGATCCACCAATATCTGCGTGCGCTCTTTGAAAGCCTGGGCGTCGTGTTCGCTCCACCAGTTGTGCAGATTGCCGATATTGTCGTACAGACGGCCCTGGTCGTCAAAGCCGTGTGTCATCTCGTGGCCAATAACCACACCGATAGCACCGTAGTTAACGGCGTCGTCGGCCTTTACGTTGAAGAACGGTGGCTGCAGGATAGCGGCGGGGAAGCAGATTTCGTTGGTCGAAGGGTTGTAGTAAGCGTTGACCGTCTGCGGTGTCATCTGCCACTCGGTGGGGTCGGTGGGTTTGCCGATTTTGCCAAGTTGGTAGGCGCTCTCAAAGCGTTCGGCGCGTACTATGTTGGCGTAGTAGCTGTCGTCCTTGATCTCCAAACTGCTATAGTCGCGCCACTCGTCGGGATAGCCAATCTTGACAATCATCGATGAGAGTTTGTTTACGGCCTTGGACTTGGTTGAGTCGTCCATCCAAGTATTGCCCATAATGCGCTCTTTCAGGGCCACTTGCAGGTCGCTGACAAGGTTCTGCATGCGCGACTTGGCGTCGGCTGAGAAGTAGTGGTCCACATAAATCTGGCCTACCGCTTCGCCCAAAGCACCATTAACCGTGCTGATCACTCTTTTCCAGCGGGGCTTCTGAGCCGTGGCACCTGTCAGTTGGTGGCCGTAGAACTCGAAGTTGGCATCGGCAAAGTCGTGACTGAGGTAGGGGGCTGCATGGCGGATGAGGTTCCACGCCAAGTAGGCTTTAATGGTCTCTAAGTCGGTCTGTGACAGCATTTTGTTTAATGCTTCAAAGTATTTGGGTTGGCACACATTGATGCTCTCCAAGTCGCCCAAGCCGCGCTCGCGTAGGTATTGCGACATGTCAAGGGCGGACATGGTCTTGTCTAGTTGCTCGATGCTGTAGATGTTGTGCATGGCAAACGGGTCGCGCATAGCTTCTTTGGGCATAAAGGCCGCTGCCATACGGGTTTCCAGTGCAAGAATGTTGGTGGCTGCAACTTTGGTGTTGGCAGCTTTGGGGTTGAGGGTGGGGTAGTTGGCTAATTGTAATAGATTGTCTATGAGTGTTATATATTGCTCGCGAATGGCTTTGTGCTCCGCTTTCAGGTAGTAGTCGCGGTCGCTAATGCCGAGGCCGCTCTGCGACAGCCAAGCGATGACCATGCTGCTATTGTCGGGGTCGCTTTCTCCGAAGATGGCAAAGAAGGGGGCGGTGCCGTTGTTGTGCATCTCAATCAGCTGGGCGGTCAGCTCCTCGCGGCTCTTCAGTTGTGCGATTTTGGTCAGCGCCTCTTGGATGGGTTCATTGCCCTGTTTTTCGAGCCGTGCTGAGTCCATGCCGAGGTTGTAGAGGTCACCAATTTTCTGTTCGATGGTGCCTGCTTTATGCTTTTTGGCGGCCATTTCCGAGATGACATCCTTGAGCTGAGTCAGGTTGGTCTCTGCCAGTCGGTCAAAGTTGCCATAGCGCGAGTATTCGTCGGGGATGGGGAATTTCTTCATCCAGCCGCCGCAAGCGTATTGGTAGAAATCGTCTTTCGGCGATGCTGTCGTGTCGAGGTTGGTCAGGTCGATGCCCGAGGTCAGTTCGGGAGTGGTGGCGGCTTTCTTTTTGCAGCCCGGAAGCAGAAGTGCTATACAAATCATCATAATGGAAATGGTTGACTTTTTCATAATGTTTATCTTATTGATAATAAATGTTTTAATTTCTTGTTTTTTGATGTTTTTCTGTTTGCAAATATAAGGGATTTTATTGTATTGAGTATCATGCTGTAGGCATCATATTATTGTGTTAATAAGTTTTAAACAAAAAAGACTTGTGTATCTCCTAATTTATTAATTATGCGTATGTTGTTGAAAATGCTATTTTGTTAATAAATTATTATTTTAAAAGGGCAATATTATGTGGATAATATTCTATTTTTGCAATGTAAAATAAAGACATTTATTGAGATAGATAATTTGTTAATAACTTCTTGATGAAATTCGTTATTATATAACGAAAATGTAATATCTTTGCAAAATCAAAACAGATGAAATGGAATGAGTTGAGGAAAATTGCTGAAGAGAAGGGATGGTATTTATGGCGTGCTGGAAGAAAACATGATTTATACAAACATCCTAATATAAAAGACATATTAGAAATTGAAAGGCATGGTTCACAGGAAATTAGAACGGGACTGTATTTTAAACTAAAAAAAATGATAGGTTTTTAATGGTTATGGTGTCATTCTAATAGGATAATTCAATTTTAATACTTTATGAAGAAAAAAAGCACAGCATTGATTGAAATGGGCAAAGATGGCACTTTTGGAATTTTTACTCCCGATACCCATTCCACAATCATTGGAGAAGGTAAAACAATTGCGGAAGCAAAGGCGGATTTTGAAAATTCAGTTAGGGAAATTATCCAATTTTGTGAAGAGGATGGCATCGAAGAGCCTGATGACTTGAAGAATATTACATTTGTGTATAAATATGACATTGCATCATTCCTGCATTACAACAAATATTTGAATATGAGTAAATTTGCCGAGTATGCAGGCATTAATCCCTCGCTGATGCGCCAGTACAAAAAAGGTCAATACATTTCATCTCAGCAGGTTTCGAAGATAGAGAAGGCTATTCATAAAATTGGTAGGGAATTGGCGGCAATAAAACTGATATAGTTCCCTAAATTTTTGTACATTTGCAAAAATTTTGAAGATGAGCCATTCGCTTTTCCAACAATTCCATTCTGCGACCGTCCTTGTGGTGGGTGACGTG
>JAEERB010000173.1 GCA_016285615.1 Bacteroidales bacterium
GGCTGTGGTGGAATTGGTGCGGCAGGAAAACAACAAGTGGACTTATCGGTACACTTCCAGCCAGTTGAACATCAGTGAGATAAATGATCCGACGGGCTCTTATTCGCAAATTACGATTCCTTATCATCATTTCTCTAACGAAATCGGCTGTCCTCAATTGCCAATCTGGATAGGTCTGATAGATGTTCCTCTTTGTGTGGATGTTAAGGTGGAGGTTAATCACATTGATTATGCGACTGCCGCCATGACCGATTTGGTTCATCCATTGTGGCCTGCGCAGCCATCGCTTTCTAAAGAAGAGGAACCGGCGCCATTTGTTATTGACAAAAATCTTTATGCCACGAACGATTTTTATGGTTTTCAACCTGTTACGGCTGAAAAGAGAGGCGTGATGCGTAGCGCCAACCTGGCAGCCTTGACGGTGTCGCCCATTCGCTACAATCCTGTGTCGGGAGAGTTGCAGTTAATCAAGCAGATGGAGTTCACACTGACATTTGTCAGCCCCGATTACGAACAGAGTGCACGTCTTAAGCGTGTTCACGACAATGCACTGTTTTCCAGTCAGTTCGACCGCACGTTGGTGCCTTCGCCCATGCGAACAAAAGGAGTGGTTTATCCATCGCCCATCAAGTATCTGATTGTCTCTGACCCGATGTTCAGAGAGGAACTGCAGCGCTTTGTGACTTGGAAAAAGAGAAAAGGATTTATGGTAGAGGAGGCATATACCGATGACCCAGCCGTGGGCAAAACTGCCGTATCCATTGCTCAATATATTAAGAACCAGTACGATATGGCTACAGAGGCCAACCCAGCACCGACGTATGTTTTGCTGGTGGGCGATGTGGCGCAGATTCCGGCATTTACAGGAAAGACGGGCAGACATCCCACCGACTTGTACTATTGCGAATGGACTGGCGACTATCTGCCGGATTGTTACTACGGGCGCTTCTCCGCTCAAAATGTAGCGCAACTTATTCCGCAGATTGACAAGACATTAGCGTATGAACAGTGTACGCTTAGCGACTTGAGCTATTTGGATGATGCTGTCTTAGTGGCTGGTTACGATATGACTCATTCTGCCACGTACGCCGATGGGCAAATGAATTATTTGAGTGAGCAGTACATTAATGAAGCTAATGGCTACCAGCATACCCAAAAATATCTGCACG
The DNA here is from genome assembly GCA_016285615.1 of Bacteroidales bacterium. The sequence continues at coordinate 1,170 of JAEERB010000173.1, forward strand.
ATACGGAGGTCAAACCCGAGGGGATTCGTGCTGCCGTAGGGCAGGGGGCTGGCTTTGTCAACTACACGGCCCACTGCGGCGATTACGGCTGGCAGAACCCGCGTTTTGACACCACCCATATTGCAGCACTTGACAATTACGGACGTTATGGCTTTGTACTGGCCAATTGTTGCCAGTCGGGCCGCTATAATGCATCGGCATGCTTTGCAGAGGCGATGATGCGCGCCAACAACAAAGGCGCCGTTTCCTATATCGGTGCGTCGAACGACACGTATTGGGATGAGGACTATTATTGGGCTGTAGGCTTTCGCGCCGAGATTTCTGCCAATCCGAAGTATGACGGTTTATGTTTGGGTGCCATCGACCGTATGTTCCATACGCATGGCGAGCCGTTTGCTGCGTGGAGCCTTACCAACGGCGCCGTGGTCGCCGGCGGTAATCTCGCTGTAGAACAATCGGCGTCCACTCGAAAAAAGCTGTATTGGGAAATCTATCATCTGTTTGGTGACCCGTCGCTGTCGGCCTGGCTAACACAACCTAAGACAATGCCGCTTGAATCAGTTGATGTACTGCCTTCTGGCGCTACTTTGCTGAATGTGAAAACGGCCCCGTATGCCATGGTCTCCCTGACTCATCACCTCGAATGGGTGGCTACAGCAATGGCTGATGCCCAAGGTCGCGCGCAACTTCGTTTCCCTATGCTCATCACGCCCGATGACTACGAACTGACGGCTTCCGCCCAACATTATAAAACCGCATTCAAGACCATCTCTTTGAAACCGCTTGATTCGCTGTCGGTTTTAGCTACCGACCTTCAGCTCGCAGAAGGCAGTGTGCCAGCTATTTCACAGCTTGTTAGTTGGCATGTGAAAGCGTCGAATGTGGGTAATCTGCCAGTCGATAGCATTCGTCTTGAACTCCATAGCGACCTGCCCGGCGTGACACTGAAAGATAGTGTGGTTGAAATTGACCGTCTTGAGGTGGGTGATACTGTGCTGCAAGCCGCTTTCTCGGCTTTGTTGCCTGATAGTCTGGAAGATGGCGAGATAGCCCAATTTGATGTGGTGGCCTGCTATGCTCAAAAGAGAGACACCACGCACTTTTTCCTGCCTGTTGCGGCTCCTAAATGGTGTGTGGAGGATTATTGGACAGAAGAACTGGAAGGTGATGGCGACGGCTATCTTGATGCTGGCGAACTGATCCGTTTGTCGGTGGTTACGCACAATGTGGGCCATGTGGCTATGGACAGTGTGGTGGCGAAATTGTCAGCCGATGCTACGCAAGTTGCTCTGTTGCATTTTCTTGACACGTTGGTTGATGAGTCGCACAGCGGCTATTTCCTGGCCGAATACACTTTCCGCATCGACAATGCCTTGCCCGCCTATAGCATCATTCCGCTAACACAACATTTTATCTCTGCCCATATCCACGTTTGCGACACCATTTATCTGATGACCGATTGTGCCATGGAAGATTTCGAGACAGGCGATTTCTCGCAGTTTAATTGGAAGCAGAATCACAATCCGTGGATAGTGACCGACAGCTGCCGTTTTGCAGGCTCTTTTGCAGCTCGCTCATCCCGCACGCTTGGCGATGGCCAAACATCAATGTTTTACATCACACTGAATGTGTTACAGGATGATTCCGTATCTTATTATCGCAAAGTGTCTTCCGAGGTTGATTACGACTTTTTCAAATTCAGGATTGATGCCGCAGAGATGGATAAGGCTTCAGGTGAATTACCATGGGAAAGGATAAGTATTCCTATAAGCAAAGGAAAACACATGCTTACTTTCTTATATTCAAAAGATTACACTAACAGTGACGGCTGTGATGCGGCTTGGCTTGACAACATTATTCTGCCAGCTAATAGCACTATTTCCGGCATCATACAAGCAGAGATTCCCATAGGCGGACGCCTTTATCCTAATCCCGCTGTCAATAAGGTAATAGTGGAAGCCGAAACTCCAATTACCATGCTTGAAATTTTTGATATCTCTGGAAAATGTATTAGGAAAATTAGTAATATTGCAACCGTTTCCTATCAATTGGATATTCACGAACTTGAAAGCGGCATTTATATGATCCGTGCTCAAGATAAAAACAAGCAAACGCTTGTATATAAGTTGATTAAATACTAATTATGAAAAAACAACCAGATACTTCCGCACAATATGATGCCGTCATAGCCAAATGTACGGACATATTCACTCGCAAGGCGGTGGATTACGGTACGGCATGGCGCATACTACGTACGTCCTCCCTTACTGACCAGATTTACATCAAAGCCCAACGAATCAGAAGCATAGAAGAAAAAGGTGAAGCCAAAATCAATGAAGGTGTTGAACCTGAATACATTGGCATCATCAACTATTCGGCTATGGCTCTCATCCAACTGGAAGTGGGCGTGGCTAACACCATGGAAGAACTGATGCCGGCAGAACAGGCAGTGGAATTGTTTACCAAATACTTGCATAACGCCAAAGCACTGATGATGAATAAGAATCACGACTATGGCGAGGCTTGGCGCAAAATGCGAACCAGTTCCATTACGGATATTATTCTGATGAAGTTGCTTCGTATCAAGCAGATAGAAGATCATAACGGCAAAACCATCATCTCCGAAGGTCTTGATGCCAACTATTACGACATCATCAACTATGCTGTCTTCGCTTTGATACAACTCGACGAACAAAAACAGTAACAATCATCATTCATTGTTAATTATAAATTGTTAATTGTCAATTATTTTTGCGTATGTCATACAATTATCATAGTAGAACAAAAGAACCCATCGTTCTCACCATCATTCGAATCCTTCTGGCCTGTCTCTTTATCTTTTCAGGCTTAACCAAGGCTGTCGATCCTGTCGCTTCGGCTATTAAGATAGAGGAATACTTCACGTCGTTTGGTATGGATTTCATGCATCCGCTGTGCATGTTTATCGCTGTGTGTATGAATATTGCCGAATTTCTGCTCGGTTTCATGCTGCTTTTCCGCATCAAGGTTAAACTGGTGGCGTGGGGTTACTTGCTGTTTATGACGTTCTTCTTGCTGCTGACAGCTTGGCTGGCACTGGCCGAACATCTAGAACTCAAATACGGCTATGACTTTGGCGTAGTGAAGGATTGCGGCTGTTTCGGTGCGGCCATCAAACTGAATAATTTCCACACCTTCTTGAAGAATGTGGGCATTATCATTCCAACCTTGATAGTCTTCATTTGTCGTGATAGAATCCCCGATATTCGTCTGACAGAACTGGGAAAATGGTGCTTCGCAGGCATTGGCTGCATTATCGTTTGCCTTGTTCAATTCATCTCTTATCGCCATCTGCCTATCGTCGATTTCAGCGACTGGGCTAAAGGTAAGAATGTGGCAGAAGCCTTTATCGAGAAACCTGCTGTGAAAGAGATAGTTTACAAGTATCTCCGCCTGGCCGATAGTACTACGGTAGAGATGACAAGTGACGAGATGATGGAAGCTTACGAGAAAGACGCTCGCTTTGACGAGAAGTACGAATACCTCGACCGCAGAGACAGTACGCTGGAAGAGGCCGTC
>JAEERB010000174.1 GCA_016285615.1 Bacteroidales bacterium
CGTTGTTGCAAGCGTACTCTGCTGCTTCAATCAGGTGCTCCTCGATGGGCGTGTGCGGATGCCCGTTCTCGTAACGGTGAAAGAGCAATGCTCCTTTAGGCTTGTGGCCGTAGCCGAGGCCCTCTTCATCCAAAAGGTAATGAATAATGGTGCGGTAATCCTCTGCTGCAATGGCCTTTGACAAGTCGTGCCCATGTTGTTGCATGACCTCTTGTAAAGTTTCGTAAAAGGCAAAGTTCGGCAGGTTGTGCAAGAATTTGAGGCCTGTCTGGTGCTGTTTTTCGTCGGGTGTGGGATTATCCTTCAGTTCGAACAGGCTCTTGAACATGCGGGAGGCTGCTCCTGATGCAGGTACGAACTTTTGCATGGTGAATGCCTCTTTCTGCTGTTCGTATAAGTTTAGATAATAGTCGGTGGCTTCTTGCGGTATCCGGATGATGCCGTCGCCCACGGTGGCAGGGCGTGCCAAACGGGCAAATGGAAAGCCGTTGGTGAAGCGGCTGAATTGCTCTTCAACCTGCTTGGGATCGCTGCCGCGTTTTGTGATCTGTTGTAACTCTTCTGAGGTAAAATTCATAAAAGAAGCTTTCAAAATTGAGAAGTCAAAAATACGACTTTTTTCACTACAAAAACGAATGTTGACGCTTTGTTTTTTCTTTTATTTTTGCACCTCCAAAAAACGAAAACGACAGATTTTTTGCCATGAATGAAGCCTCGGTATTGAAGTTTAAGCCGATAACTTGGGATGATAGGCCGTTGCTGACCGAACGGTTGTGCCATAACTCGACAGGTTTGTTGAATTACAGCTTTGTGGTGGCCTGTCTGTACCACCAAGCCTCTGGTTTTCAGATGGCTTTTGATGCTGATTTCCTGTGGCTTAAGGAGTATGAACATCATGAATGGCAATATCTGTTCCCCGTAGGTCATGCTCCGTACTCACAAGCATTGGACAAGTGGCGCGACAGCGCTTTGGCTGAGTGCGAGTCGGCCAACATGCTCTTCGATGAGAGCCATGTCGCAGATATGCAAAGCTGGGTGGCACAGCAAGTTGCATCAGGACGCTATGTGTGCGAGGTGCGCGAGATGCGCGATGATTTCGAGTATGTCTATGAGTCGGAGGCGCTGGCTTCGCTTTCGGGGCACGCGCTCAAGGCGAAACGCAATTTTGTGCATGCCTTTACCCGCAGTTATGATTGGAGCACCGAGTACATCACCGGCGATAATCTGGCAGAGGTGATGGCCTTCGACCGCCAATGGAACGACGACATCCAAGTGGGGGAGGACTCGCCGCTGAAGCTCGAGAACGAAGCGCTGCAGGAGGCCTTTACACACTATGCCGAGTTGCCGCTGCGGGGACTGCTGTTGCGCGTGGATGACCATGTGGTGGCCTTCACCATCGGCTGCCCGCTGAACGAGACGATGTATGCAGTGCTCTTCGAGAAGGCCGACCGCCGTTGCAAAGGGGCATACGCAATGATTAACTGCGAGTTTGCGGGCCGCATCGCCTTCCATTACCCCTACATCAACCGCGCCGAAGATGGTGGCAACGAAGGTCTGCGTCAAGCGAAACTCTCCTATATGCCCGCCCGCATGCTGAAAGTGTATCAGCTCCGCATTCAGCGCTAGCCGCAGCTTTGATGCTGTTCAGCAACGACAAAGTTTTGCCCCTTCCGTTGTCGATAATATTCCTGCAAGGCTATTGCTTGGCATTTATATTTTGTTTACTTTTGCGTACTTTTTGTAAAAAGAATGATTGCTTAGGCAGTTGTTGCGAATTTATTTGTTATCAAAGACTTTAGTATGGAACCTGTGGACGAAATCCAAAACGAACCCCAAGTAGAACCCCAAGCCGAGCCTGAAATGGAGGCCGCTATCGAACCGCAAGAAGAAGTTCAGGAAGAACCTCAGAACGAAGTTCAAGAAGCTCCCCAACCGCAAGTGGAGTCTCACATCCCAGCACAGCCGGCGCCCATCATTTCGCTGAAAAATATCGATATTTACCAGAAGAAGATTTTGATTCTTCCCAAAGTGAATATGACGGTTCAGAAGGGTGAATTTGTCTATCTGATTGGCAAAACCGGCAGTGGCAAATCCTCGATATTGAAGGTGTTGTTTGCCGATGTGCCCGCCAAAGGCGAAGAAGCCATCGTGGCTGGCTATGACCTGAAGAAGATCAAAACACGTCAGATTCCATACCTTCGTCGCAAATTGGGTATTGTCTTCCAGGATTACCAACTGCTGTCCGACAAAACCGTGATGGAAAACCTGCTGTTTGTGCTGAAAGCCACTCGCTGGAAAGACCTCAACGCTATGCAGAACCGCATCGAAGAGGTGCTTGGTTTGGTAGGTTTGGGTACCAAGGATTTCAAATACCCGCACCAGCTATCAGGTGGTGAGCAGCAACGCGTCTGCATCGCTCGCGCCCTGCTTAATAACCCTGATATTATCTTAGCCGACGAGCCGACAGGCAACCTTGACCCGCTGACCGCAGAGGAAATCTTCAAAATCCTGCACGATATCAACAAGCAGGGAACCACCGTGGTGATGGCTACCCACAACTTCTCTATGATCGACAAGTTCGCTTCCCGTACCATCTGTATCGAAGACGGAAAACTGATAGATTCTATGCTGTAATCCCCTCACGATGCTCTCGGTACTGATTCCTGTTTATAACCATAATGTCCTGCCGCTGGTGACGGCCTTGCTGAAGCAACTTCGCAAGAGCGCCGTTCCCTTTGAGATTATTATGCTGGATGATGCCTCCGATCAGCAGTATCGGTTCAAAAATGCCAAGCTCGACTTTGAACCTGAAGTGACATATCTGCAGAACCTTTTCAATGTGGGGCGCGCCAAGGTGAGGAATGTGCTGGCTTCAAAAGCCCATTATCCCTATATCCTCTTTATGGATTGTGATGCAGCCGTGGCACAAAGCGATTATATTGCCAAATATCTGGAAGAGATTGATAAACATAAAGATAAGCCACTCGTCGTGATTAACGGCGGTGTGCTTTATCGTGCCAAGAAGCCTAAGGATAACCGCTATTTGCGTTGGTATTACGGAACGCATCGCGAACAGAAACCCGCCGCCGAGCGCAATCTGCATCCCTACGACTCGTTCACGCCATTTAACGTGGTGCTGTCGAAGGAGATTTTCTCTCGTTTTGAGTTTGATGAGAACTTCGTGACTTATGGCAATGAGGACACGGTCTTTGGCTATCAACTGAAACAGGAAAATATCCCTTGCATACATATCGACAACGGCCTCTATCACGATGGCTTGGATACCAATGCGCAGTATCTGAAGAAAGTGGAGTCGGCCATCGACAATATCGTCAGCTTTATCGCTACCGACCACCCGGCGGTTGGCGAAATGAAAGCGCACATGCGCTTGTTGCAAGCCTATGCCCGCTGCCAAAAGTACCACTTGTCGCCGCTGCTGGCGAAGATGTATGCCCGTAAGGGCGAGCGACTGAAACGCAAGATTGTCAATGTCCCGTCGTTATTTAAGTTGGATTTGTACAAACTGCTCTATTTGTCAGCGAAGTTGATGCCTGCCAAAGCGAAGAAGAAGTAATCAAGGGTGCCTATCATGATGAACAGGAATACCGAGCAGTTAGAACATGAGCATATAGGCAGGCTGTTGTGGAATTACTCCCTGCCAGCTATCATCGCATCCACCGCCAGCTCGCTCTATAACATCATCGACCGCGTCTTCATCGGCCATGGCGTCGGCCCACTGGCCATCTCAGGATTGGCACTTACGATGCCCATCATGAACCTCGCTACGGCTCTGGGTACCTTGGTAGGTGCGGGCGCCTCGGCTACCATCTCCATTCGTATGGGTGAGCAGCGCCGCGAAGAAGCGGTGCGCATTTTGGGTAATGCGCTGATTCTGAATTTGATAATCAGTGTTCTTTTTTCTGTTCTTTCACTTGTCTTCCTGGATGAGATTCTCTTGCTGTTCGGCGCCAGTGAGCGCACTTTGCCCTACGCTCGCGACTTTATGCGTGTAATCTTGGCGGGCAATGTCGTTACCCATATTTTCTTCGGACTCAATAGCATCATGCGCGCCTCGGGTTATCCCGTCAAGGCGATGGTGTCCATTCTATTGACGGTGACGGTGAATGTCATTCTGGCCCCCATATTCATCTTCAGCCTGCATCTGGGCATAAGCGGGGCAGCCATGGCCACAGTCATATCGCAGACAGTGGGTATGATTTGGGTTGTAGCTCACTTCTGCAGTCGCAAGTCGTTCATCCGCTTTGAGAAAGGATGCTTTAAGTTGAGCGGTAAAATTATCTCCGATACCTTTGCCGTGGGTTTGGCTCCCTTCATCGTTCATGTGTTTGCCTGTCTTATTGCGGTAATTGTCAATTGGTTGCTGAAATATCACGGCGGCGACTTGGCCGTGGGTGCCTTCAGTATCGTGAATAGTGTCGCCGCCTTGGTCATCATGATCATCTTTGGCTTCACCCAAGGTATGCAGCCTATTGTAGGCTATAACTATGGCGCCGGCCAGTATCAGCGAGTACACCAAACCTTGCGATTGACGGTGGTTTGCGGTACGGTAGTGGGTACACTGGGTTGTTTGGCGTCGTTGCTCTTCCCTGAAGCTATTGCCAATGCCTTCACCAACGGCGCCGACGAGTTGACACAGCTGACTGTGGGCGGGCTGCGCATATTTATGCTGGCATATCCTGTGGTCGGTTT
>JAEERB010000175.1 GCA_016285615.1 Bacteroidales bacterium
AGTTGGAATTTGAAATGGTTGAGGAAGGTTTGCAAATTGATACCTTGAATAATTATCTTCCCAATGCGGTGCATAAGCTGACCGATGAAGAGATGGAGGCCATCTATGGTGGCACTGTAGGTTGTAATTGCAAATGGCATGGTTGTAATCATTGTGCCCATGTGGAGTGTTTGAAGTTATGCAAAACCAAGGTTTTTGGCGACAATACAACCACCGTGGCAGATACCACCGGAACTGTCCGATTACTGTAGTCATTGTAAATAGATGATAGATTAGACAGGTATGAAGTGGTCGAAATACAACTATTTTTTCAAGTCGCCAAAGTATGGTTATTGGCTTCATAATGCGCTGACGAATGTGTTCTTGCGTATGAGTGAGAAGGAGGCGGCTATCTTGCAGCGTGCAAAAATCAATCCCAGTACGCTCGATGAGTTTTCGGAACGCAATATGTTGGTGCGAAATAAGATTTTTGTCGAGAATGATGAGGATGAGATTGCGAAACTTAAAGTGGAAAATCTACTCGGTCGTTTTGCTTCTCCATCGCTTTCGTTGACTATCACGCCAACGCTGGCTTGTAATTTCAAATGTAGTTATTGTTACGAGAATGACTCTCACGTGGAAACGATGTCTGAAGAAGTTCAAGACAAAGTGCTGTCGTTTGTTCAAGGATTCCCTTCTGTAAAGGAACTTTTCGTGACATGGTACGGTGGAGAGCCGCTGCTGGCGTTGGACGTGATAGATCGTTTGACTTCTCGTTTGCGCACGCTCAATTTGCCTTTGTCGGCGGGAATGGTCACCAATGGCTATCTGTTGCAGGAACTGGTCGTTCGCAAACTTGTGGAACTCTCTATCCGGTCGTTGCAGGTGACTATCGATGGTGTGGGCGAGAGGCATGACAAACGGCGTCCTCACCGCACGGGCGTGGGTACTTTTGAGACTATCATTGCCAATTTGGATAAGCTTTTCACCATCACCAAGGATTTGGCGGTCGCCGTTCGTGTCAATATCGACCAGTCGAATAAAGATCACTTTCCTGAATTGCTCTCGTATCTGTCACAGCGCTATCATGGCGAACGATTGTCCGTTGCTCCTGCATTCGTGGAACGCATCAATGGGTGTTGCGGTGAGCAGCAGTGCATCGCTTCGTCGAAGGAGAAGGCTGCGTATTGGATGCAACTTTTTCAAAAGTACCGGATCTACAATACGCATGCTTTCCCCAAATTAGAGCTTGGCTCGTGTATGATGCGCAAACTGAACGCTTTTGTGATTTCTGCCGATGGTTCTCTCTACAAGTGCTGGAACGACATTGGTCGTGCCGATAAGGCGGTGGGTAGTGTGTTGAAACAGGGATTGAACACCACGCTGTTAGCGCGTTATTTGAAAGCAGCAGACAAGTGGGATGACCCTCGATGTTTGGATTGTGAAGTCTTTCCCATTTGCGATGGCGGATGCTCCTATATGAGGCTTGAAAATTTGTACGAAGGTTCGCAGCACGATTGTTGCATCGCGGCGAAGGAGCACTTGTACCAATTTATTGAAAATCATTATGAGATGAGGAAAATGACAGAAACGGCAATTAAGTAAGGTGATGAGAGACGAAGCTGGATGTTCATGTAAAAAAATGATATTTTTTGTTCAGAGATTGCAATTTTTGATGGAAATGGTTATTTTTGCATTTACAATCATCAAATAATCATTGCCTGATGACAATCAAAGAGGTTCACACGTCCAAAGAACTTAAGGCATTTGTCGATTTTCCGAAGCGTCTGTATAAAGGATGTCCGCACTATGTGCCGCCTTTGGATTCGTCGGAGGTGAAACTGCTGACCCAGCATCCTGCTTTGGAATTCTGCTCTTTGCGAATGTGGCTTGCCTACGAGAATGATGAGATTGTGGGACGTGTGGCAGGCATTATCAATCATAAATGCAATGAACTGAAGCAACAGAAACGCATTCGTTTCGGCTGGTTTGATGTCATTGATGATGTGGAAGTGGCACGCGCTTTGATCCAGAAAGTGGAGGAGTGGGGACGTGAGAACAGCTTGGAGGAGATTTGTGGCCCGTCGCGCTACTCGAACATGGAAAAGCAGTCGATGCTGATTGAGGGCTTTGACAATACTCCCTCCATCGCTTCGGACTATAACTATCCGTATTATCCGCAACTGATTGAAAAGTTGGGATTCGAGAAGGAAGTGGACTATGTGCAGTATCGTATGAAGGTGAATCCGGTGCCTCCCGTTATTGATGCGCTGGTGGAGAGAGTGCAGCAACGTACGCATGTGAAACTGAAACCAATTCGTAATAAGCGGGAATTACAGCACTTGAGTCATGAGTTTTTCAAAGTGTTGAATTCCAGCTATAAGGATATCTTCAATTTCATTCCTCTTACGGAAAAGGAAATTGATTGGGCCATAGACCAGAACTTTGCTGTGGCTGATCCTGCGCTGGTATCGGCGTTGGAAGATGAGAATGGCAGGATGGTGGGCATAGCTTTCAGTTTGCCCTCCTTGAGTCACGCATTCCAAAAAGCCAAAGGCAAACTGTTCCCCTTCGGCTGGTTGCATGTGCTTCGCGCCCTCCGACATGAGCAAGTGGTCGATCTGTATCTCACAGGCGTACTTCCCGAATATATCCACTCCGGTATCCATGCTCTCTACCATAAGGAGTTGAATGAGATATTCTTACAGCGAGGCTTCAAATACGCCAACTCGTCGCAGCAGCTGGAAAACAATGTAGCTAATCGAATCTGGGCAAAGTATGATTCCGAACTCTTGTTTAGACGTCGGTGTTATAAGAAACAAATCAAGTAGCTATGTCAGAGGAATTTGCTGTTGTTACGGGCGTTAGTCGTGGATTGGGACGTGCTTTGGCATTTGAGTTAGCACAACGCCATATCAATCTTTTGTTAGTAAGTTCAAATCCTGAAGTGGAAAAACTGAAGGATGAACTTATATCTCAGTTTTCTATCCAGGCGCATAGTTTCGTGGCAGATATGACAAACGCGGACGAAGTGATGGCGCTGACGGAATCGATAAACGCTAAGTATAAGGTGTTTATGCTGATCAACAATTCGGGCATCGGTGGCTCTTGTGCCTTCGAGAAGGCTGATTCAACCTACATACAGCGTATCTTGCAACTGAATGTGATGGCTACGTCTTTAATGACTAAAGGGCTGATCGATAATCTGTTGTCTCAACCTAAGAGTTACCTCCTTAATGTGGCAAGTATGGCTGCTGTGACGCCGATAGCCTTCAAGACAGTCTATCCCGCAAGCAAGGCGTTTGTGGTGGACTTTTCGTTGGCGTTGCGGCAAGAGTATCGCGGCACTCCACTGTCGGTGAGTGTAGCACTGCCTGGTGCGATGGCCACCAATCCTGATGCGACGGCGCGTATCCAGAGGCAAGGTGTTTTCGGAAAATTGACCTTGGCTTCGGTGGAACAAGTGGCCGCCAAGTGTGTGCGGCAGTTGCTACGTTGCAAGCGCCTTATCCTCATCAATCCCATTGCGTATTATACATCTATGTTGATTCCCAGCGCATTGAGGACGAAATTAATCTCCAGGGTGGTGAAAAGAGAGGTGCAATAATCCTACTGTACAGGTCTAAGTATCTTTTTTCTACACCAACACCGTAGCAATCATTTTTTTGTATAATTTTGCGTCTTGTAAAAGTGATTATTAACCTAAACTAGATAAAAATGAAAAGAATTGTAATGTTAGTGGCTCTCTTCGTGATGGCCTTTACTGTATCTCTGTCGGCACAGAAACCTTTTGCCGGTCATATTCATTATTCATTCACTGTTGAAGGTATTGATGATCCCAATGTGTTGGCACAGATGCCCGAAAGCGTTGATGTTACCGTATTCGGCAATAAAACCAAAACTGTGATGAATATGCAGGGCGTTGGTATTCAAAATATTACCGATGGTGATGCTAAATTGACCTTGACCATTATTGAAGTGACTGGTATGGGTAAGTACTATGTGGAACTTCCTGCCGATTCGATTGAGAAAAAGTTTAAAAACGTACAATGTGATGCTACCTATACTGGTGAAACTAAGGATATTGCAGGCTATCTCTGCAAACGTGTAGTGGTAGTTCTCACGGATCTCGAAACGGATGAAACCCAAGAAACTGTAATATGGGTTTCTGATAACTTTTTGGCTTCTGAAGCCATCAATTTCGGTTCGCAATATCGCTGTGTGAAAGGTTATCCGCTGCGTACTGAAACGACGGTTGATCAAGGAGACACTAAATTCACCATTATTCAAGAAGCAAAGGAAATCAAGCCTGACAAGAAGGTGAAAGCCCTCGATTTTCTGCGTCCTTCTGATGCAAAGAATCTGATGGAAGAACCTGAATTAAAGAAAATGTTTGGATTGTAAAAATCTGAACGACAGTAGTTTTATTGCCCTTTTATTGAATTTCTCATTCTTCAGTCATATTGACTAGGAATGAGAAATTTAATTTTCCGTACTTCCTGTGTTCGTAGAACTTGGGATGCTGTGAGAAATCGTGCTCGCGTGAGTGCTCCATAATTAACCAGCCGTCAGGATTGAGCAGTTGGTTGTTGAAGACATTGTCCACGATTTTCTCGATGCCTGGCAGGTCGTAGGGTGGGTCGGCAAAGATGATTTCGAACTTTTGCTTGCAGCGTTCCGTAAACTGGAAAGAATAACCTTTGATGACCGTCACGTTTTGGTAGTTAAGC
>JAEERB010000176.1 GCA_016285615.1 Bacteroidales bacterium
CGTCCATCACTTTCAGCGTGCCCTTGGCAGCCTCTTTGATGTAGGGTTCCAGTTCGTTCAAGGCGGCTACGCGCTCTGCCTTATTGCCAGCCACGATCATATTACGCAACTTAGCCAGAGGCTCTTCGCTATTTTCGCCATAGAACATGTGTTCGATACGGAACAGACCGATACCTTCAGCGCCGAAGTTGATAGCGTTCTGTGCATCTTGCGGTGTATCAGCATTGGTGCGTACACCCATGGTGCGATACTTGTCAACCAGTGCCATAAACTCTTGGAAGCGCGGATTTTCGGTTGCGTCAATCATGTTGACTTTCTCATCATAAACCCAGCCTTTCGAGCCGTTCAAGCTCAGCACGTCACCTTCCTTGTAGGTCTTGCCGGCGATGGTTACCGTACGGCTGTTCATATCTATTTCGATAGCTTCGCAACCTACGATGCAGCACTTACCCCAGCCACGAGCCACGAGGGCAGCGTGAGAAGTCATACCGCCGCGGGCGGTCAGAATACCGGTTGCCGAACGCATACCTTCCACATCTTCAGGGTTGGTTTCCTCACGAACGAGGATGTTCTTAATTTTCTTTTCGGTATAAGCCTTAGAAGTTTCGCTGTCGAGGGCAATCACACCTACGGCACCGCCAGGACCTGCGGGCAGACCTTTGGCGATAACTTGATGTTTCTTCTCATCAGCGGCATCCAAGATGGGGTGCAGCAATTCATCGAGCTGAGCGGGAGAGAGGCGGAGAACCACTTCCTTCTCATCAATGCGACCTTCGTGCAGCATGTCGAGAGCCATATTCAGAGCAGCCACGCCAGTACGTTTGCCGACACGGCATTGCAACATGTAGAGTTTGCCTTCCTGAATGGTGAACTCGATGTCGAGCATATCTTTGTAATTGTCTTCCAAGATAGTACGAACATTGCACAGTTCCTTATAGGTTTCGGGCATCAGCTCTTGCAGAGAGTGCATGTGCTTGTTTTGTTCGTTCTTGGTATCATCGTTCAACGGGTTGGGGGTACGGATACCGGCCACCACGTCTTCACCTTGGGCATTTACCAGCCATTCGCCATAGAACTGGTTGTCACCGGTAGCGGGGTTACGGGTGAATGCCACACCAGTAGCAGAGTTGTCGCCCATATTACCGAATACCATCGTCTGTACGTTTACAGCAGTACCCCAGTCATCGGGAATACCTTCGATACGACGGTAGGAGATGGCTTTCTTACCATTCCAGCTTTTGAACACGGCCTTGATACCGCCTTCGAGTTGTGCCTTGGCGTCATCGGGAAATTCAGTGCCCAGAACTTCTTTCACTTTCTTCTTGAAAGCCTCAGCCAGTTCTTTCAGCTCTTCGGCTTTGATTTCGGTATCACTCTTATAGCCTCTGTTTTTCTTGAACTCATCCAACATGTCATCCAGCTGTTTGCGGATGCCCTTACCATCGGCGGGTTCAATACCTTCGGCTTTCTCCATAACCACGTCGGCATACATCATAATCAGACGACGGTAGGAGTCGTAAACGAAACGAGGATTGTTGGTTTTCTTAATCAATCCAGGGATAGTTTTCGAGCAGAGACCGATGTTCAGTACGGTATCCATCATGCCGGGCATTGAGCTGCGGGCACCCGAACGGCAAGAGATCAAAAGAGGATTCTCGGCATCGTCATATTTCATGCCCATGATGTTCTCCACACTCTTCATACCAGCCCAAACCTCATCCATCAAACCTGCGGGAAGTTGGCAATTGTTTGCATAATAAGCTGTACAACATTCAGTTGTAATTGTCAGACCTGCGGGCACTGGCAAGCCAAGGTGACACATTTCAGCCAAGTTGGCACCTTTACCGCCCAATAAATTCTTCATGTCCGCTCTACCTTCCGCGGTCTTGCCGCCGAAAGAATACACATACTTTACTTCTTTCATAGTTTTCAAATTTTATATTTCTAATTTTCGTTTATTTATTTCTATATCAAGCAAAAATCCGTTCTCGCATTGTACGAGCACGGATTCTTTTTGTTTCACATTATTTTCTTTAAGGTTTTCTCATTTTTTCGCTGGTACGCCGTCATCACATTCAGCAGCAGGCATACCATCGTCATAGGACCTACGCCACCCGGCACGGGCGTAATGGCCGAGCACTTCTTCGCCACCTCGTCGAACTTCACGTCGCCGCACAGGCGGTAGCCCTTTTCGGTGGAAGCATCCTGCACGCGGTGCATGCCGATATCCATCACTACGGCGTCTTTCTTCACATAGTCGGCGGTAATCATTTCGGGCTTGCCGATGGCCACGCAGAGGATGTCGGCTTGCGAGCAGATCTCTTTCAGGTTCTGCGTACGGCTATGGCAAACAGTGACCGTGGCATTGTGTTCTTTGTCGGCCAGCAGCAGCGCCAACGGCTTGCCTACAATGTTGCTACGACCGATAATCACGCAGTGCTTTCCTTCGGTCTCGATCTCCGAGCGTTTCAGTAACTCCACAGTTCCGTGCGGTGTGGCGGGCACAAAGCACTCTTTGCCCAGCATCAGGTTGCCGCTGTTGATGGGGTGCATACCGTCCATATCCTTCTTCGGGTCGATGGCAGCGATGATGTTGTCGGTTGAAATCTGCTTGGGCAGAGGCAGTTGGATGATGTAACCGTCTATTTCATCATCCTTATTCAGGAAGTTAATCACTTTCAGCAATTCTGCCTCATCAATGGTAGAAGAAAACTGATAAACCGAAGAGATATAGCCCACCTCTTTGCAAGTTCTTTCGATACTTTCCACGTATGTTCTGGAAGCGCCGTCCTCACCCACGATAACAGCAGCCAGATGCGGTGCCGGAAGATTATGGTCCAGCAATTGCTTTACCTTTAGCGCGATTTCGGCCTTGACATCACTTGCAACCTGTTTTCCATCAATTAGTTTCATAGAGAGCGAATTATTAAGCCCGCTTTAGAAAGGGGATTTTCTTCAGCGTTGTAAATCAGTTCTTTAAGGTTATTTTTAATCTCCGATAAGAGTTCTGAGATTAAACGACAAAAATACAAAAAATTATTTTTCAATAATTATTCCCTTTTTTTGAAAAAAACTTCGAATAATTTCATCTTACTATTCCGAGCGGTGAAAAAATGTTGTATCTTTGCCGCACGAAAAAGGACGGTGGACAAATTTGTAATGATTGCAACCACTTTAAAAAATGCTAAACCATTTCAAGTTTTCCCCTGCACCTTTCGTTAAACACCTAATTATCAACAATAAAACTTTATTGTACTATGAGTTATTTATTCACATCTGAATCAGTTTCGGAAGGTCATCCCGACAAAGTCAGCGACCAAATTTCTGACGGTTTACTTGATGCTTTTCTGGCTCAGGACCCTGAGTCGAAGGTGGCTTGCGAGACTTTGGTGACTACAGGATTGGTAGTTTGTGCTGGAGAGGTCAACACCCACGGATTTGTTTCCATTGACGATGTTGCCCGAAAGATTATCACCAAGATTGGATATACCAAAAGCGACTATCAGTTTGACGCCAAGTCGTGCGCCGTCATTTCGTCTATACACAACCAATCGTCGGACATCAACCAAGGGGTGGTGCGCCAAACTGCCGAGGAGCAAGGTGCTGGCGACCAGGGTATGATGTTCGGTTATGCTTGCAAGGAGATGGACAACTTCATGCCCATTACCATTGAAATTGCCCACATCATTCTGCAAGAACTGGCGGCCATCCGCCGCGAAGGCAAGGTGATGACCTATCTGCGCCCTGATGCCAAGTCGCAGGTAACACTGCAATACTCTGATGACGGCAAGCCCGAACGCATTGACGCTTTGGTAGTTTCCACACAGCATGACGACTTCGACGAAGAAGGTAAGATGCTGGCCAAAATCAAAGAGGATGTACGCAACATTCTGTTACCAAGAGTGATAGCGCAATGCCCCGACAAGGTAAAAGTGCTCTTCAACTCCGACTTCAAGTTGCATGTCAACCCGACAGGCAAGTTTGTCATTGGCGGACCGCACGGTGACACGGGCCTCACGGGCCGCAAAATCATCGTGGACACCTACGGTGGCAAGGGAGCCCACGGCGGTGGCGCTTTCTCGGGCAAGGACCCGTCGAAGGTGGACCGCTCGGCAGCTTACGCTGCACGCCATATTGCCAAGAACATGGTGGCTGCCGGCCTTTGCGACGAGGTTCTGGTGCAAGTGGCTTACGCCATCGGCGTAGCCGAGCCTGTTGGTCTCTATGTCAACACATACGGCACTGCCAAGGTGAACATGAGCGACGGCGAGATTGCCAAACGCATCTCCACCATTTTCGACATGCGTCCTTACGCCATCATCAAGCGGTTCAACCTCAAGAACCCCATCTACGAACCGACTGCATCGTACGGTCACTTTGGCCGCGATTGCTACGAGAAGGAAGTGGAAGTGTTCTATCAGGATGAGAACACCCGTACCGTCAATGAAAACGGCAAAGAGCGTTACTTCAAGAAAGTGACTTTCTTTGGCTGGGAAAAACTGGATTATGTAGATAAGATTAAAGAAAAATTCGGGTTGTAATTAATTTTATTACAATCAACTAACCCTTTGTAGCGGCGTTTCATGAAACGTCGCTACTTTTTTTCTGTTAATGTCAGATATA
>JAEERB010000177.1 GCA_016285615.1 Bacteroidales bacterium
GCTGATGACGTTCTCCTCGTAAGTACCGAAGTAGAGGTCGATGGCCCACAAAGGCTCTTAACACCATTGTTCTTCCAGCGTTGATATTATTTTATCCCAGCCCACAATAGCCATACCGTCGGTTTGGGTGCTGGGGAACTTGTCGTAATTTCTTTTTCTCATTAGGTCTGTTTTGTTCTTTGTGTACAAAAACTCTTTAAGATGAAAAAAAACTGCAGGGGCAAAAGCCTGTATTGTTATTTATCATTTAACGCTGATTTCATGCATTTATTATCATTCTCCCATATATATTTGTCAATTATTGTTCATCTACAGGTCTGCTCGCTCGGTTCGAGACTTGCTCCCCCAAAAAAGATGCTCGGTTTGTATAATTATAAAAACAGGGGACATAATGAAAAACAAAGAAAAACCAAGAAGAGACAGAAGGAATACAAATTGTTATTCCTTGTTTCTCTTGGCTTTTCTTATCATCAGATTCTTGGTTTCCGCGTGTATAGTCACGCTATAGTTTCCGCGAAAGATAAACGCCTATTTGTAGCATTCGAAAATCTGGTCTACCCGCTGGCGCGACATCTTCGGCGAAAGCAGGCTTACTATCCACACTACCACGAAGCCACCCACCATAGCGATGGCGCCGCAGTTGATGGGGTTGATGGGGTTGCCGGCAAGCATATTGACCACCGTGAGACCCACACCCCAAATGAAGCAGGCCCACACCGAGGCTGTGGTAACTCCGCGCCAATAGAGGCCCAACATGAACGGAGCAAGGAACGCTCCTGCCAAGGCACCCCACGAGATGCCCATGAGCTGGGCGATGAATGTGGGCGGATTGAGGGCTATCATCAGCGAGATGACGATGAAGAACACGATGAGCACACGCATTACCACCACCTTGCGAAGCTCCACTTTCTCAGCTACAACATCGTCGATGGCTCCTTCTTCCACTTCACCGGGCAGCGACTTCTTGTCTCGATAGATGAGGTCGAGTGTCATGGTAGAGCTTGAGGTGAGTACCAGCGAGGCAAGCGTTGACATAGAGGCCGAGAGCACCAACAGTACCACCAAGGCAATGAGTATATCGGGCAGGGTGACAAGCATAGAGGGCACAATGGAGTCGAAGTCCAACCGTCCGTTGGGAAGCGTCGGTGGCGTACCAAACAGACGCCCGAAACCACCCAGAAAATAGCAGCCTCCGGCCACGATGAAGGCAAAAAGCGTTGAGATAACCGTGCCGCGATGAATAGCTTTCTCGTCGGTGATGCTATAGAATTTGCCCACCATTTGAGGCAGTCCCCATGTGCCGAGTGAGGTAAGCACCACTACGCCCAGCAGGTTCCAAGGGTCTGGACCCAAGAGCGAGGCAAAACCGCCATTAGTCTCGGCAGCCGCTGTTCCGCCAGCCACAGTACCGTCGGCGGGAAGTGTTGCCAGCTTTTCGACGGCCGCTGTCAGTCCGCCTTGCGCGTTGAGTACGGCAGCAATTACGACAATAATACCAAAGAGCATGATGATGCCCTGAATGAAGTCGTTCATGGCTGTGGCCTTATAGCCGCCCAATATGACATAGACGGCGGTGAGGATGGCCATAATAATGACGCAATATTCGTAAGGAATACCGAATCCCATCTCAAAAAGCGTTGAAATGCCCTTATACACACCTGCTGTGTAGGGGATGAGAAACACAAAGGCTATGACCGAAGCCACCACGCGCAGACCCTGACTGTTGTAACGGGTACCGAAAAAGTCGGGCATGGTACGGCTCTCTATGTGCTGCGTCATCAGTTTGGTGCGACGTCCCAACAATATCCACGCCAACAACGAGCCAATGACAGCATTGCCCACGCCAATCCACGTGGACGAAAGGCCGTATTTCCATCCGAACTGCCCAGCGTAGCCCACAAACACCACAGCCGAGAAATAGCTGGTGCCAAAGGCGAAGGCCGTGAGCCAGGGGCCTACTGCTCGTCCACCGAGCACAAATCCGTCAACACTACTGGCCTGCTTGCGGGAATAGAGTCCTACACCCACCATGACGGCCAAGAAAACGATGGTAAGAAGTATTTTGATAAACATTTTATGATTTCGTTTTTACGTTATTTCGATATTTCGTTATTATAGTTTTGCAAGTTCATCTTGCAGGTTGTTCTCAATTGCTAATTCTCAATTGTCAGAACGCAACCTGTATTTGCGACTGAAGCCAGTTGTAGTCGTTGCCCAGCATGTCGCCACAGAGGCAGCGTGTGTATTGCACCTGGAAGCGGCATTTCTTGTAAAACCAGTACTGCAGTCCGGCTGTGAGGTTTGTCTGACACCAACCGTCGACGGTTGTGTTGCGGTTGTAGGTTTCGCCGCTGGCAACGATGTCAAGACTAGGGGCTACAGGTACACAAACCGTCATGTAGCCTCCGCGGCTGCCAACGTCTCCGTCTTTGCCGCCAAGCCATTCGGCACGTATGCTTACGGGGCGGGCTTCCTTATATTTACCGGGCGCATATTGGCCCGTCTTATATTCTGCTCCAATGCTATAGCGGTCGCGTGTGTAGTTGTCGCCCGCATGCACGCCCGGGTTCCAATCTGCTTCACCCACGGCGTGGCCTTTGCCTTTCTGCCCAGTGGCAACGACGTGCAGCCCGTCAAGTGGGCGCACCTCGAGTTTGGCAATAAGGTCTTTGTTGTTGTTTCCGTCACGGCGGTTTATGCCCTGTCCGTTCATTACGGCCAGCTCGTAATGCAGCAGGCCTTTGGCCAGGTCGCCGAAAATCATGGCTCCCATGTCGCGCCCGTAGTTAACGCCGTTGAGCGGGTCGGGTCCTTCACCAGCCAGATAGAGCACGGCTTGCGAATAAACGTCAATCAGCTCGAGCATGGTGGGCGAGAGCGGATTTTCCATCGAGTAAGAGTGTTTGAACTGGCCCACGCGGATGGTGAGCGCTTTGTCGTTAGAAAGCCGATAGTCGGTGTAGAACTCTTGCACTACGCTCGAAAAGTCGTGCATAAACAAGAACGACCATCGGTCGGTGATTCGGGCCTTGGCCCATAAGAGAGTGCGTTTCAGATTGAAATCGTTGCGCTGAGTTCTGTTGGCATCCTGCCACGAGTAGCCCCCTTGGGCATAGCCATTGAAAGTGATGCGGCTTGTCAGTTCTTTCAGCCAATCAGTGTTTTGGCCTTGGGCATGTTGGCCCATGGCGTAGCTGCTGCTCATCGCAGCCATGAGTACGGCCAGCGTGGCGAATTTCCATGTTTGTTTTTTCATTTTTTACTTTGTTTGTTGAGTCATTGGTTCATTGGTTAATGGATAAAATAGTCTTTGCGCGGCAAAGGTAATACATTTTTGCGGAACAAAACAAAAAATGAAAGAAAAACGTCCGTTTTTCCGTCATTTTGTTCATCGTTCGTCAGTTTTTGCTTTATTTCCGTCACTTGCCCTGCTATCGGTCAGCCTTCATCCGCACCAAGATGCACGTTGTGGTCTGCAAAATGATACGAAACGATTCTTTTAGATTCATTCCTTATTTTGCGCAGATTATTAATTATAGATCGAAACCTGGAATTTATTTTTTATGCAACTATAACAGCAGAAATATGTATCTATGTGCCATAAAACGTATAATAATAAAACCTTTTGCTCTGATGAGATATCTTTTATTATTCCTGATGTCATGGTATTCCGTGGCTTGTTTTTCCAAGATGGATCCCAAAGACTATGAGTTCCTGAAAGCGAAAACCGATGTTTATTTAAATAAGGTGCAGGCTCAGTCCGACAGGCTGCTTTCCCGACGCAGAATGTTCATTTACCCACGCAGAATGTAACAAGTAAAAATGTAAACAACTGAATATCAATTTATTAGGAGTGATTTTTAAGGGACATTTTTTCACTCGGGGGACAGAATAGGGACGGATTTTTGACAACAAATGATAATATGGTACCGCACAAAAAAGTAAGAATGATAACAAATGACAATACGATTTGTCGTTTCTTATCATTTGAACACTTTTTAACACTGGTTTTATCATTTGTTGTACGCTTTTTGAGATGGAGTTTATTCCACTAGAATTATGTCCCCCAATTGTTAATTTTTGGCCGTCTCGTTTTTTATCATTTAACGCAGATATTATACTTTTATTATCATTTCTCATGGGATAATGCATTATTGACAATTATTTCTTGCCTTTCCCTGGCCCATTTAACATACAAAATAAAACTCTGATTTTTTACCACCCTCATCAATCTGTTGTGACATTATAAAAATATTGGTTTAGTTTAAGCTATGTATATTTGGAATAGGACTAAACCAAACTGATTCTTAACTAATTTTTGATGATTCATTTTCTTTTGGACGGCTAACGTAACTGTTTCTTTTTGCTGTCCTGTTCTCATTTTGTTGAAGTTTTCAAAAAAAAGCCGGCAACAATCCTAGATTATTGCCGAACCTATAAATTGCAGTAAGCTATGTCTATTCTATCTTCAATATGGCTTCAAGCACCCTCTTCGGGGTTATCTTCGCGTAATTCTGTGTGCTTGATACCTGCCGATGTCCAAGAAGTGCAGCAATAGTATAGATATCAACTCTTTTTTCCAGTAACTGCATGGCGAAAGTGTGGCGGAAACAATGG
>JAEERB010000178.1 GCA_016285615.1 Bacteroidales bacterium
GCCCGCTAAAATCAGGGCACGGATGAAGAAATAAATCAATAATACAATGACAGGCACGAGCAGACCTGTTGAAATCCAGAAAAGTATGTCGGAAATGTAATGCATGGGGATAGGGATTAAGTTAAAAGTTAAAAGTTAAAAGTTAAGAAGTTAAGGAGTTATTGAATTATTGAGTTATAGAGTTATAGATGTTTTCATAATTCCATGATTCCATAACTCTCTATATCTTTTTGAATTTGTTCTTTGTTCTTTGTTCTTAATTATACATTATAAATTATGAATTATAAATTGCGCTTTCGCAATCGTCGTAGGAAGAAGCCTATGGTAGCGCCAACGATGACGATGGCCAACACTGCGAGCAGGCTCCCCCACTCCACATTGTTGACGCCTGCCATAGAGGTGCGGCCGTTGACGGTGGCGATGACGCCCATGAGGGCGATGAGCAGGTTGACGAGAAAGAGCATCTCGAGGCGAGTGCTTTCATCGGGCAGCAGGCGATACGTGAGCCATACCAGCAGAGGCACGAATAACAGTACAGCCGCCGCCAGACTCCACGAGATAACAGGGAAAGAGACTCCGGGAAGGGCAAAGACGAGCGTCACCAATAGCGAAAAGAGCACGAAAAAGTAAAGTATGCCAGGCAGATAGTTCAGCACCACAAACAGCACTCTTTTGAGCGGCTTGCGGCGGCTGTTATCCTGTTGCGACAGGAACATGACGCAAAACGACATCTGCACGGCCACCTCCACCGTGATGAGCACGGCAATGTCGGCCATCAGCGAGGGATTGGCCAACCAGTCGGCGATTTGCGTCTTGCTCTGCTCTACAGCCCACGGCCACGACAAGCCTATCAGCACTGCCGACACGACGGCGACAATCCATACAGCGGGCGTTTTGCAGAAGGTCATCTTGAGGATGACACTCCATACTGCCAATACCATAATACTGATCACAACGGTCTGCATAGCTCTACTCCTTATCGGCATTGCGGCGACGACGCACCATGATTAACAACAAGGCAACAGCTGCCAGCACAATAATACCGACCGCCACATTGCTGATGATATGTTTGGTCCTTTCTCCCTGCGACAGTTCCTGTTTCTTCATCACCACATTCTGTTGGTCGGCCGTGGCGCTTTGTGCCTGGCGTGCTTTCTGAATCTGCTGCTGATACTGGGCGGCGGTCTGCGGGTTCACTTTAGAGGCGATATACTGGCGCAATTTGGCATTATCGCAAACGGTGCCCGAGCAGGCGGCATCATACTCATTCACCAGACGGGTGTGCAGTTCGGCAATGTCGGCCAATTGCTGTTCTGTGGCGGGCCACATGCCCTTGCGTGCGGTCTCCATCATCACGGCGGTCATCTCCTGCAAGGCGGCAGGGTTCTGCGACTCGAAATAATTGTGAACCTGCAGATTATACTTGTCTTTCACATATACCTCGTAAATCTCGTCCCACATCTCATGGTCTATCGCTTGCGGTTTCATCACGTTCCAGCCGTAGGTGTTCTGCACCAACTCGGCAAAAGTGCCGGCCGACGAAGCACCACCCTTCATCTGCTCGTTGATATAGTTCGGATTGAGCAGTGTAGTGCGACTCTCCACGCCAATAGCCTCTTTTACCTCCTGCATTCGCATGTGGTTATGGTTGCGGTAATCGCTCAGGTAGGCATCAGGATCCTTACCTGTCACATTGCGCACGGCCAGGTTCAAGCCCCCCATAAATTCATACACATGGTCGAGACTCAGGGCTCCCCAAGTGTTGCTCTGACGGGGTTGGATGACAGCATCGGTACCTGTCAGTGCCGCCTCAAAGGCATACTGCTGCACCGACTCCCACTGCTGGTCATCGCCGTAGAAGGCGCCCATATTCTGCAGATAGACATCGGCAATCTCCTGCTCCTGCTCCCAGCGGTCGCCTGCCTGCACCATGCTCTGTATGCCAGTGCCATAGCCGCCATTCACGCCTCCAAAGACGCGATGGCGCGACACTTCACGGGCTGCTTTGGGCGAGAGGCCTTTATCTACCAGCACACGCTCTGCTTCCACAACGCCGGCGGCCACTTGATTCTCATACGCATCGTCCTTGGCTTCGGCGGCCATGTTCACCGCCCTATTGATGAGGAAAAGACGTGAGGCAGCAATGTCGCGCAGCTGACCACTGGTTTGCACAACCACATCAATACGCGGACGCCCCAGTTCCTTTGAGGGGATGAGTCGCAGATCGGTCACACGGCCAAAGGCATCACGAATAGGCTCAACGCCTAACATATAGAGCACTTGAGCAATGGTGGCACCTTCGGTCTCGATAAACTCACCACTCCACAATGTATAGCTAACCTTGCGTGGGATGCTGTCGTTGTGATGCTTGCGATACATTGATATTGTATTCTCAGCCAGCATCTTACCCTTTTCCCATGCAGCTTCCGAAGGCGTGTTCTCGGCATTGATACCATAGAGGTTGCGCCCCGTAGGCAAGGTGTTGGGATTCACTATCGGGTCGCCGCCAGGAGTAGGCGCAACAAAGCCGCCGTTCAGCGCATTGAGCAGAGAAAGCATCTCCTGTTCTGGACTGTCCTTCAACAAGTTACTATATTTACCCACATTCAGTATGGTACGTTCCACTTCGGTCACTGCCATAGCCCAGTTGATTTCAGCTTGCGAAAAACCAGGTTCTGGCGCGGGCTTGGGCGCAGACTGTTGGGCACTCTCCTTCTTAGCCTCCATAGCCTTTTTCATCTTGTCGAGCGCATCTTTGTCGGCCCCCATCATCTTGGCCATCTTCAAAGCTTTCTCGGGGTCCATATTCTTACCCATCTTTTGCATCATCATCTTCATCTTCGACGACTGCTGACCATGTGATTTGGGGCCGCCAGCCGCTCCGGCAGCACCAGGCATTTCGCGGGCCATCTGCTGCATCATAAGCATCATATCCATAGGCGCTTGCGCTTCGGCAATCTCGCGTGCTTTGGCCAACTCCTCTGCGGTGATACCGGCAGTCTGGCATACGAACTGCTCTGTAGCCAGCGACGGGTTGGCCAACAGACGTGTCACCAAATTGCGAGCTGGCGTTAGGTAGCGGGTTGTAAAAGAAGTCTTGTGTTTTTCGGCATCAGCTACAGCGCGGCCACGCAGTTTGTCGAGCGCCAACAAGCTATAGGCTATCGGCTCGGTGGCCATAGCGTAAACGCTGCTCTCAATTGCCTTGGCCTCATACGGCTGTCCCATGATGTACGGGCGGCCTATCATCTTCTCGGTGGCCAGCTCTTCGGCAAAATTCTCTATTCTATTAATCTCTTCTTCGGAATATGGAACCGACAGCACACTGTCGAGTTCTAACGAACGATGTATGCCCAACTGTACAGCCAAACGCTTCACCTTCAGCGAAGCCTGGCTTACTTTTTCATTATTTGTATTGGATTGATTTTCAATAATATGATAATAGGTCTTAATCGATTCCGACAATTCGCGATAGATATTACGGACGTTACTTTCCATAAACGGCGGCGTCAGATACGAGAGTATCGTGGCATACGAACGGCGTTTAGCGATGAGGCTTTCGCCCACATTACCAATGGTATAGAGGTAGAAATGGGGCACAGTGCCAATCAGGCGGTCGGGCCAGTCGTTGGCGCAGAGAGCCACCTGCTTGCGTGGGGTATATTCCAAGCTGCCATGCGTGCCAAAATGGATGATGGCATCGGCTTTAAAGGCGTAGCGTGCCCAGAGATAGGCTGCAATATACGTATGTGGTGGAGCCGCATCCGTGCCATGCACAATCTTGAAGTCATTATCACCCAGTCCGGCCATCGGCTGCGGCATCAAAACCACATTGCCAAATTGCAGGCGGGCCACTGCCAAACGTCCGTCGGCGGTGGACATATAGGAGCCCGGAAAATCGCCATACATTTCTTTCACCTCATCATAGCGTGCAGGGCGCAAGGCTTTGGCAGTCCACGACTCATACTGTTTCTTCGTAACCAACTCAGGATTACCTTCTTTCATAAACTTGTCGAAAGCACCTTCGGCGTATGTACCTAACACAGCACCCTGCCGTTGTATCATTTGGGCAAGTGCCTCGGGCGATGCGGGCAAGCCAGTCACCTTGTAGCCAGCAGCTTGCAGACGGAGCAACACAGCATAGAGCGAAGGCACCACTTCCATACCGGAGGCGGTTAAGGCATTCTGTCCTGGTCCTTTGTAATAATAGATGACAATCCGTTTGTCGGCATTGTCGGTTGATTTCAGCGCCACATAGCGGTTCACTGTTTCTACAAAGTCGGCCAACCGTTCTGGAACGGCATAGACCTCTTGCAGACCATCCTTGTTGATACGGTGGGCAAAAAGAGCGTAAGGACGGATGGCTCCGTCGATTTCGGGAGTGACAATACTCTGAGAGAGGAACCCGCCACTCATACCCATCTTGTCTTCTTCCCACTTCTCGGTCAGTTGCGGCACATAGACTGTAGTAAAGAGGGGGATATTCTGTCGCGTGAGATAGGCAACCACCCCGTCACCCATGCGGCCATGGGCCATGTTAATCATGGCGGAGGGCTGCACCGAATCGGCTTGGCCGCTCATGATGAAGCCGTTGATGTTGCGGACGGG
>JAEERB010000179.1 GCA_016285615.1 Bacteroidales bacterium
ATGATGATTTCCGTTGGCATTGTATGGCTGTTCGGATTAGTCATAGGCCTAGGTAATATGAGCTTGGATTATTTCCTGTTTTGGACGAAGCTTTCGGGTATCATGTTAGGAGTATTTGTTGTCTTGACAATCATTGGTGTTCTGATTGCGGCAGCCATATTAGGCAAATATGTCGTCCTTTTCGAGATGGACGAGATGGGAGTGACTCACATCCAGATGCCTCGACAAGTCAAAAAGGCAGAGGTGATAGGGTTGATTACCGCGTTGGTTGGTGCTATGGCCAAAAGTCCTACGACGATGGGTGCAGGCATGCTGGCGGCTTCGAAAACGAAGAGCACCTCCGTATTTGCCAACGTGCGGCGTGTCAAAGCTCGCCGTCGGCTAAATTTGATTAAAGTTAATCAGTTGCTCGATAAGAACCAGGTGTACGTCGCCGACGAGGATTTCGATTTCGTTTACAATTTCATCAAGACGCATTGTCCAAATGCGCAGTAGATACGCTGTGAAGCCGTCTCTGCACAAATCTAAGCATTTTTAAATTTTGAATGCGTTTTCTTGTGAATATGAGAATTAATCTGTAATTTTGCAAAATAAAAACAGAATATGTCAAAAGTCAAGGATGTCCATATTGGGAATAGGATAAAGGCCGTGTTGCATCAGCAGGGGCGCACAACGGTTTGGCTTGCAAGTCAAATTCCTTGTACGCCCAACCATTTATATAAGGTGTATGCCAGCCCCTCCATCAATACGGACTTGCTGAAGCACATCTCTGAAATACTGGATTATAATTTTTTTGAGGAGTTTATCGAAAACGGATAGGTTTTTCTATTTTATATTAATACATTAATGTTGGATGCGTAAGAAAAAAATGCTTTAATTTGCAGTCTGATTCATAAAAGATAGAATCTACACAGTTAATCTTATTTATAAACACTTAAAACATTAAACAAATGAAACAAAACAAAATGTATGTGACTCCCAAAGTGGAAGTCATCGAAGTTGAACCGCAAGGTATTCTGTGCACTTCTGGCGGTGTTGAACCCACAGGTTTTAACGGCAGAGTTATGGAATTTACTACAACCACTGGAGTTTGGTAATC
Source organism: Bacteroidales bacterium (assembly GCA_016285615.1). The sequence continues at coordinate 1,100 of JAEERB010000179.1, forward strand.
GTTAGTAGTTATTATTGTTAAATTAAAAATCAGAGAAAAAATGAAAAAAGTTGTAAGAATGTTGGGCCTTTGCGCCCTGGTGGCTCTTGCTTTCACTGCTTGCAAGAAGAACGATACACAAAAAGTGACTTTCACCGCTAATGTCGCTCAAACTACTAACAATGCCAGAACGCATGCCGAATACGGTGCTTACCTGGTTTGGGATGACGGTGATGTGATTCAAATCTTCAACGGTGCTGGTGAAGAAATGGATTTTACTGGCCACGGCAATACCGGCCTGCCGGGTGTTGCTGAATTTACTGCTGCAACCGAAGCCGAGATTGATTTCGTGAAAGATCTCGAAACCGCTAAGTACACCGCTTTCTATCCGAATGCCGATGTTGATGGCAATGAAGTGAGGATGGAAATCCCTGCCGATCAAGATTATGTTCCTCAACGTAGCTTTGCCTCTGGCCTTTATCCGATGTTTGGTTGGAATATGGATGAAGAAGGTAGCTATACCAACCGCTTCCAGTTCTATAGCCATGCTGGCTTCTTGAATTTGTCATTCACAAAGCTTTACGAAGATGTACCTCAGTATCTCGATGAGATTATCGTCACCACTACCGATCCCGAAGATGTCTTGACAGGTAGTTTTGTCTATGACAAGGAAGGCAATCTTCTGCCGGTGGGAACTGATAATAGAGGTTTTGAAGGTAATGGCAATACTGTCAGAATGCAAATTGGTCATCCAGTGGAACTCTATTATGAAGCTGCAACAGATTTCACCTTCGTTCTTCCTGAAGGTGCCTTGTTTAGCGGCTTTACCGTTCAAGTCAAGTTGGATGGTGAGATCATTGAGACCTACGTTGCCCAACCCAGACCTCAGAATGTCATTCAAGCCCAGAACTACACTGTTATGATTCCTATGCAGCTTCCTAAGCCCCCAGCGCCGACAAAATAATCTGCAATCCAATATGTTAGCTTAAAAGCTATCTGTTACAAACAGCGCATCCGATTTTTCGGGTGCGCTTTTGTTTTTATGGTTGGAAATTCAATATCTTTGCCACGATTTAATATAGATGTGAAATTTTCGGACAAAGACTTGTGACAATGACTATGACCGCTTAAACGAAGCCAAGATACTTTTACATTAAGTAAAAGCGGTCGTTGTCATAGTCATTGGTCATAGTCGAAAAAGTCCCGATTCAAAAACAAATAGTTACCAATGAAAAAACTGTCCATCCTATTATTTGCGGCATTCATTCTGTCCGCCTGCACAAAAGAGCAACTTCCCGTTGCCAATTACGACATCATCCCGCAACCCAAAGAGGTACGGTGGAACGAGGGGAAACCTTTTGAGTTGAACTTCAAGACTGTTGTCTATTACGAAGCTGGTCTTGAGCGAGAGGCGGAATTCCTTAGCGAATATGTCAATGACATTATGGGCTACGCCTTGAATGTGAGAGAATACCAAGGTCAATCCGACGGCATTGTGCTGAAGGTCGTCCCAGAAGATTTCGACCAAACCGAAGCATACGAAATCGACATCACACCCAAACAAGTCACCATTGAAGGTGCTGACGCTGCAGGTGTGTTCTATGGCATCCAAACCCTCCGCAAGAGCCTGCCCATCTCGCCCATAGATTCCAACCAACGCACAGGCCAACGTGGGAATGACATGGGCGAGCCCGACTCTAAACTCTCAACTTCAAACTCTCAACTGACTCTAAACTCTAAACTCTCAACTCTCAACTGTCAATTACCTTGCGGAACAATAAAAGACTACCCCAACTTCGCCTATCGCGGTATGCACCTCGACCCCTGCCGTCACTTCATTCCTTTGGACTCGGTGAAGGTTTACATCGACATGCTGGCCATGCACAATATGAACCAGTTCCATTTCCACCTCAGCGATGACCAAGGCTGGCGAATCGAAATCAAGAAGTACCCTGAGCTGACGAAGATAGGCGCTTATCGTAATGGTACGGTTATCGGGCATAATGGCAACCTTTACGACACCATCCGCCATGGTGGTTTCTATACCCAAGACGAACTCCGTGACCTCATCCAATACGCCGCCGAACGTCACATCAACATCATTCCTGAAATTGACCTGCCGGGCCACATGCAGGCTGCTTTGGCTTGCTATCCGCAATTGGGTTGCACGGGCGGTCCCTACGAGGTGTGGAAGCGTTGGGGTGTATCGGAAGATGTGCTTTGTGCAGGCAACGAGGAGACCATGTTGTTTGTCGAGGATGTGCTGAACGAGGTGATGGGCCTGTTCCCTTCGCCCTATATCCACATTGGCGGCGACGAATGTCCCAAGGTACGCTGGGAAAAATGTCCAAAATGTCAAGCCAAGATTAAGGAACTAGGCATCAAGAAAGATGATAAGTTCTCCGCCGAAGACTACTTGCAGAGCTATGTGATGAACCGCATGGCCAAGGTGGTGGAGGCCCGTGGAAGGCGTGTCATCGGTTGGGACGAGATCTTGGAAGGCAACGTCTCCGAGACGGCCATCATCATGAGTTGGCGTGGCACAGAAGGCGGCATCGAGGCGGCAAGGAAGGGTCATGATGTGATTATGGCACCTTCATCGCACCTCTATTTTGACTACTACCAGAGCGAGGACATCGCTAGCGAGCCCATGTGTATTGGTGGCTACCTTCCCGTGGAGCGCGTGTATGAATTCCAGCCGCTTCCCGAGGAACTGACACCAGAGCAGCAGAAGCATATCATCGGTGTGCAAGCCAACATCTGGACGGAATACATCGCCCATTTTTGGCATGTGCAATACATGGCCTTGCCGCGTATGGAAGCCTTGACTGAAATACAGTGGAACAACCCCCAGGAGCGCGATTTTGAATCGTTTGTGGAACGTTGCCGTCACATGGTACAACTCTATGACCTTTATCATTACACCTATGCTGACCACATCTTCAACCCGAAAGCTTGGGCTGACACGGTTGCTACCAATTTGGCTACCCGTAAGCCCATTACCCTGCGCCAGCAGCCTGCCGAGAAATACACCTACGAAGGAGCACCGTTGCTCAACGACGGCAACTTGGGTAGGGGAGCTTACAACTCGGGGCGTTGGCTGGGCTTCTGCGGCTATCCTCTGGATGCAGTCATCGACTTGGGACAACCTGCAGAGATGCAGCATGTCCGCTTCCATGCGCTTACTAATAAAGGTGCATGGATTTACAACCCGAGCCAAGTTAAGGTGCTGGTTTCCGACGGTGGCGAGACTTTCCGCGAGGTGGCGCAGAAAGACATCCCGATTTCCACTTGGGCCGACAGCGACGGCATCTTTGCCTACGAAGTGGATTTTGAACCCGTCATGGCAAAGTTTGTCGAAGTTGTAATCTCAGGCTACGACCTGCCCGAAGACCATAGCGGATTTGGCAATCCTGCTTGGATTTTCGTGGATGAGATAGAGGTGTGGTAAAGCAGGTTGATGAGTACTGAGCTTGTCGAAGTATCAAAGCACCTTCATTTATCGGTCGGCCCTTCGACGAGCTCAGT
>JAEERB010000021.1 GCA_016285615.1 Bacteroidales bacterium
ACGAAGAAACAGGATACAGCTATTTCGGCGCAAGATATTATAACTCAAGTTATTCTATCTGGATGAGTGTTGACCCGATGAGTGACAAGTATCCATCCTTGTCTCCGTATGCGTATTGTGGGAATAATCCAGTGAAGTTGGTGGACCCGAATGGGAGAGAAATTTGGATTTTGGGCGAGGATGGGCAAAAGTATCAATATAAGAACCGTGCTTTAGTCGATAGACATGGGATTGAAGTCACTCCCGCAGCGGGATCATACGAAGCAACAGTCCTTAGTGATTTAAAAGTTCTTGCAAATTCTAAAGATGAAAGAATAAAAAGTCGGTTGACTCATCTTGAAACCAGCAATCATAAGCATGTGATCCAGGATTCTAAATCACTTAGCCCTAATATGAATGCTTGTCTGTACAATAATAAAGAACAAGCTTCTACTCATGGAGTCGGCTGCGGGTCTACTATTTTTTTCAATGACAACAATAAATACGCATACCCTGACGGAGCAGATTCATATTCACCAGCTGCATTAGCACATGAATTAATTGGACATGCATATGATAATGATTGTGGTAACAGAACAGATGCGGTTTCGGAACAAAATTCCATACCATTGATAGAAATCTCATCTATTAATATTCAGAATATTATATTAAAGGAACATAAACTTAATGAAAGAACTCAATATGGATTTGATAATGGAAGACGTTGGGTAGATATCCCCAAAGATTTACTAAATACCTTTTTTACTCCGAACCGCAAACAATAATCACAATGAATAAGACGCTTAAATTAGTGATCATTCTTTTGATAATAGCTATATCCCAATTTTATTGCTATTCTCAAGACAGTCTTTGGGCTCAAACCATCGAAAAACAGGACGAATTAGGGATAAACAATCTAATTCAGATAGGATTGGAGAATGAAATTGATGGAATAAACGCCTTGTTTCCTATTTGGATAAAAGGGAAAAATGACAAATCCTTTGTTATTGTCAGTGAAAAGACATTACACCTCTTATATAATAGAAAATTCAACCAGCATTATTACATGGCATCTGACGCTTGCGTCCAGTTCTGCAAACAATTATTTCAGGATTCAATAACCACAAGAGATCTGTCCATGATTTTTCCGCCCCCTATAGAAGATTATGTAATTACTCCCACAGATAGTATATTTCTTTACCCAGATTCGCTGAAGAAAGAATTTGTTCTAAAGGTCTTTTCAAGCACCGGTGAATTAAACCCCAGCTATAACACAGAAACATCAATACTTAAACTTTTTCACTTCGGCTATTTGCTAGTTTATTGCGAAGGGACTCGTCCTCCTGTTATAAGTTTGTATCCGAAAGAATTTATCACAACTTTCTATGAAAAAAATTCTGAGCACAAAGAATGAGACATTTACATAGGAGTGTGAAGTTAATAGATTTATATGCCCTGAATATCCATATTATTTTTATAAAATATGTGAATCAGACACGTGGAAAAGCATTGCAAATAAGTTAAAATGTACAGTGGAAGAATTGCAAAACATTAAGGGTAAACATCAGAAGGATCTTCCTGCTGTGGGAACAGAGTTGTTGTTCTTATATAACATAATTGGAGATGAAAGAATGAAGGTTGAAAAAAATAGTGTTACCGTACTCTACAAATTATAAATAATGTGATAAAGTGTCATTTTCATTAAAAACCGAACCAAAATGCAGAACACTTTATTCAATCCCGCCAACAACGTGCGCTACACCTACGGCACCGCCGCCGACAGCGGCAACTGCATCGGGAAGGTGAGGATGGTGGAGGACGCCTCGGGCTTCAAGACCTTCTCGTACGGCAAGATGGGCGAAGTGGTGGAAGAGAATCATACCTTTGTGCTCCCCGGCGAGCAGAGCCCCTACACCTTCAGGATGAAATACGCCTACGACAGCTGGAACAGGCTACAGTCGATGACCTACCCCGACGGTGAGGAGGTGGAATACAGCTACGACCAGGGCGGCATGCTGACCAAGATTACCGGCTGGTTCGAGGAGGAGGCCACCAACCTGCCCGTCCATCCCCAAAACAGGGGCTGGGGCGAGGGTATAGTGATTGACGACCCTGACCCCTCCGTACCGATTACCACCTACAGGTACGACTATCCGTACGTGGACAGCATCGCCTACGACCGCTTCGGCCTGAAGACCATGCAGTTGAACGGCAACGGCACGCGCAGCACCTACCGCTACGACATCCTGCAGCGCATGGACGGCCTCGGATGCACGTATCCTAATGGAAGCATCATGCAGAGCCTGAGCTACCGATACGATGCCGTGGGCAACATCACCCGCATGGACAATGCCGCCACTGTCCCCATCATCTTCCCCTACTCGTTCAATATAAGCACTACCAGCAGTTGGAGCTACAGGTATGACTCCCTCTACAGGATGACGGGCGCCACTTTGAGTTTCTATCCTTTGGACCTGTTAAAAGCATCTGTGCAAATGACCTACCATGCCGACGGCCGCATCGCCAGCAAGTCACAGGACTACAGAACGTTTATTCAAGGAGAGCCTAACTTCCACAACGACAACTGGAACTACGTTTACGGCGAGGGGCAGCCCCACGCGCCCGTGAGCATCGGCGGGCAGACTCTTACGTGGGACGCCAACGGGAACCTGCTGACGGACAACGGCGCCGTGCTCGGCTGGGACGAGGAGAACCGGCTGACGAGCTACAGCAAAGGCAACACAAGGGCCTTCTACCGGTACGACGCCCAAGGCGAACGCTTCTACAAGAACACGGGCGACACGACGGCCTACGGCAATCCCACCCTCTACGCCTCGCCCTACCTTGTGGCCACCAAGCATGGTTACACCAAACACTATTACGCTGAGAACGAGCGTCTTCTCTGTAAGATAGGCGACGGCACCATCGAAGGCATCGACCTGCACGTGGTAGATACGGCCACGCTTGCAAGGAAGCAGACGGCGGTGAACCAAACAGCACCTAACGACCAGTACACCAGTTTATTGTCAAATTTGGCAACTCTGGACGGCACGCAGGGAAAGCACCCCGAACTCTACTGGCAGCACAGCGACCACCTCGGCAGCGCCTCTTGGATAACCGATACCGCTGGCCGTGCCATCCAGCACCTGCAATACATGCCTTGGGGAGAACCCCTCTTAGACTACAGAAATCCATCATCTTCCTATAGTGCGCGCTATACCTTCTCCGGAAAGGAACGCGACGAAGAATCTGGCTTTAGCTATTTCGGTGCAAGATATTATAATTCAGCATATTCCATTTGGCTCTCTGTTGACCCGATGTGTGACAAGTATCCGAGCCTGAGTCCATATGTGTATTGCGGGAATAATCCTGTGAAGTGCGTGGACCCGAGTGGGGAAGAAATATACGAATTTGATGAAAATGGGCAATATTTAGGGGTGAGTGGTGAGAAAGGTAGTGTAGACCAAATCGTAATAAAAAAAGCTGATGGTAGTACTTCTTCAAGTAAGGAATATAGTCATGGCACGATAATAAGTTGTACTGCTTACGATAAAGACAATCCATATACCGATAGATATCAAAATGCTTTCATGTTGGATATCGAAAACGAGGATGCGGCTCTGGATTTGTTAAGTTTTGTAGCGGATAACGGTAACGTAGAGTGGCAAGTAGCATCGGGGGAAGATGAGCAAAATAATTGTTCAGTGGTGTTAGGAACGCTAATGGATGTTGGTCATGTTGATTCTAAAACATATCTGACAAAATCAAAAGGGTGTACAAATTTATCATTAGTTGCTCATAATCATCCTGGAGATGACTTCATGTCAACGTTAGTATCAGAGGCGGATGTGACAAATGCAGGCAGAAGACCTGAAACTACTTTTATCCTATACACAAAGCTATTGGGTTTTCAGAGATATGATAAAAATGGCAATCAAAATGGGCAATATATCGCTAAAAACGGAAAGATAGTAAATACTAATAAACAATGAAACATTACATTATATTTTTAACTTGCATTGTAATTTTTATAACTAACGTTATGTCTCAAGACAATGATACATTACTTTTTAAATATCAACGTTATGATAATAAATGTGATACTGTTATTTTAGATGAAGTAATTCCAACGACAAAAAAATTCTATAATATACTTGATTCTTATATTAGTGATTTCAACAAATTTGAGGAATATAAAAACAGCAACGTCATATTGACAAAAATAGATGCTGGAAGTCTTACATTTGTTGATTTTCACCTAGTTACTTCCTTTATAGAATATGAGTTATGGAGTCCCAAACATTTATTGTATGGTTGTTTTTTTTATAAAGACAAATTGGTCATTGTATACGAATGGAGAGAAATTTCGACATCAACAGCATTGCTATTTCGATATACAGGAAAAAAGTATCAATTTATTTATAACCCTGAAGAACCTGTTGAAGATGAAACTATTTATCATGGGAAATGCTGGGTTTTTAGATATATGAATGGGAAGTTCCATCGATTAAAATATAGTAGTAATACGCAACGTTACCAATAAAAATAATGAATTAGTATCATTAGTGTCCCATTAAAAATTTGATTATAAATCAACTAAAGAAGGTCAACCGAACCTGATTAGTTCTTTGACATTTTGAAATTTTGTTTTGTTGAGGAAGTTACGTAATGGTGTCTTGTCTGAAAGAAAAAAGACCCCGTTGGGCTCGGAGAAAAAACACAGTAATAATGAATTGGTAAGTAATTATATCAAAAATAATGTATTCTTTCATTGAAAATTTAGAACGTACGCGTTGCAACTTTTCAACGAGTATATTAGATAGCAAGAGACACTCATTCACAGAAAATCATCGGCTACAGGTGAAAGTCATCGCTGGAATCCGTATCGAGCAAAAATATGCCAAATACCAGAATCCGATTAATCCCAACTATGATTATGTAATTTTTTGGTGTATAGCATGGTAAAAGATGCAAAGAGGAATGGTATAATGAGAGCACAAAAGCCTCCTAAAACAAAAAAACCTTTGCAACCCTCAATGAGAGGTGCAAAGGTGTAAGTGTCACAACAAGTGCTGTGTTATGGGATAACTATTTCTTACCTTTATCCTTTTGTCCGGCGTGACCGCGGAAGATACGGGTGGGAGCAAATTCGCCCAATTTATGACCTACCATATTTTCGGTAACGTAAACGGGGATGAACTTGTTGCCGTTATGAACTGCGATCGTCAGGCCTACGAAATCGGGAGAAATCATGGAAGCACGCGACCAGGTTTTGATAGTGGTTTTCTTACCTGACTGTTGAGCTTCGATCACTCTCTGTTCCAGTTTGTAGTGGATATATGGACCTTTTTTTAATGAACGACTCATATTACTCTAACTTTAAAATTATTTCTTTCTTCTTTCGATAATGTATTGACTCGAATTCTTCTTGTTGCTGCGAGTCTTATAACCCTTAGCTGGCAAGCCTTTTCTTGAGCGCGGATGTCCGCCGGAAGCACGACCTTCACCACCGCCCATCGGGTGATCAACAGGGTTCATAACAACACCACGGTTTCTGGGACGACGGCCCAACCAGCGGCTTCTACCGGCTTTACCGGAAACCTCGAGGCTATGGTCGATGTTGGAAACCATACCAATGGTGGCGCGGCAAGCGCACAGAATCATACGGGTTTCGCCCGACGGCATCTTCACGGTGGCGTACTTGCCATCACGCGACATCAATTGTGCGTAGGCACCGGCACCACGAGCGATCTTGGCACCCTGGCCAGGACGCAGCTCGATGTTGTGAATAATGGAGCCGAAGGGGATTTCACCCAGCGTAAGACAGTTGCCCAAATCCGGAGAAACGCCGTTTCCGGAGATGATCTGCTGACCGACTTTCAAACCGTGAGGAGCCAAGATATAGCTCTTCTCGCCGTCGGCGTAGAACAACAAAGCGATACGGGCCGATCTGTTGGGATCGTACTCGATAGTCTTCACTGTTGCAGGAACACCGTCTTTGTTTCTTTTAAAATCAATAAAACGATACATCTTCTTATGACCGCCTCCGCGATACCGTATCGTCATCTTACCACGATTGTTTCGTCCGCCGCTCGAGGGTTTCGAGCACAATAAACTCTTTTCAGGTTTACTTGTGGTAATGTCGTCAAATGCGCTAATAACTTTGAAGCGCTGACCTGGCGTTGTAGGTTTGTACTTTTTTAATGCCATTGTTAAATATTGCTATAAATGTCGATTTTTTCGTCTTTACTTACGAATACCATAGCTTTCTTCACGGTATTCTTCTTACCTTCGATAAGACCGCCCTTGGTGTAACGGGAAGTAGCCTTACCGCGTTGAACCAAAGTGTTAATCTTTAACACCTTCACGCCGTAAGTGTCTTCAACCGCCTTCTTAATCTGGCCCTTGGTGGCTTGGCGATCAACGATGAAACCATAGCGGTTGTGCTTGTCAGCCAGCATGGTCATCTTTTCACTGATAATGGGCTTTATTAATACGTTCATCTCTTGATTCTTTTAAATGGTTATGATTAATTATTCTCCCAACATTTTTTCAATATCGCGGATACTGTTTTCGCAAATAATCAGGCTGCCTGCGTTCATCACATCGTAAGTGTTCACGTCACAAGCTCTGACTACCTTGGCACGCTGAATATTGCGTGAAGAGAGATAAACATTGGTATTACTTTCGTTAACCAGCAACAAGCTCTTGGCGTTCTCCAATTTGAAGCTCTTGAGGAAGTTCATGTAAGCCTTGGTCTTGGGAGCCTCGAAAGCAAAATCTTCCACAACGATGATCTTGTTTTCTTTAGCCTTGTAAGTCAAAGCTGAGAAACGAGCCAATCTCTTGATTTTCTTGTTCAACTTGAAGGAGTAATCTCTCGGGTGAGGACCGAAAACGGTGGCACCGCCACGGATGGTGGGCGACTTGATGCTACCTGCACGAGCGCCGCCAGTACCTTTTTGTCTTTTCAGTTTGCGAGTACTACCCGAAATAGTGGATTTCTCCAAAGTGTCGTGGGTTCCTTGTCTTTTGTTGGCCAGAAATTGTTTAACATCCAACCAAATAGCGTGATCATTAGGTTCAATATTAAAGATTTCATCTTTTAATACGACCTTCTTCGTTGATTCGCTGCCGTCGATTTTATATACTTTTAACTCCATCTTTCTATAATTATATATGAACCATTAGGTCCTGGAACGGAACCTTTAACTACAATCAAATTTTTCTCTTTCACAATCTTCATGATTTGAAGGTTGATCATCTTGGTCTTGTTACCGCCAGTACGGCCGGCCATACGCATTCCGGGGAACACGCGTGAAGGCCATGAAGATGCACCCAGTGAACCAGGAGCTCTCAGACGGTTGTGCTGACCGTGAGTGCTGTCGCCAACACCACCAAAGCCATGACGCTTAACAACGCCTTGGAAACCTTTACCTTTGCTGATGCCGCTAACATCCACGAACTCACCCTCTACAAAGATCGACACGTCCAAAACCTCACCAAAGGTCTTCTTGTGTCCCTCTTCAAAGCGAGTGAACTCTTTCAGGACTTTCTTCGGAGTCGTGCCGGCTTTGGCGAAGTGACCCTTCAAAGATTTGGATGTCCTCTTTTCCTTTTTTTCGTCGTAACCCAATTGGATTGCTTCGTAACCATCCTTTTCGATGGTCTTAACTTGCGTAACTACGCAAGGACCAGCCTCCAATACCGTGCATGGCACTATCTTGCCAGAGGCATCATAGATGCTAGTCATCCCAATTTTTTTTCCTATTAATCCAGACATTTTTGTTTAATTTTATAATGTTTTTAAAGTGTCAGTCAACAATCTATTTATTTGCATTTTTCATTTAACAAACTGTAATTCAACTGCTTAAAAATTATTTTCAACACTTTACAGTTCATTTGAAAAAGTCGGCAAATATACAACTTTTTTCACATATTACAACATGTTACGTTTTTTTCTGGAAAAAAATTACCGCAAACGCGGAATACAATTTATAATTTACAATGCACGATGCATAATTAAGAACAGAGAACAAATGAAATTCAAAGTTCAGAATTCAAAAAGATATAGAGAATTATGGAATCATGGAATTATGGAAACATCTACAACTCAATAATTCTATAACTCCATAACTCTTAACTCCTTAGTTTCTTAACTTCTTAACTTCTCACTTCAACAATTCTAACAACTAAAAACTAGTAACTAACAACTAATTTTTGTACCTTTGCACCATCAAAACAAAAAGCATTATGGTTATCATCGGCATCACTGGAACGATAGGCGCAGGCAAAGGCACCATTGTTGAATATCTTCAGCAAAAGCATGGCTTCAAGCACTTTTCGGTACGCGACTACCTGATTCGGGTGGCCAAACAGCAGAACATTCCGCTCTGCCGCGATTCGTATGTGGTGATTGCCAACGAGCTTCGCCGCACCCACTCGCCCTCATTCATCACCGACGAGCTGTACAAAGAAGCCGTAGAGGCTGGCGACAACGCCATCATTGAAAGTATCCGTACCGAAGGCGAGATTCTCTCGTTGCGCGAGAAAGGCGACTTTGTGCTTTTCGCCGTCGATGCCGACCCGAAAATCCGCTACCAGCGTGTGACACAGCGGAAAACGGAGACCGACAACATCGACTTCGAGAAATTCCTGGCTGACGAGCGGAAAGAGATGACCTCGACCGACCCCAACCACCAGAATTTGTCCAAGTGCATCTCAATGGCCGACTATATTATAAATAATGACGGCGACTTTGAAGCACTGCATCACCAAATTGACGAAATTATTGACAAAATCCTCAACCTTTAATCATGGACGAACAGAAACACACACGCCCTTCGTGGGACGAATATTTCATGGAAATCGCCAATACCGTAAGTAAGCGAGCCACCTGCGACCGCGGTCGTAGTGGCTGCGTTATCGTGCGCGACCGCCAGATACTGGTCACCGGCTATGTGGGCTCCCCCAAGGGCCTCCCCCATTGCGACGATGTGGGCCACCAGCTGCGGAAAGTGCTTCACGAAGACGGCAGCATCACCCAACACTGCGTTAGAACCGTTCATGCAGAGCAGAACGCCATCTGTCAAGCGGCAAAGCTCGGCATTTCGCTTAACAACAGCACATTATACTGCCGCATGACCCCCTGCCGCGTGTGTGCGATGCTCATCATCAACTGCGGTATCACGCGCGTAGTGTGCGAACAGAAATACCACGACGGCGCCGAATCGGAAGAGATGTTCCGCAAGGCCGGCGTACAACTCGACTTTTTCTCTAACGACACCGTCAAATACGACAACCAATAACTCAATGAACAAAGACTACTTCATCTCCGGCATCCAACAGATCGGCATTGGCTGCGAACACATGGAAACTTCCTGGAAATGGTACATCGATAATTTCAACACCGATGTGCGCATTTTGGAAGACGACACCGTAGCCGAACTGATGCTTCCCTATACGGGCAACCAACCACAAAAACGCCATGCCTGCGTAACCGTCAACCTCCAAGGCGGCGGTGGCTTCGAGATATGGCAATACTCCGAGCGCAAGCCCTGCCCCATCAACTTCGACATCCAGATTGGCGACCTCGGCATCTTCGCCGCCAAGATCAAAAGTCGCAACGTGAAAGCCCTGCACGATAAGATGGCCGCCAAACATAACACCATCAGCGAGTGCACCACCACCCCCGACGGCACACCCTGCTTCTACCTGAAAGACCCGTTCGGCAACTATTTCCAAATTATAGAGAACCCCGACGTTTTCATCGACGAGAAGCAACTGGCCGGTGGCACTGTCGGTGCCATGGTCGGCGTGAGCGACATCGAAAAGGCTCTGCCTGTCTATCAGGACATTCTGGGCTATGACACCGTAGTTTACGACAAGACTGGCGTGTTCGACGATTGGAAATTTATGAACGGCGGCGACCAACAGTACCGCCGCGTGCTGCTGACGCAAACCGAAAAACGCAAAGGCGCCTTCGGACAGATTTTCGGATGCAGTTCTATAGAATTGGTGGTTGCCTTAGACCGTACACCGCGCAAGATTTACGAAGGCCGCTTCTGGGGCGACCCGGGCTTCATCCAATTATGCTATGACATCACCCACATGAAAGCGCTGGAAGAGTACTGCGCTGCCAAAGGCTTTCCATTTACGGTGGACAGCTGCGCAGGACAAAGCACCTTCAACATGGGCGACGCCGCTGGTCATTTCACCTACATTGAAGATCCCGACGGCACATTAATAGAATTTGTGGAAACACATAAAATACCTATAGCCAAGAAATTAGGATTATTCATCAACTTAACCAAACGCAACCGCGAAAAAGCGATTCCTAAATTCATGCTGCGCATGCTGCGCTTTAACAAAGTTAAATTCGACTAATTATGGGCAACTTATACAACCTGCTTATGCAGGACATCCGCTTTAACGACGCTATCAAAGCCTGCATGAACTGTGGCGTGTGCACGGCCATCTGTCCCGCGGCCGAGTTCTACGACTACGACCCGCGACGCATTTGCGACTATGTACAACGCAAGGACGAGAAAGCCATTGAAGACCTACTCCGCTCCGACACCATCTGGTACTGCGGTCAATGTCTGTCATGCAAGACCCGCTGTCCGCGCGGCAATGTGCCCGCCGAAATCATCCTCATCTTGCGCAAAGTGTCGCAAGAGTTGGGCTACTTTGCCGACAGCGAAAAGGGAAGACAGCAGGCACGCATTGTTGAAGGTGTGGGCAAGAACATCCTCGACATCGGCTATTGTGTTCATCCAGACACAGTTGACCCAGACCTACATCCCGAGCAGGGCCCTGTTTGGCGTTGGTATCACGACAATATTGAAGACATTGCCCCCAAGTTGGGAGCCAACTACCACGGTGACGGCCCCGGAGCGCTACGCAAAATACACCATAAGAACCTGGAAGAGGTGCGCCGCATCTTTGAGGTGACTGGTGGCACAGAACTGCACGACAAAGTTTTATCAAAAAAATAAGGTGCTATGACCAATCCTTTCGGCTTTACTATCAACAAGACTCGTTCCATCAATCTGGACGATTGCGACTACGCCACCATTCGCGAACTGGAAGAGGCTGTACCATCGTTCAAGCGCTGCACGTACTGCGGCGGCTGCACGGCCACCTGCTCTGCCGGCCATTTCACCAACTTCAACATCCGCAAGAACCACTACCTGTTCCGCATCGGCCAATTCGACAAGATTGGCGACAACCTGAAACAGTGCATGCTTTGCGGTAAATGCACACTGGTATGTCCGCGTGGCATCAACCTGCGTTCAATGATTATCAATATGCGGAAAATCCTTGCGGAAAAGCGCTAACGATATTGGGCCACAACGGCCAACACTTCCTTACATTTTTCGGTAATCTTCTGCCATTCCTGTGCAGCAATCACCTCTTTGGGGAACAGTTTCGAGCCCATGCCCACACAGGTCACACCGGCTTTCATCCAGGCACTGATATTGTCGGCCGACGGATCTACGCCGCCCGTCACCATCAGCATTGACCACGGCATAGGAGCCTTGATGTTCTTCACAAAAGCGGGACCACCCACCTCGCCGGCGGGGAAGATCTTGCACACATCGCAGCCAGCCTCTTGCGCTGTGCCGATTTCGGTAACCGTGCCACAGCCAGGCACATAAGGCACCAGACGGCGGTTGCACACACGAGCCACCTCAGCATTGAACAGGGGTCCCACAATGAAGTTGGCGCCCAACTGCAGGTACAACGACGCCGTGCCCGCATCCACAACGGAACCGGCACCCAAAATCATATCGGGACAATGAGCCGCCGCATATTTCGAAAGTTGTGCGAAAATATCGTGGGCAAACTCACCGCGATTGGTGAATTCGAACACGCGGACACCACCTTCATAACAAGCGGTCATCACTTTCTTTGCCACTTCAATATCAGCATGATAGAACACAGGAACCATGCCCGTAGCCTTCATTTGAGCAATTACTTCGATTTTGGAAAAACGTGCCATAATGTACAGGATTTATTGTGGTGCAAAAGTACAAAAATTAGTTTTTAGTTAATAGTTTTTAGTTGTTAGAATTGTTGAAGGGAGGAGTGGACAGAAGAGACGCACGGCCGTGCGTCTGTACTTTTTTTCTGTTTCTTGAATTCTGAATTTTGAATTTGTTCTTGTTCTTAATCGTGCATTATGCATTAAGAATTGTGAATTACAAAAAATCCTTACCTTTGCGCAACCATATTCAACGACAATGACATCTCACACCATAAAACGAATCTGCGTCTTCATCACTTGTCTGATGGCCATTTGTGGCACTTTACTGGCGGCACAAGCTTGCGGCTCATCGCACCGCGACAAGAAAGGCTCCGACAAGAAGAAGGCGGGCCTGGAGATCCCCGTCTATACCACACCACGAGCAGAGCAACGCATTGATCACTTAGGTTATACGGTTAGCTACAACCCCAACTGGCGCATTCCCAACTGGGTGGCCTACGAGTTGACAGCCGACGAAGTTCTGGGGACCTACCCACGGGCACAAAATTTTGAAATCGACCCCGAAGTGAAGGGCGTGTGCGCCGACCCGCGCGACTATTCGCGTTCAAGCTACGACCGTGGCCACATGGCGCCGGCGGGCGACATGAAATGGAGCTGGCAAGCTATGCAGGAGAGTTTTTACATGACAAACATCTGTCCGCAGGACCGCAACCTCAACAGCGGCGACTGGAACACTTTGGAAGAGCGCGCCCGCGGCTGGGCTACGGCCTTTGAGAAGCTGTACATCGTTTGCGGGCCCATTGTTCCCGACACGCCACAAACCATTGGCTACAACAAGGTGGCCGTGCCTGATGCCTTCTTCAAAGTACTTCTTTGCCAAAACAACGGAAAATGGCAAGCCATCGGCTTCCTCTACGACAATGTTGCGGGACATCGTCCTATGTCGCAATATTGTAAGACGATAGATGAAATTGAAGCACTGACCGGCATCGACTTCTTCCCCGCTCTCCCCGACAAAGTGGAGAACACTGTGGAAGCCGCCTACGACCTCAGCGCATGGAGAATAAAAGGAAACTGAAAACTTTTACATGCCTGGCATGCGGCAGATTTCATCACCGCTCAACTTAACGGAAGTGGGCGTTTCTTGCGCATCTACCCAATGAGTTTGTCCACCGCCACAAGGACCGTAATGAACCACATCACACGATGCTAAATCAATCTTGAAATCCCACGTTCTGATTTTGTCATTAAGAACATAGATATGAACAAGGGTGCGAGTTTGCGCTGTCTGCCCTGCTTGCACTCTAACTCGCACATCGTAATAGCCCTCTTCCAATCCCGCAAATTCAAAATCCTCATCCTCGGCAACACTAAGATTCAAAGTTTGAAGCACAAGTGTGTCCTGCATTAACATCACCTCCGCCGTCGGCGTTCCCAAAAACATCCAATTGTAAGCAATAACCTTCCCTTTAATGGCACCTGTTTGCGCAAAAACAACGCAGCCAAACAGGCATAACACGCTTACTAAAAAGAACTTTGCAATTTTCATAAGGAATATTTTGGGCAAAGATAGAAAAAAAAAGACGCGGCACGCCGCGTCTTTACAATTTTCCGTTTTCAATTTTCAGTTCCCCACTAATTTGGCTGCAACGATGCAACACCCATACAGCGCGGCGGTCTCGGTGCGCAGACGACGGTCGCCGAGCTTCACCTCTTTGAACTGCTGTTGGCGGGCCATCGCTATTTCGCGGGGACTGAAATCGCCCTCGGGACCGATGAGCAATAGAATACTCTTTGTAGAAAACTGAATATCAGCTAATTGGCTTTTATTATTCTCATCACACCAGGCCATCAGTTTGTCGCATTCACACGATGCATACTGCGTCAACAGGTCATCGAACGACACAATGTTCATCTCGGGAAGCCACGCCGTATTCGACTGCTTGAGGGCCGAAACGGCAATCCTTTCCAGTCGCTTCAGGTCGATGCGCTCACGCTCTGAATGGTCGCAGATGATAAACGAAATCTGCTCGATGCCAATCTCAATGGCCTTCTCTACCAGCCACTCCATACGGCC
Source organism: Bacteroidales bacterium (assembly GCA_016285615.1). Next base: position 14,046 of record JAEERB010000021.1, read on the forward strand.
TGGATTCTTCGTCGGGGCGACGGCCAGATGGAACCAACCCTTACGTTTGCCGTAATTCTCGTACCGCTCGACTACCTGCGCCGTGCAATTATTCATGTCGGCAACCACCAACTCTGCCTTCACCATCGTGCCCTTACCGTCGGTAAGGAAAATAGCGTCGCCACAACTCTTGCGCAAAACCTTAACGCAATGCTTCGACTCCTCAGGAGAGAGCGTCACCATGTCGGCACTTAAGTCGGGCTGATAGAAAAACTGCATCTGTCAGGATTTATCGTAAAGAGTTCATATACTCGTCGATGCGCTGGGCAGCCGCACGGGCGTCGTTGAGCGTGTCGATGATACTGAGCGGGCGCTTGCAGGTGCCTGCCACAAAGAATCCCGCTTCGGCTGTCAGATTGTCGTCCAACAGCGGCGACTGCGACGTGGCAAAACCATAGCGATTGGCCATGGCATGGTCGGTGGCCAACTTGCGCGTGCCTGCCGACGGCTCCATGCCCACCATCAACACCAGCAGGTCGGTGGACATCTTCAGCGGCAAGCCCACCAGCGTGTCTTCCGCCTTGATTTGCACCTTACCATCGAATGTGGAAGCGGCCTCCGAGATTCGACCACGGATGTACTTCACACCATACTTCTCTTGCGACTCGCGATACATCTCCTCAAAATGCTCACCCCACATACGCAGGTCCATATAGAACAGATACACTTCAGTATCAGGAAGATGCTTCTTCACCTCTATCGCCTGCTTGACGGCTGTCACACAGCACACTTTAGAGCAATAGTGGTTGCCCGACTTCTCATCACGTGAGCCCACACACTGCAAGAAAACTATCTTACCCGGTTTCTCGCCCAACGAGTTGACAATGTGGCCTTCACGAATCATCTTCTCCATCTCCAAAGAGGTAACAACCCCCTGATAGATGCCGTAGCCCAATTCTTCTTTACGCTTGGCATCAAAAACGGTGTAGCCCGTGGCCATCAATACCGCCGACGCCGTATAGGCATTAACTTGACTATCAACTAATTTCCACGCTCCACCTTCACCTTTCACGCTCACAATGTCTGCGTTGGTTTTCAGTGTGATGTTCTCGTGTTGCAGTTTGCGGTTCAACTGGTCGGCCAAATCCACAGCTGACGAAAAATCGGGGAACAGATAGGCTTTGTCGCGAATATTGGTCAACGTATCCGCTGCTTTCTCAAACAGCGTCACTTTGTAACCTCTTTGTGCTAAAACGTAAGCGGCTTCAATACCTGCCGGACCGGCACCGATAATGGCAATTTCGTTCATATATTTCAAATTAACTTATTCTAAACTAAAAGATTATGAGGTTTTTCGGGTGTAGATAACACTTTCCCAGACACACCCATATATTTTTCGTCTGGATTATAGGCTATGCCAATCTTATCGAGCAAGCGCTCCGACTGCACCTGATGTAGCTGCAGGCCCAACTGCCACGGGTCATAGCCCAACAACAGGCCTGCCATCTCCTCATAAGTGAGCACGGGAATGCCGTAACCTTCTCTGTCGTAGGTTTTTCCTTCCATCTCGGCAATGGTGTACTGCCACTTGTCCATAAACATAGTACAGCCAGGGCAATTGGCCACGATAAAGTCGGGCTCGTAAGCCTCCATCGACTCGAATTTCTTCTTGGAGTTGGCCACGCAATAGCCGCGGTTCTCTTGCACCAGATACTGGCGGAAGCCGAAGCCGCAGCAATGACGACGTTCGGGGTAATCGACCACATCGCCACCCCACGCTTCAATCATACCTGCCAATACGTATGGGAATTCGGCCTTGCCGACACCCTTTTCAGGGAAAATCTTAGCATAATGGCAACCGATATGTTCCACCACCTTGAGCGGCTTACCTGTAAAGCGGTTCACCAACTGGTACTTCATCTTATCCTTCAATTCGTAGCGGAACTTATAGATGATGTCGGATGGGTGGGCGATATTCTTCGGCACCTCAAACTCCCTTTTGCAAGCCTTCCACAGATATTCGCGCGTTTTTTCCAGAGTCTCAGGATGCTCTTTCCAGATCTCAGTCATCTCGGAAAAGATACCGAAGGAGGTCACGCACGACGGCACATAATTCTCATAGCCAGCCTCTGTCATCAGCGAGAAGAGGCGCGCCACCACCGTCATCGTGGTCTCAATGGGCACCACATCGGCGTGATAGCCAATGCCCGTACAGGTGTGTTGGTTCTCCGAGTCGTAAATATCCTTACCCAACTCCTCACGTAACATACGCAGGAACGCCGCCTCTGACCCCGGAAAAAAGGTCTGCCTGATGCAACTTCTCTCATAGAAGTATTTATCGTCGGCTATATTCTTCTGATATTCATTCCAATATCTTTTCATAAAAAGCTTTCTATTATGAGATTAAATTGTCTTTTACTATTTCAGCAATGTCTTTCACGGGGAAATCCTTGGCGTGCATGAAGGCTTTCTTGCACATGGGACAGGCCGTGGCGATAACATCGGGATTATTGCACAGCAGGCTTCTCATCGAGGCATCGCGAATCTCGCCCTGTTGGTCCGACTCGAGCACTGTATTGCCCAGATTGTACCCGCAGCAGATGCTCTTCTCTTTCTCGTAACGCGCCTTGACAGGTGTTGCCACCGCCTTCAGCACGGAGCGCGGCTCATCGTAGATGCCACAGCCGCGGCCTAACTCGCACGGGTCGTGGTAAACCACCTTCAAAGCACTCTGCTGCACTTGCAAACGACCGCTGGCAATCAACATGTTAATATATTCGGTATGATGCATCACCTTGATAGGCAAGCGATACTCTTTCTTGAATTCCTGATAACAGATGGGACAAGAAGTCACCAGCAACTGCGCACCCGACTGCACAATAAGGCGGGTATTCTCACGGCGCAACTCGGTAGCCTGATTGTAAAAGCCTTGCTGCGCCAACGGCTTGCCACAACAAACGGTTTTGTCTTGGTCCATATACCAATACTTCTGCCCTGCCGCCTCGAAAATAGCGCACATGGCCTCGGTGATACCTGGCGTGAGGTGTGACATACAACCACCGAAATAGGCCACACGACCAATAGCGCTAAAGGGCTTCACACGCTCCACATAATTATAATTGTCGTGCGTGTCGATCTCCTTCTTATTACGCATCTGCTTGCGCACTGCCGCCTGCTCAATATTCACGGGACAGTCGGCCTCACAGCGCCCGCACATCAGGCAGTTGTTCACCACCTCGGGCTGCAGACGGTTGTAACGAAGGTCGCGCAGAAAATATACCGGCTGTATATTCTTAATATCCAGATGATTATTCAAAGGACAAGCATCTATGCAGATGCCGCAACGAGAGCAGGCACTCAGTTCGAATTTGGTATAGCCCGTCGGCTGCTCATGCTCCTTCACTCCCAACTTGCGGAAATAGATGAGGAACACCTCTGTAAAGATGTGCATGTAACGCGAGAAAGGCATTGCCACAAAGAAAGTGCCCAAGGCGATGGAATAGAGCGTCCACAGAGGCAACTCGAGAGCCGCCGCCACCGGCTGGCTGAAAAGATTGCCAATGGCTTGCGTCATAAAGCCACCGTTATGGTAAAGGGCTGCGGTCGCACTTTCCGATAGAAGACGTAAGGGGAAAATACACCATAATGCCGACAGTGCAAACTTGTCGAAAATGACATGCTTGGTCGGCGACTTCATTCCGAACATGCGGGAATAGATACGCTTGGAATAGGCCAGCAGCACGCCCGACAACACATAGAGCAGCAGCAAGTCCATCAAGTTGGTGAAGAATGTGGCTGCCCCGAACGTATGGGGATTATGCTCAAAGAAGCGGAAAAAGATGCTCACCCAGAATGGCTTACCACCACCCAACGCCAAACGGCTTTCCACCGCACCCACCACAATCAACAAAAACCAACCGAAGGCAATGCTGCGATGCATATAACCTAACAACTTGTTTTTACGTGTGATACGGAAATGAAACAAACACTCTGTCAGCATCTCCCAAATCGCACCCAAGAACTTCCAAGTAAAAATATTCTTACGCACGATGGTGCGCTGCAAACGATCGAATTGCCTTATCCAACTAACGTATTTCCATATACAAATGATAAACAGCAGCGCTGTTCCTAAACAGAACGGTATGACAAACGGATTAAAAAAGTCACCCATAGTATTTCAATTAGTATATTTTAGTTTTAAGTATATCTATCTCAATCAATTATAAATTATAAATTATAAATTATAAATCACCAATTCACGAATGCCTTATTAAAAATATCGTCGGTCAATGCCTCATTTATTGTGGTCACCAACGATCCCTCCACGGAGGAGAAGCTGGCGGTACTTGCATAATCTGCATAGCGTGAAAACATCTGCTCGAAACTCTTTTCGTCATCAAACGTGTCGGTAAAACGCACATTAACCGTAATGGTCAAGCGGTTCATGGCGGCTTTATCGTTACCTTGAATAGCCACGGGCGAAACGGTATAATTCACAATTTCGCCTTCAATAACATAGTCGGCACGACCGCCATTAACGATGGTCAGCGGAGTCTGGCTCTGCACCATATTCTTCAAGGCTGTCGTAAAGTCCTGACTTAATGTAGGATTAATCAGTGTGGAGTTATTGGGGAAAGTGGCAATGCTGACGGTCTTGGCGCGCGGATCCACATTGCCGCCCGACAAAGAGACGGTCATTTTGCATGCCGACAGCAACAAGGACAAACCGATGAAAAGAATGCCAATTTTTCTCATACTCTTACAATCCAAATTCGTTGATTTTACGATAAAGTGTGCGCTCCGAAATACCCAATTCCTCGGCCGCTTTACGCCGGTTATTGTTATGTTTGATCAACGCCTTCTTTACCAACTCCTTCTCGGTTTCAACCAGCGAGCAGCTGTCATCCACCACCTCTGGCTCGTCAATAAGCGCCATCTCTTTCTTGCTGGTAGTCATCGCTATTGTCTTGGGACCCGCCAAAGCATAGGCATGACTTATCTTGACTGGAATATCCTCATCATGTATGTGTGTTTGAAGTTTGTCGTCATTCATCATCGCCATCTTGTTCACCATCTCTTTCAACTCTTTCACCTCATCCTTCATTTCGGACAAATACTTGTATATCAATTCCCTTTCAAATGTTCCGACCGATTTTCCCTGATCCTGTTGGTCCCGTAGCAGCACAGGCAAACCCGACAGTGTGGTATCGGGAAGGTAGGAAGCCACCGTCTGCTCGTCTATTATCCTTCTTCTCTCGATAATGGACATCTGCTCTGTCACATTTTTCAGTTGGCGGATATTCCCGGGCCACGGATAATTTTTCAGCACCTCGAGGGCGGCGGGTGTCAACTCAATAGCAGGCATGTGGTAATGCTCTGAGAAATCGGAAGCGAACTTGGTGAACAGCAATATGATATCATCCTTGCGATCGCGCAAGGACGGCACATGAATCGGCACCGTGTTGAGGCGGTAGTACAAATCCTCACGAAACTTGCCCTCACTGATCCTATGTGGAATGTTGACATTGGTTGCGGCCACCACTCTGACATCGGTTTTTTGCGGTCTGGATGAGCCCACACGTATAAACTCACCGCTCTCGAGCACACGCAATAGGCGCACCTGCGTTGCCAACGGCAAATCAGCCACCTCATCCAAAAAGATGGTACCGCCATTGGCCTCTTCAAAATAGCCCTTACGGCTATCGACAGCACCTGTAAAAGCGCCCTTTTCGTGACCGAAAAGTTCCGAATCGATGGTTCCTTCAGGTATGGCACCGCAGTTTACAGCAATATAGCGACCGTGTTTACGCGGACTGTTATCGTGAATGATTTTCGAGAAATTTTCCTTACCAACACCACTCTCCCCCGTGATCAGCACCGTCAAGTTGGTTTTGGCCACCTGAACAGCTATATCAATCGCTCTATCCAACGTAACATCATGTCCAATGATTCCATATCGTTGTTTTACAGCAATTAAATCTCTCTGTTCCATCTGAAAAAATTTATGATTATATTTTATATAAATAGGCAATAAAACTATGCAAAAATAGTTATTTTTGTGATACGAAGTTGGGATACTGACAAGTATTTGTCGAAAATAACCTCTTTCTCCTGTTATTTACGTGTGTTGCGCATGTCTATAGCACACTTTTTTTGTTGATAACTTTTATTTGTTATTGTTTTTTTATACCTTTTTTTGTTGCTATTTTGTTGCTCGAACCTAAACAATAGCAATGAGAAGAAACACTGAGCCTGTGCGCCTGCGCGAGCGCACAATGCCGAGCGGAAACATATCGCTTTATCTTGACTATTATTACAACGGAGTACGGAAGTACGAATATCTGCACCTATACCTTATTCCAGAGCACAGCAGGGAGGACAAGGATAAGAACAGGCAAACGAAACTTCTCGCAGAGACGATACGTTCAAAAAGGCTTGTCGAATACAGGAACGGGATATACGGATTTGAAAAAGGAAGCAGTGCTGGAGATGTTGATTTTTTCGACTACTTTGAATATGTCATGACGATGTGCGGTCAAAAGAAAACCAAGACCACGAGAATTTGGAGCACCTGCCTGAACCACCTAAGGCAATACCACCCACGCGACATTCCCGTTTCAATGGTTGACAGGGACTTCATCACAGGCTTCAAGCATTACCTCGACAAAGTTGAGGCGTGTAACAAGCAGAAAAAGCCGTTAAGCGATAACACGAAGAATATCTATCTTTCAAAGGTTACAGCCGCACTTAACACGGCGGTAAAAGAGGGTGTGATAGCCAGCAACCCTTCATCGTCAGTGTCGAAGTACAAGGCATACACAAACGAAAAAGTGTACCTCACCACTGAGGAGATAGGGAGGCTTATACATACGAGAATGACAAACGATGTCCTGCGCAGAGCCTTTCTATTCGCGTGTTTTACAGGGTTGAGGTTTATAGACGTGAAACGGCTGAAATGGGGAAATGTCGGCAAGGCTGGTGACTTCACGAGGATTGTCTTCAAGCAGAAGAAGACAGGGGGGCAGGAGTATCTCGATATATGCGTGCAGGCAGAGGAATACCTCGGAAAAAGAATGCCGAAGGATGTTGAAGTGTTCCACGGTCTCAACTACAGCGTACATTTGACAGAGGCATTGCGCAAGTGGGCGAAGGATGCAGGCATAGACAAGCCCATAACATTTCACAGCAGCAGGCACTCGTTCGCGATAATGATGCTTAACCTCGACACGGACATTTACACCGTATCGAAACTTCTCGGCCATGCCAATCTTGCAAGTACGCAGATATATGCAAGGATTGTTGACAAGAAAAAACAGGAGGCAATCTCAAAAATACCAAGGATATGAAATATACGCTTGAAATCACAGGAGACAAGGTGGTGATGACTGATACTGCCAATCATGTCTCACTCCATTTTACAGAGCACATGTATGCGCAAACGCACGTTGTTACCATTGCCAACGAACGTGCATACACGCAGGAAGGGCTGTCGAGAATACTTTCCGACATGGAAAGCTGGCTTATGGTGAACGGCTACGATTTAGCCTTTTGAAGCATCGAGCCTTCGCCCGTGAGCAGCCACATCGCAGAGATATTGTAGTCTTGAACAAGATACGACAACCATACGGGCTTGAATATGCCGCTCGAAGGCGACTCCTTCAGCTTGGCAAAGTTCCTCCTGTCTATCGCATATTGCCTTGGAAAGGTCGCAAAACCCCTCATTTTCTTTGTGAGTATGAGGAAGTTAATTGCTTCAAAAAAACGCAATACTATATCTTCATTGGTCTGTATCATATTCTTATTTTTGCAAAATCTTTATTCTAAAACGGTTTATATTATAATATGATGATTATATCATTTGAAAAATAAAAACGTGTTAGAATCGAAATTTCACCGATTAAACTTTGTCGATATATTTTATCAGCTCAGTGAGCTGTTCCGTAAGTCTTCTATTTGTCTCCGTTAGCGTATGGACGGTTTCAATAAGCATGGACGTGTCGTCCTTCGGTTCATGCACATCGCCGTTTGCAAACATGTCTCCCGTACCAGCGAGCAGCCATGCCCTGTTAAACTGAGGATAGACGGCAAGTATCTTATCCGCTATCTTTGGCGATATCCTTTTTATACGTCCACGCTGCAAGTCGTATATCTGTGTGGGGGTTGTCCCGATGCTTTCGGCAAAGTCCTTCCCATTCATATCGAGTTCGTCAAGAACCTTTGTGATTATCTCTGGTGTTTGCATATTGTTATCCCTTTATAAAGCGTTTGGCTGCTTCTTTTAGTTTATCGGCATATAAATATATGTCATCAAGTTTTTCGATGTTAAATCGCTCTTCTGACTTATCCTCGGCGATGATTCCTATTCGCTTGTTGGCGTTGTTGAAGTAGAGCCTGCAAACCGCGTTACGGTTATTGTCGTCAACCAATACGGAACAATACGACTGTGCGTCTCTGTATGTT
>JAEERB010000180.1 GCA_016285615.1 Bacteroidales bacterium
AGTACGTTATTGTAAAAAGGAACTATGGCAACAATAAGATATAACAATGTGGGTATCCGAGCCGTGTCGGCCTGTGTGCCGCAGGGCGTGGTCTATAACAAAGACCTTGGCTATCTGATACCAGAAGAAGAAATACAGAAAACCATCGACAGCATTGGTGTGCGTGAACGTCGCATTGCCGATGCCGATGTGTGTGCCAGCGACTTGGCTTATAAGGCAACGGTGAAGTTGATGGAGGACAATAATATTGATCCTGCCAGCATCGACGTGCTACTGTTTATGAGCCAGACAGCCGACTACCGCATCCCTGCCACTGCCCCTGTGCTACAAGACCGTCTTGGCTTGTCAATCGACACCTTGGCAATGGACTTGTCGCTGGGCTGCTCGGGCTATGTGTTTGCGCTCTCTACTGCATACGCTTATGCCTCGCTGCCCGATGTGAAACGGGTGTTGCTGCTCGATGGTGAAACTTTCTCGAAGATTGTGAACCGTCACGACAAGGTGGACTGGCCGCTTTATGGTGATGCCGCCACTGCCACATTGGTGGAGAAGGGCGACTTTGGTGAATCGACATTCATCCTCCGTAGCGATGGCTCGGGAAAAGACTCTGTGATTATTCGCGATGGTATGCGCAATCCGATCAAGGCCGAATCGTTGGTGGAAGAGAAAAACGCCAATGGCGACATCCATAACGGTTTGGAAGTGTATATGGACGGTATGGATGTGTTCAATTTTGCCATGAAGCGTGTGCCTAAGACCATCAAGGAGATAACAGAAGTGACAGGAACTACCCTCGAAGATATCGACTGGCTGGTGTTCCACCAGGCCAACCGCTTTATGACCGACTTTTTTGTGAAGAAACTGAAATTCAATCCAGAGCGTGTGCCTTACTGCATCGACCGTTATGGCAACACCTCATCCACCAGTGTACCGCTAACCATTGTGAGCGAGTTGCATGACAAACTGCAAGATGGCAATCAAGTGGTGATGGCTGGTTTTGGCGCAGGTCTTTCGTGGGGCGTGGCAAGCGTGAAGATGAAGGACTGCAAAATATCACCCGTAATAGAATACTAAACCCGACTATGCTTCCCGAATTCAAATTCCACCATATTGGCGTGGCGGTCAACGACATTGACGCTACTGCCCCAGTGTATGAGCAGGGTGGCTACCACCGCTCTGCCACCATTTTCGATCCCGTGCAGAATGTGAACATCTGTTGGCTGACCCGTGAGGGTTACCCGACAGTGGAGCTGCTGATGCCCGTGGACGAAAAATCGCCTGTAAACAAAACCTTGGAGAAGAATGGCGTAACGCCATACCACACCTGCTACATTGTGTCTAACATCGAGGAGGCCGCCATGCAGCTGCGCAAGCAACGCTATGTGATGGTGAGCAAACCAGCCGAGGCAGTGGCCTTTTGCGGTTCACGAGTGGCGTTCTTCTTTAACAAGGCTGTGGGCTTGATAGAACTGGTGGAAGAGCCTGCCGCAATTATCGACTAACGTTATATTAACAAAAACGATAACGATAACGCAAACAACCAAGTAAATATCAAATATGTTTGTGTTTAGAAACAACACCGTGGAGCGTTTCTTCCCGAAAGACTATGCGTTCAGCGGCTACGATGACATCTCTTACGTCCCAGCGGACGTTGACGGCTATGTGTGGTTCTACCAGCTGCCGGTGAAATATGACATGGAGATACTCTGCTCCGAAATCAGAGGATATGCACAGAAGCTCTCTTTCGTGCTGTCGCAGGTGGACAAGGCCAAGCCGTTCATCGCCCTCACCATGGACGAGAACGCCTACAACGTGCCGTTCACCTCGGGCACCGAGCTGGTGGCTGCCGTGGCTGAATACAATGCAGCCTTGGTGCTGGCTGAGGCCGAACACTCGAACGTGAAGCTGTTGGACATCCGTGAGTTTTCACGGCAATATCCTGCTGCCGAGGTGTTCGACTGGAAGTTTTGGTTTATCTCGCAGATGGGCATGAACCCCAAGGTGACCAAGCCTTTCATGGGCTGGTTCAGCCACAAGCTTGAGCAGATAGCCCTGAAGCGCAAGAAATGCCTGGTGCTTGATTTGGACAACACCCTTTGGGGCGGTGTGCTGGGTGAGGACGGCATTGAGGGTATCAAGCTGGGGGGCGACTATCCCGGCAAGGCGTTCCATTACTTCCAAGAGGCTCTGTTGGAGCTGAGCAAGAGCGGTGTGATTCTCACCGTTTGCAGCAAGAATAACGAGGCCGACGTGCTGGAGGCATGGGAAAAGAACCCCTTCATGGTGCTGAAGAAAGACCAGTTTGCTACTTGGCGCATCAACTGGATGGATAAGGCCACCAACATCAAGGAACTGGCCGATGAGCTGAACATTGGCTTAGACAGCTTCGTGTTTATCGATGATAACCCCACTGAGCGAGAATTGATCAAGCAGGTGCTGCCGATGGTTGAGGTGCCTGATTTCCCAGCCCAGCCATACGAGCTGCCGGTGTTCTTCAAAGAGGTGGTGGAGAAATACTTCCGGGTGTATTCCGTCACCAGCGAGGACAAGAAAAAGACCGAGCAATATAAGGCCAACGCCCAGCGTGCCCAGGCACAGAGAAGTTTCGTTGACTTCGATGCCTTTTTGGAGAGCTTGGACATCCAAATCACCATCGAGGCGGCCAATGAGTTCAACATTCCCCGCATTGCCCAAATGACGCAAAAAACCAACCAATTTAACCTCACCACCAAGCGATACACCGATGCCGATGTACGCACTTTCTTGCAGAACGGTTGGAAAATATGGTGCATCAGCGTGGCCGACAAGTTTGGCGACAATGGCATCACTGGCTGCATCATGGTTGATGGCGACACAATCGACACCTTCCTGCTGAGCTGCCGCATCTTGGGCAAAGGCATTGAGCTGGCCTTTATCAAGAAAATTCTCTCGATGCTGAAAGAAAGTGGCGTAACATCAGTCAAGGCCGACTATTTGCCCACGGCCAAGAACGCCCAGGTGAAAGACTTCTACGACCGTTGCGGTTTCCCCTGCGTGGCAGAAGAGGCCGACGGCAGCAGAAAATACGCCCTCAACTTGCAGGACGCTGATTTAAGTATAAAAGAGTATTATCATATAAACCTCAAATAAAGGTTAGAGGTTAAGGCTTAAAGGTTAAAGAATAACAAATTAAAATAGATAAATAATGGAAGAAAAAGTATTAGAAATTCTGAAAAACGTCTTCGAACTGGAGACGGTTGACACCACCTGCTCACAACAGACCTGCGAAAAGTGGGACTCGATGGGCCAGTTGAACCTCGTGGTTGAATTAGAAACAGAATTTGATGTTTCACTGGAGCCGGAAGAGATTGGTGAGATGAAGAGTTTTGAGGATATTATCAGGATTTTGAAAAGTAAAATTGCATAAAATGGCTACATCAGAAGATTATCCAGTCAGCGAACAAACGAAGAGGTTATGGAGTTTGGAACTGGAAATGGCAGATGTTTTATTGAATATTTGTAAAAAGTATAATTTGCAAATATGGGCATGTTTCGGTACTCTTCTTGGGGCAGCTAGACATAAAGGTTTCATTCCTTGGGACGATGATCTGGATTTTGTTATGATGCGTCCTGATTATGATAGGCTTGTTCAATTGTGCCAGAAAAAAGAGGTATTGGAGTTATTGCCGAAAAACTATGCTTTTGACAACGAAGATATCAGTGTTTTGAAATTACGTCGTTCTGACACCACTGCAATTAATTCTTCATATCGGATGCATGAAAAATTTAATCAAGGTGTATGGATAGATGTTTTTTGTCTTGATGTCGCACCTGATGTTTTGAATAATGATACGTTAAGCATATTCGAGAATGCAAAAATAAAAGAAAGGTTATATAGAAATCGCAAGCTAACATATTATGCGATGATTAAATCACCTGTATTTTTTATAAGGCATGCATTGATAAGATTTTTCTTTTTATTTCGTAGTCTTGAGGGCTTACGAAATGAGCTTGAAGTTTTTTTTAGAAGCTGTAAGGAAAAATATAGTGGAAAAATCGTATGGCCATTTTTAATATGGTCGTTGGCAAAAGAAGTAAAAAAAATACCACAATATGAGACAGCATGGTTTGAAAAGACAGTGATGTTGCCTTTTGAAAACTATGAACTTCCATGTCCTTCGGGATGGGATGCGTTACTTACATCTCAATATGGAGATTGGCGTACTCCGGTAATGGGAGGCTCACTTCATGAAGGTGTAGAAATAGATCTTGATCGCTCATATAAGGAAACCATTAAGGAAAAGCTATCTAAAATGCCAATTTGGAAACGTTTCTTATATTCACATTGAAAATATCACTCAAATATTAATAAAATATCAAATGAAAGCACTTATCCTAAACAGCGGCTTAGGCCAGCGTATGGGTGTCATCACGAATGAGCACCCCAAATGCATGACGGAAATCTCCTATAAGAACACCATACTGAGCCGTCAACTTAGACAGTTGGTGTCTTTCGGGGTGGAAGACGTGGTAATCACCACGGGATATTACGACAAGGTGCTCGTGGATTACTGCGAGGCATTGCACCTCCC
>JAEERB010000022.1 GCA_016285615.1 Bacteroidales bacterium
CTGGTACCGCGGTAAGCGTAATTGCGGTTGCCGCCACCATCATGGATAATCTGCACGTTACGCAGCGTGACACCCTCAATGTTGTTGCCAGCCAAGCCCACAATGCTCGCCGGCGACAAGTTGCGCGGATTGTCCTCAATGGGACCTTCGTACATATAGCCACTGTCGGCCTTATGCGCCACCACTTCGAAGGTAGAGTTCTGGATGGTCACATTGCGCAGCGACGCCCGCTTGTTGCGACGGTCGCCAATACGCAAGTAGATGGCGTTGCCTGTGTTGGCGCTGTAGAGACTGTCAACCAGCACATTATCAACGATACCACCATCCACCGAAGCGATAGTGAACGCCGAGCGGTAAGTGTCATACACTTGGTTATTGATAATCTTGATATTCTTGAAGCCACCCACGCCCATCGTGCCGAACTTGATGCCGTTGGCGCTCGAGCGGGCCACGCAGTTGCGCACTTCCACATTCTGGCATAGCTTGCTGGCATCGTGCGACTTGAGGCAGATGGCGTCGTCGGAGGCATCCACGTAGCAGTTCTGCACCAGCACATGGTTGCAGTCCACCACATCAATACCATCATTGTTCCAATAGTTTTTACTATCCACCGACACATTCTGTATCAGCAAGTTATCGCATTGGTCAAAATGCAGTGTCCACATCGCCGAGTTCTTGGCAATGATGCCATCGACGGTCACATCGGAGCACTCACGGAAATAGAAAAGGTTGGGGCGACGTGAAGCGCGGTCGTACCGCATGTTGTTATAGTCGTCGGTAATATAGCCCAAATATATCTGTTGCTGACGATTAAGGGCGGTTTGGCGACCTTGTCCGTCAACAACGCCCTGCCCTGTCACCTTAATATTATGTTGCTTGTACGCCATGATGAGGCCCATATCCATACGACCTTCGCAATAGTCGTAATCGTAGGGGTTGGTCGAGCCCACCAGAATAGCGCCTTCCTTAAGGTGCAGTTCCACATTCGACTTGAGGTGGATGGTGCCCGTAAGGTAGCGGCCCACATAGAAGAGCAGCCGACCGCCGCCATTCTCGCTGATGTAGTCGATGGCGTGCTGGATAGAACGGGTATTCACCGTCACCCCGTCCGACTTGATGCCGAACATCGAAGCACGGTATTCCTTCACCTCTTCAGCCGTCGCCGACAATGTAGCCACCAACAGCAGAAGCGGTACAATTAACATTCTCAAAACCTTCATAAGAATTTATTTTAGCGTGTAACAGCTTTATTTTCAAACATTAAAAAACATCAAATGTTTTTATATAAAGAATTGCAATAATAGGAATAATAAATGATTTTTCAAACAAAAAAAGCCCGTCAACGACGAGCTAGGGCAATAAAAATCCGCACTTCACATGGGGATGAACCTCATCGCCACTATGTAAAGAGCGGAAATGGTAATTTTTGGAAGAAAATCTTACAGTTTGTTGATTTTTTTCATCAAACCGGATTTCAAATTGGCAGCCTTATTTTTGTGAATAATGCCCTTCTTTGCCAACTTGTCAATCAGAGAATTCATTGCGGGAAGCTTCTGCATAGCAGCCGATTTATCCTCAATCAATCTAATCTCTTTCAGAGAGTTACGCATTGTCTTTGCATAATATCTGTTTTCCAAACGCTTCTTGTTGTTAGCTCTGATTCTCTTTAACGCTGACTTGTGATTTGCCATTTCCTTATTTTGTTTTTTGTTACTTTATTGTTTTAAAATTGGATTGCAAAAATACAAAATTTATTATAACAGACAACAGATGAGAATTTTTTTTTCAGAAAGAAACAAAAAAATCCATTGCATCCATTATCATATCTATTAATATAGACTTTTTCAGAAATATTTAAATTCGTCCTTGCTTAAATTTATTTATAATTTAATGTAAACATTGTGTTAATTTTATTATATTTGCAATGAATAAATTCATTCTAAAGGAAACATATTGAACTTATTTTCAGATAAATAAAAAAAACATGTCTGATCAAAATCTCAATTTTATAAAAAAACACATCTACACCATACGTGGTATAAAAGTTATGCTTGATGTTGACCTTGCCGAAATTTATGGCTATCCAACTAAAGCGCTAAATCAACAAGTTAAAAACAACATCCAAAAATTTGATGACGATTTCCGATTTCAACTAACCAAAGAAGAATATCATGTTATAAAATCGATTGAACAAGACAATGAATTATTATATAACACATCAAAACATGCTGAAAATAAAAAAGATATTATTTTGAGGTCAAAAATTTTGACCTCAAAATCAGAAACCAGGGGAGGCCGACAATACCTTCCATACGCTTTTACCGAACAAGGCATCTATATGCTAATGACTGTTCTAAAAGGAGATCTCGCCACACAACAAAGTAAAGCTCTCGTACGCGCTTTTAAAGAGATGAAAGACTTGATATTCAACAACCGCATACTACCAGCCCATCATGAACTCTTACAACTTGCCCTTCAGACAGCGCAAAACAGTTCCGACATCGCTAAACTCAAATTAAACATGGTTTCAAAAAATGATTTAGCCAAAGTTGTCAACAAATTCATTGATCCTCAGGCACATTACGAGTATCTCATTCTTGATGGTGAAACTGTTGAAGCCAATCTCGCATATAGCAAAATCTATCAAACTGCCCAATATAGCGTATTTGTCATCGATAATTACATCAACCTTAAGACGTTAGCGTTACTTAAAGTTGTTGAACCACATATTACCACCACAATTTTTAGCGACAATATTGGTCATGGATTGCATCAAACAGATTTAAACGATTTTAAACAACAATATCCTCACATTCATTTGAACTTTCAACAAACTTGCGGAAAATTTCACGATCGATACATCGTTCTTGACTACAACACAAACAGCGAACGAATTTTTCATTGCGGTGCTTCTTCAAAAGATGCAGGTAAGAAAATTAACACCATCATTGAAGTTGCCGATCGACAAGTTTATCACCAAATCATTGATGACTTACACTCCAACCCTAAACTATCCTTCTAACTCCTGATTTTCACAACAGGCTTTCTCCGTGAAAGCTAAAATAGTTCTCCTTGCCGATGATAATATGGTCGATGACGGCTATATTGAAAATAGCGGCGGCATCTTTTATCTTGTTAGTCAGTTTGATATCATCGGCGCTTGGGCGCACATTGCCTGTAGGGTGGTTATGACACAAGAACAATCCCGTGGCATTGATCTCCACGGCCTTCTGCAAAATCAGCCGGATGTCCACCGT
Source organism: Bacteroidales bacterium (assembly GCA_016285615.1). The sequence continues at coordinate 3,258 of JAEERB010000022.1, forward strand.
CGTATGGTCAAGTCCCCCCTTCCCTATTTTCTCTTCCGTAAGAATAGCGGCATTTTTGTTGACATAGATGGTCCAGAACTCCTCATACTTGAGATGCGCCAATCGGCCATACATCAACTCGCGAATATCTTCTGAGTTCCTGATTTTCTTGCGCGCGACCACTTTTTCAGCACGGCATCTCGCACCCAACTCAAAAGCCGCCTGCAACGTCAGAGCCTTGACCGGCCCGACGCCAGTAATCTTCGTCAGCTGTTGCAACGACATCTCCGCCAACATATTAAGTCGGTTGTCGCAACTTGCCAACAATCTTTTAGCCACATCCACCGCCGACTCGTCATGAGTGCCACTGCGAAGTAGAATGGCCACCAACTCGGCATCCGACAACGCCGACGCCCCCTTCTGCATAAACTTTTCGCGAGGACGATCCATGGCATTCCAATCGGGAATGGTCAAACGGGAAGAACCTGCTTGCTTCGGCATGGCTACAAGCACTTTTGCCGTTTCAACAAATAGGAAAGCAATATCTGGTCGAAGCCGGCCGTGATATCTACGGGCACCATATCTATCTGATAACCACCGCAGCGCAACTTCAGCAAGTGGAAGAAATCGCTGACGGCCGCCCTGTAATAGTCGCGCACATTGTTCGAGTGCAACTTCACCTCCTCGCCCGACTCCATATCGACAAACTTGTAGAGACGATTCTCCAAGGCAAAATCAAACTCCAACTGCTTGTGGTACGTGTGGAAGAGAATGACCTCGTGCTTGTTGTGGCGCAAATGCTGTAATGCTAACATCAACTCGTTCACATCCTTATCGGTCTCAAACATGTCGCTGAAAATGACCACCAATGAGCGCTTATGTATCTGCTCAGCAATGCGATGCAGCGTGTCGGTCACCATCGACTTGCGGCGCACCTCGGAAGAAATCGGCTGCAACACCTTCTCCAACTCACGGTAGAGCATCTTCTGGTGCAACTGGCCGCCACGGGCATTGGTGTGCAACTCGAGCGTGTCGGAAAAGATGCTCAACCCAACCGCATCTCTTTGATTTTTAAATATCTGCATCAACGCCGCCGCCGCATAGACCGAAAAGAATATCTTGTTTGGCGACTGCAACGTGTATTTCTCCTGCAAGGGGAAATACATCGATGAGGAATTATCCAAAATGATATGACAGCGCAAGTTGGTCTCCTCTTCAAAAGTCTTCACAAACAACTTGTCAGTCTTGGCATACAACTTCCAATCAATGTGCTTGGTCGGCTCACCTGTATTGTACTGGCGATGCTCGGCAAACTCTACCGAGAAGCCGTGCAGAGGACTCTTGTGCATGCCTGTGATAAAGCCTTCCACCACCTGCCTGGCCACAAACTCCAAATTATCATACTGCGTTATCTTCGAAAAATCAAGACTGTAAGGCATACGTTTCAATCAATTAATCAAATTCACTAAAGAGGCATCCTCAAAAGGCAAAAATACAATTTTTCATCAAAAGAAACAGAGAAATGAAAAATTTTTGTTAATTTTTATTCTTTTGAAAATGATGATGTTAGAAAAACCATCAAAAAAAACGCCCGAAAACTAAATATTTTCGGGACATTTTTTCGGAGACAATATATCATTACAGAATATTCTATAACAACTCCCACGTAGCGCCGTCCTTGGCATCCTTGATTTGGACACCGGCCTCGTGCAATTTGTTGCGGATAGCGTCAGCCACGGCCCAGTTCTTGGCGGCCTTAGCGTCCTGACGGATATCGAGAATCATGTTCATCAACTGATCGATAAGAGCTGCATTATCATTCTGTTGCAGCGCTTCTTTCATACCCAAAATTTCATGATAGAAGATATGATAATACTTTTTCAGCATATCCAAATCCTCGGCGGTCAAAGTCATTTTGCCATCATGAACAGAGTTGATGATGCGGGTGGCGTCGAACATCTCGGCAATCAGCTTGGGGCTGTTAAAGTCATCATCCATAGCTTCATAGCAACGTTTTACCCAATCTTGGATACTCTCGGAAGAGGTGGCGCCGGCTTTAAGTTTGGGCAGCAACGACTCAGCGGCGTAGAGCTTGGTCATACCCTTTTCTGCCGCTTGTAAGGCTTCGTTTGAGAAATCGACCGTGCCGCGGTAGTGTGCCTGCAGCACGAAGAAACGGATAACCATGGGCGAGTAAGCACGCTCGAGCTGCGGGTGGTTGCCCGTAAAGAACTGCTCCAGCGTGATGAAGTTGCCCAGCGACTTGCCCATCTTCTGTCCGTTGATGGTAATCATGTTGTTGTGCATCCAATACTTAACCGACTCCTTGCCATTAGCCACAGTGCTTTGACAAACCTCCGACTCGTGGTGCGGGAAGAGCAGGTCGATGCCGCCGCCGTGGATGTCGAAGTGCTCTCCCAAGTACTTGGTACTCATAGCAGTACATTCGATATGCCACCCCGGAAAACCGTCGCTCCACGGAGAGGGCCAGCGCATAATATGCTCAGGGGCAGCCTTTTTCCACAGGGCGAAGTCGGCAGGATGATGTTTCTCGTCCTGACCGTCCAGTTCGCGCGTATTTGAAATCATCTCGTCAAGCACGCGCCCCGACAGTTTGCCATAGCCGAAATCCTTGTCGAATTTGACCACGTCAAAATAGACGGAGCCGTCAGAAACGTAAGCATAGCCCTTATCCAGAATACGTTGCACCATCTCAATCTGTTCGATGATATGGCCAGAAGCGCGCGGCTCGATGGAGGGGCGCTTCACATTCAGCGCATCCATCGCATCGTGATATCTATCCATATAATACTGAGCTACTTCCATAGGTTCCAATTGCTCAATGCGGGCTTTCTTGGCAATCTTGTCCTCACCTTCGTCGGCATCATGCTCTAAATGGCCCACATCGGTAATGTTGCGCACATAGCGCACCTTATAGCCCAGATGCTGCAGGTAGCGGAACACCAAGTCGAAGGTCACCGCCGGACGGGCATGACCGAGGTGCGGGTCGCCATAGACGGTCGGACCGCAAACATACAATCCCACACGACCTTCGTGCAACGGCACAAAAGTCACTTTCTGCTTACTTAACGTATTGAAGATTACGAGATTATTTTCAATCATAATGCGATGTATTTAGTTTGTTTCAGGAGCGCAAAGATACGGAAAATTCTAGAATAAAACAGTAAAGATTATTAGGCTGTGAAGTGAGGAGTGAATAGTGAGAAGTTAAGAAGTTAAGAAACTAAGGAGTTAAGGAACTAAGATAAAAGAACAACTGTTTTCAGTTTTCAGTTCTCAGTTCTCCTCTCTCATCTCTCCTCTCTACAAAAACGAGTACTTCTCCTTTCTCAAACTCCACTGTAAACTCCTCTCCCAGCGCTTCGTTGAGGGCTCCTTCCCAAAAGTGATGGAAACTCCGCCGGCTAACGGGATAGCGCAAATTGTGGAAAGTCAGTTTCATCTCTGGGGTAAAGCTGAAAATGGAGACCTGCTGTCCTGGCTGCGATGGCAGCGTGATAGTCTGGCAGGCAGGATAAAAGAGGCCGTAATTGGTCACCATAACCATCTCGCGCTGAGGCGCGTATGTCATCAGCAGGCTAATATTCGAGAGGGCGTGATCTTCGCGCAGGCCCGTAGCGCCCACAATGGCAATGGCACCCTCGTAATGCTGGATGGCGTAGCGGATAGCCTTGTGCAAATCGCAGATTTCCACGTCCTTATCTTCCACCAACAGCGACCTGTAACGAGTTCTGTTTTCTTCCGAAATGGAGTCGAAGTCGCCGATAACCACCGACGGCTGCAGGTGCAACGCCGCCAATTTGTCAATAGCGCCGTCGCAACAGATGAGATGCTCGGCATCACGTAACAGCCGCAGCGGCAGCTCGTGTGTGGGCGTTTCGCCGTTAGCGAGAATCACAATAGGATAATCTGTCAGGATTTTCATGCTGCAAAGATAAAAAGAAACGGCGATTCGCGATTTAAAAATGCATTAAACAAAATATTTTACTCTTTATTTTTAAATATTTTTTATCTTTGTATTTTAAATTATTTAACATTATAAGATATGGAACAGATCGAAACAATACAAAATCTAATTTATGTCATTCGCGGACGACGTGTGATGCTGGACTACGACCTTGCGCGCATCTATCAAGTTGAAACAAAAGTTCTCAATCAGGCGGTTAAAAGAAATCCCAAACGATTTGAGGGTGAAGAATTCATGTTTCAACTTACAAAAGCTGAATGGAGATCCATCATCGCACAAACCCTTAACACATATCCTATTAACAATGAGGATATTCCAGAGTTGCGGTCACAATTTGTGACCGCAAAATCCATAAGAAAACAAAGATTCCAACCTTATGCATTTACTGAAATCGGCGTTTCAATGCTAAGCAGTGTGCTACGATCTGAAGTCGCCATACAAGCCAACCGGAAAATCATGCGAGCCTTCGTCGCATACCGTCATCTAGCTGAACTGCCTATTGCCGCTACCTATCTCGACTTAAGAAAGCAGATTGAAGATATCAGAAAAGAGATGAACAACATTCTCGCCGACCAAAATGACATTAATGAGAGCATTTGTGCCCAACTCGATGCAATCAGTATCGCCTTGGCTGAACTGCAATCATCTGAAAAGCCAACCCATTCTCCCTTACAGCACCATTCAATTGGATTCATACGACCTCACGAAAAAGAAGAGGAAGAAGAAAATTAGCTAAGAGATTTCGCTTCGCATGATGAATTGTGAATCCTGCATTCGTAAAATCCTTATCTTTGCCAAAAATTCCAGCATGGACGAGGACAACAAAAAATTTCTGATTGTAGGTCTGGGAAACGCCGAGAACCAATATGCCGGCACGCGCCACAATATCGGCTTTGAGGTGGTGAATGCGCTGGCTCAAAAACTGTCGGCCACCTTCCAGCAGGAGCGCTACGCCTACGTGGCACACGCCAAATACAAAGGCCGTGCGCTCACGCTCATCATGCCCACCACCTACATGAACCTCAGTGGCAACGCTGTCCGCTACTGGCTCGACAAAGAAAAAATCGCCCCCGACAGCATGCTGGTCATCTCCGATGACCTCGACCTGCCATTGGGCACACTGCGCATGAAACCCAAAGGCAGCGGCGGCTCCCACAACGGCCTCAACCATATCATCGAAACACTGGGGCACAGCAACTTCCCGCGCCTACGCTTCGGCATCGGCCACGACTTTGCACAAGGCTACCAAGTGGACTTCGTCCTCGGCAAGTTCTCATCCGAAGAGCTGAAAACCATCGAGCCTGCCATCACCAAAGCAGTCCAAGGGATTATCTCATTCACAACCATTGGCCTGAGCCGCACCATGAACGACATAAACTCGTGGAAACTGCCTCCCACCGAAACAGAAACGGAACAGCCGAAAGACAAAACAGAATAAAAAAAAGGGACGCCAAATGGTATCCCTTTTTTTTTGTTGCAATTTAGAAGACGGAGAACAAAGAATAAAGAACAAAGAATAAAGAACAAAGTTCAAAATTCAGAATTGTAAATTATCAATTGTCAATTAGTGTTTGTGGCCGCAGTTGTGCGAACAGCCGCCTTCGTGGCCGCCACAGCCGTGACCGCAATCCGAAATCTGACCATCCATGAACTGCTTTACCAGCTCGTCGATATTGCCAGAGCAGCCTCTAATGACGGTAATATGTTGTTCCTGAAGCACTTCCTTGGCGCCGTCGCCCATATTGCCCGCCAGCATGACGGTCACACCCATCTCTGCCAACTTGGAGGCGATATCCGACTGGCAACCACAACCATCGGGAGAAGCAACTTCGGTGCGGTTCACCACCTTGCGGTGCGAGTCAACCTCAAAAACGGTGTAATGGTCGCAGTGGCCAAAGTGGTCATCCACGTTGTTATCCTTGGTTGGCACCGCAATCTTCATCGTTTCGGGTTTGCGGTTCTCCTTAATCTGCTGCAAACGTTGGCGCATGCTGTTGGCCAAGTTGGTGAAGACCTCCTTAACGCTCTCGGGCGCCGTCGCAAGCAGGTTGGCGCCATTCTCGGCAGCCGTGCCCACATCCTTAATCAACGGAATCTGCGCCAGCAAATCTGTGCTAAACTCTTCAGCCAAGGCCTGTCCACCACCCTCACCAAAGAGGAAATATTTCTCTTCAGGATGGTTCTGCGGCGTGAACCACGACATATTCTCCACTACACCAATCAACGGCACATTCATCATCCGCGGCGAGAACATCTCGGCACCACGACGGGCATCGTTCACGGCAATCACCTGAGGGGTGGTCACCACAATGGCGCCATCAATCTCAAACTGCTGAATAGCAGAGATTTGTATATCGCCCGTGCCCGGAGGGAAGTCGATAATCATATAGTCTATCTCGCCCCACATCGTGTTGGTGATGAGTTGCGACATGGCACCTGCCGCCAGCGGTCCGCGCCAGATGACAGCACTCTGCGTATCAATCATAAAGCCAATGGAGTTGATTTTGACACCATATTTCTCAAACGGCACCATCATCTCCTGACCGTCAATCTGCACCGCCTTGATCATCTCGTGCGTGATGCCAAACATGGCCGGCATCGACGGACCATAAATGTCGGCATCCACCAACGCCGTCTTGTAACCCTGATTGGCCAAAGCAATGGCCATGTTAGCGGCCACAGTCGATTTACCTACGCCGCCCTTGCCGGAAGCAACAACAATGATGTTCTTCACACTATCTAAAATCTTCTTGTCAAAAAACATAACGTATTATTTTTAGTTAAGGTTAGTATGTATTATTTCATTTTAAAATATAGCGCACACAATGAAACGCCATGCCTCTGCATGAACGTGATGTTGTTGGCTGAAACAATGTGAAAATCGCCTCTACTTGAACAATCCGAACAACTCGGCGTTGACCTTCTCAATCACTTCTCCAAAATCTTCAGCGCGTTCGGCAAACTTCAGCGTGTTGACATCAATAATCAACAACTTGCCAGCCTTGTAGTTGGAGATCCACTCCTCGTAGCGCTCGTTCAGATTCTGCAGGTAGTCGATGCGGATAGAGTTCTCATACTCACGACCGCGCTTCTGGATTTGCGACACTAATGTGGAAGTATCTGCACGCAGATATATCAGCAAATCAGGCGCTTGCAAAAATTGCGCCATCAGTTCAAACAGAGAGGCATAATTCTCAAAGTCGCGGGTCGGCATATAGCCCATGGCATGCAGGTTGGGCGCGAAAATGTAGGCATCCTCATAGATGGTTCTGTCTTGGATGATGTCTTTCTTCTTCTGACGAATCTCTATCACCTGACGGAAACGGCTGTTTAAGAAATAGACCTGCAAGTTGAACGACCAACGTTGCATGTCTTCATAAAAACTGGCCAAATAGGGGTTGTTAACTACACTCTCGAACATGGGCTCCCAACCGAAGTGTTTGGCCAACATACCTGTCAGCGTGGTCTTTCCGGAACCAATATTGCCTGCGACTGCTATATGCATAATAAATGACGGTTAAAGGTTAAAGACCTTGAGGGTCTTTTTTTAATGGTTTTTGAAGGGGCAAAGTTACACGATTTTTTTTCAACAAACAATAAGCGAATAATTATTTTCAATAAAAAATGGAATAATTCTTACTTTTGCATCACTTTTTGCGAAGCATGAATAAACAGATCCTGCGGCTCACGCTGCCCAACATCATCACCAATATCACCGTACCGCTGCTGGGCATGGTCGATTTGGCCATTGTAGGCCACATTGGCGACGCCACCCACATCGGTGCTATCGCGCTGGGCACCACCATCTTCAACCTGATATACTGGAATTTCGGCTTCCTGCGCATGGGCACCAGCGGACTTACCGCCCAGGCCTACGGCGCCAACAACACCGATGAGACGCTCCGTATCCTCGTGCGCGGCATCACCATCGCCCTCAGCGCCGCTCTGCTACTGCTTGTGCTGCAAGTGCCCATAGCCCAACTGGCACGACGCCTCATCAACCGAAGCCCCCAGCTTATCGCACTCACACTCACCTACTTCTACGTACGCATCTGGGCGGCACCCGCCACCTTAGGACTCTACGTACTCAAAGGCTGGTTTATCGGCATGCAGGACTCGCGCACGCCTATGATCATCGCCATCCTGCTCAATATCGTCAATATCCTCTTTAGCCTGCTGTTTGTCATGGTCTTCCACATGGACATCGCCGGCGTAGCGCTCGGCACCGTGCTGGCGCAATACTACGGCCTGCTGATGGCCATCGGCTGCTGGCTATACAAATATGGACATCTACGCCAACATATCCACATCAAGGAGAGTCTGCGGTGGAACGATATGAAGCGCTTTTTCCACCTCAACAGCGACATCTTCCTGCGCACACTCTGCCTCGTGGCCGTCTTCTCCTTTATACCCTTCATCTCCTACCACATGGGCGATGACATCCTGGCGGCCAACACGCTACTGATGCAGTTGTTCACACTGTTCTCGTACATCATGGACGGCTTTGCATACGCCGGAGAGGCATTGGTGGGCCGCTTCATCGGAGCCGAAGACGAGCCTTCATTACGCAAGGTGATTCGCTATCTGGTCTATTGGGGATGCGGCTTAACGTTCCTATTCACCGTGCTTTACATCTTCTATGGCGAATGGATATTACGATTGTTTACCGATAAAAGCGAAGTGGTGGCCACCGCTATGAGCTACATGCGGTGGACTGCAGCCGTGCCCGTGGCAGGCTTTGCAGCCTTTCTGTTCGACGGCATCTATATCGGTGCTACCGCCTCCAAAGCCATGCGCAACATCATGTTCATCGCCACGGCTGTCTTTTTCGGCGGCTACTACCTGCTGTCTCCCGTACTGGGCAATGACGGCCTCTGGATAGCCTTCCTGCTGTTCCTGATTTTCCGCGGTGCCTTGATGTGGATCGCCTGCCACCGCGTTATTACCACTAAATCTTCACATTGACGGGCTTGCCAGCCAGCCATGCCTTTACATTGTCGTTGACAATACCTATGCGAATGTCGAACGCTTCCCTTGTAGCGTAGCCGACATGCGGAACTACCACACAATTAGGCGCTTGCAACAGCGGATGATTCGTGGCCAACGGAGGTTCTTTCTCGAACACATCGATGCCCGCACCAGCCAACTTGCCTTCGTTCAAAGCCTTGGCCAGTGCATCCATATCCACCACATTGCCGCGCGCCGTGTTAATCAGCACAGCCGTAGGCTTGCATAAGGCCAACTTCTCGGCTGAGATAAGATGGTGTGTCTCAGGCGTTAGCGGCACATGTAGCGAGATGATGTCCGACGTGCGCATCAGCGTGTCCAAGTCCACGTAGGGAATGCCGTTCTCCTTCATCACAGCGCGCTCGCTGCGGCTCCACACTTGCACACGGCAGCCCAACGCCTTCAGCAGCAGCGCAGTATGACAGCCTATAGCGCCCGTACCGACAATGCCGACTGTCTTGCCAGCCAGCTCGCGCCCCAGGAAATTGTTGCGCGTGCCACCCTGACGAGTAGCAGCATCCAACACGGTCAAGCGGCGGTACACATCCAGCATCAGACCGATGGCCAGTTCGGCCACCGCCACCGTGGCATAGCCAGAGGCGTTGCACACGCAGATATGGTGCTCACGACAGTAATCGGTATCGATATGGTCGATGCCAGTGAAGGCCACCGACAGCATTTTCAGTTTCGGACAAGCCGACAGCACCTCGCGAGGCAGCCGGATGTTGGAGATGATGACAATATCGGCATCGCGCATGCGCTCGGTCAATGTGGCCGCGTCTTCCTTGCGGTCGCCATACCACACAAACTCGTGCCCCATAGCGACATATTGACTCTTAAACTCTTCCGATTGGGCCTGGCTGATGCCAATCGGCTCCACACAAACTATTCTCATCGCCCCTCCTACTCTTTCTTTGCCGACATGGAATGTAAGATCAGGTATGCGCACAGGGCCACATACATCACGATAGCGCAGATGCCAGCCCACGGCGACTGAACATACGATGCAGGCATAGCTAAGTTAACGCCCGTAGAGGCCAGGATAGCGCTGATAACGCCGAAGATGGCAGCACCTGCCAGCAGACCGGAAGCCAACAGCGTACCTTTATCCTTACGCATCTTATTCACTTCGGGATCTTTGCTTCTCGAGCCTACGTACCAAGCAATGGCACCACCCACGAGCAAAGGTATATTCAGTTGCAACGGAATAAACATACCGAGCGAGAAGGCCAAAGCGGGAATGCCAATCATATCAAGCAGTAAGGCGATAATGGCACCCACAATGTAGAGAATCCACGGGGCGCCCTGTCCCGACATGAGCGGCTCTACGATGGCAGCCATGGCGTTGGCCTGCGGAGCCACCAAACCACCGTTGTTAGCATCATAACCGTATGTGTTTGACAACAGGATAATTACAGCGCCAACCGTCAATGCCGACACCAGCGTGCCAACAAACTTGAAGGCCTGCTGTTTGTAGGGAGACGAGCCAATCCAGTAACCGATTTTCAAGTCGGTGATGAAGCCGCCTGCCATGGCTAAGGCCGAGCAAACAATGCCACCCACGATGAGTGCGGTGACCATACCGGCCGTGCCTTTCAAACCAACAGCTGCTAAGATAAACGAGGAAAGAATCAGCGTCATCATGGTCATACCCGACACAGGGTTGCTGCCCACCGTGGCGATAGCCGTGGCAGCCACTGTGGTAAACAAGAAGGCGAAGATGAAGACAATGAGCAATCCCACAATCACTTGCGTAAGGTTCATCTGTAAGCCGCCGAAAGCGAAGAAGATGCCCATCACAGCCAGCAAGCCGAGGAAACCGAAGAGGATAATCTTCATCGAGATATCGCGTTGAGTACGGAGCACCTGCTGTTGTGCCGTACCAGCTGCACCTTTATTGCTCTTGAAGATAGTGCCCATCGAGGTCTTGATAACACCAGCCGACTTGATGACGCCTAAAATACCGGCCATAGCGATGCCGCCAATGCCTATCAGACGGGCATAGCCTTTGTAAATCAAGTCGGGGTCCATCGTGCTCATCAGGGTACCGTCAGCGGTCACGCCGTAAGCGCCCAACAGCGGGATAATCACCCACCACGAGAGGAAAGAACCAGCGCAGATGATAGTGGCGTATTTCAGGCCAATCAGATAGCCCGTACCCAACAGGATGCCCGTGCCACTCAAATTGAAGACAAACTTATGGTTCATCGCCAACCTTTCTCCCCAAGTGGTCATACGTGTCGAGATGGTCTCTGACCAGAATTGGAATGTGGTCATGAAGAAATCGTACAAACCACCAATCAAACCACTGACTAATAACAGTTTAAGCTGGCTTCCGCCCTTAGCTCCCGACACCAGAATTTCGGTTGTGGCGGTTGCTTCAGGGAAGGGATATTTGCCGTGCATATCCGACACGAAATATTTTCTGAAAGGAATCAAGAAAAGGATGCCTAAGAAGCCACCGAACAGCGAAGCCAAGAATATCTGGAAGAAGTTGACATTCAGCTCCATACCAGGGTTATTCTCTTGGATGATATAGATGGCGGGCAGGGTAAAGATGGCGCCGGCCACAATGACGCCCGAGCTGGCACCAATCGACTGTATCAGCACATTCTCCGAAAGAGCGCCTTTACGTCTGGCAATCGTCGAGGCACCCACGGCGATGATGGCGATGGGGATGGCGGCCTCAAACACCTGTCCGAACTTCAAGCCGGCGTAGGCGGTTGCTGCCGAAAAGATGATGGCCATGAGGATACCCCAGACAATCGTCCATGCGTTCAGTTCGGGATATTTCTTTTCGCCCAAAAGGATGGGCTTGTACTCCTCACCCTCTTTCAATTCACGGTAGGCGTTTTCGGGCATTTTGATTTCGGGCTGCTCCTGCTCCACTTGTGTTTTCTCTAGTTCTTCCATAATTATCAGGATTTTAGTTTTTTGAAAATGAAAGCACAAAAATAAGACAAAAAAGTAAGAAGCGAAAAATTTTGGCATAAAAAAACAGGGTAATCTTGCGATTACCCTGTTGGAAATATCTTTTAAATAAGACTTATGCGCCTAACTGCTGACGGAAGAAACCTGTGCAGACAAGGCCTTTTTCTACTGAATTCAGGAAGTCTTTTACCGACATTTTGCTGTCGTCGATGAAATCCTGATCCATCAAAGTGTTTTCCTTGAGGAACTTGTTCAGACGGCCTTGAGCAATGTTGTTGATCATGGCGTCTTGCAAAGTTTTAGCTTTTTCCTCAGCGGCGGTAACTTTGATTTCGCGAGCCTTGGCAGCTTCTTCTTCGGTCAACCAACCCTTGGTGATGTTGGAAGCGATGTGATCATCGGAATCCACGAGGTTGGGGTTGATGTTGGCTTTCTTCAAAGCAACTTCAACAGCCTTTTGAATCAGCTCGTCTCTGGTCTTTTCCTTAGCAATAGCCAGCTCGTGATCCTTGGTTTCTTGAGAGATGCAAGAAGCATCAACAGCCATAGGATTCATAGCGGCAATCTGCATTGCTACGCTGTGAGCAGCTTCTTCAACTTTCTCGCCCTTCATGTTGAAACCAGCGATAACGGCCAGTTTGTTGCCCATGTGGTTGTAAGCAGCCACACAGTCACCTTTAATTACATTGTAAGCGGGAAGTTCCACTTTCTCACCAGTTTTACCGGTCAGCAGAGTGATGTGCTCTTCAACGGTGGTACCGTCAATGACCATCTTCAGGAGGTCTTCTCTGGTCTCGATACCGTTCTTCATGGCAGCGTCGATCAAATTGTCGGCGAAAGCAACGAACTCACCATTCTTGGCAACGAAGTCGGTTTCGCAGCTAACCACTACAACAGCGGCGAAAGTCTTATCAGCATTGGTTTTGGCAATGGCGCGACCTTCGTTCGAAGCGCGGTCGGCACGTTTGGCAGCCACTTTCTGTCCTTTGGTTCTAAGGATGTCGATAGCTTTGTCAAAATCGCCGTCAGCTTCTACGAGGGCGTGTTTGCAGTCCATCAAACCAACGCCAGTCATTTGTCTGAGTTTATTTACATCAGCAGCAGTAATAGCCATATCTTGATATTTTTTTATGTTAATAACTGAATGAATTATTTTGAACTAGCTGCTTTGGCGGGAGCCTTCTTAACAGTGGTTCTTTTGCGTTTGGGTTTGTCTTCGCTGTTTTCTTCTTCTACCACATTTTTAACTTTCTTGATGGTAGTTTTTTCAGCTTCGGGAGCGGGTTCTTCCTCTTCCTCTACTTCGGTAGCAGCAGGAGCAGCAACTTCTTCAACTTCCTCTACTTCTTCTTCCACTTTGTCTTTGTTCAGAGCTCTTTCAGCCAGGCCTTCTTTGATGGCCTCGCAGATAGCCTTCACGATAACGGAGATAGATTTCGAAGCATCGTCATTAGCGGGGATGGGGAAATCGATCAGGTTGGGGTTCGAGTTGGTGTCCACAATAGCGAAAGTGGGGATGCTCAGACGACGTGCCTCAGCAACGGCGATGTGCTCTTTCAAGATATCCACTACAAATACGGCGGCGGGGAGCTTCGACAGGTCGGCGATAGAACCGAGGTTCTTCTCCAGTTTGGCTCTCTCACGTTGGATTTGCAGTTTCTCTCTCTTGGAGATGGCGTTGAATTGAGGACCGTTCATCAGGCGGTCGATATCGCTCATTTTCTTCACAGCCTTTCTGATGGTGTAGAAGTTGGTCAGCATACCGCCAGGCCAACGTTCGGTCACGTAAGGCATATTCACTTGTTTTACCAGTTCGGCTACGGTTTCCTTAGCCTGCTTTTTGGTGGCAACAAACAAGATTTTTCTGTCTGATTTGGCGATTTGTTTGGCAGCAGCGCAAGCCTCTTCCAACTTGTCGGCAGTTTTGTACAAATCGATGATGTGGATACCGTTTTTCTCCATAAAGATGTAAGGAGCCATTGCGGGATTCCATTTTCTTCTGAGGTGTCCGAAGTGACAACCAGCGTCTAATAATTCTTCAAAAGTTACTTTTGCCATTTTTTTTATTTGTTTACATTCATTAAAATCAATTGCTGGGTAGTCCGGACCCAGGCCCGAAGTCTCAGCAATTTCGATACTAAACTTCTTTTAACGTTTACTGAACTGGAATCTCTTACGAGCTTTCGGTTGTCCGGGTTTCTTACGCTCAACCATACGCGGGTCACGACGCAGCAAACCTTTCGACTTCAGTGCGGGGCGGATTTCGGGGTTGATTTCCACGAGGGCTCTGGCGATAGCCAGACGCAATGCCTCGGCCTGACCTGCCATGCCACCGCCATCCAGGTTAACTTTGAGGTCGTATTGACCTTCAACTTCTGCAATCTGGAGAGGTTGTACTACAACATATTGTAATGTTGCCAACGGAAAATACTCTTTATAATCACGGTTGTTGATTATAATTTGACCACTGCCTTTTTTCATATAAAGTCTGGCAACAGCGGTCTTTCTTCTACCTAACGTATTTATTACTTCCATTTTTGTTATTTGATTTCGTTGATGTTAATTAATTTCGGCTGCTGACCTTCGTGCGGATGAGTAGGACCAGCATAAACATGTAAGTTTCTGTAGAGTTGATCTCCCAGTCTGTTCTTGGGGAGCATGCCTCTTACTGCATGTTCTACAATGGCGATGGGGTTCTTTTTCAAAACCTCTTTGGGAGTGGCAAAACGCTGACCACCGGGATAACCAGTGTGACGAACATATTGTTTTTCAGTCAACTTGTTGCCAGTGAATCTTACTTTGTCTGCATTGATGATGACTACGTTGTCGCCGCAATCGAAATGAGGAGTGTAGTAAGTTTTGGTCTTGCCTCTTAAAATACGAGCTACGACAGTTGCCAGACGGCCAACCACTTCGTTTTCCGCATCAATCAACACCCATTCTTTTTTAACGATCTTCTCGTTAGCAGAAATTGTCTTGTAACTTAATGTGTTCATTTTTAACTTTTTCTTTTACAGAAACAGGCGTTCACCCACCCGCTTCTCATGATTCAACTTTCAAATTTTAAGAAAGATAATAATCGGTTTTTGGGGCTGCAAAATTACAATATTATTTCATATAATCAACACCTTAGATGATTTTTTTGATTTTTTTTGAAACCCGACGCTCCCATCAACGGGAAACGGCTTATTAACAGCCAAATAGAGGACACCGCAAGTGGTGGAAGTTCAGAATTCAGAATTCAGAATTCAGAATTCAAAGAACAAATTCAAAGGGATTCCTTCGACAGTGTTTTCGGCAAGCTCAACCACCGCCTCGGAATGACACCAACAACTCAACAACACTTAACTCCTTAGTTCCTTAACTTCTCACTATTCACTCCTCACTTCCTAGTTTTCAGTTTTCAGTTTTCAATTTTCAGTTTTCTCATTTCTCACTCAAACAAAACAAAACGAGACCACCTCTTCAGGTAGCCTCGCAATGGGTTTCATGAAAAAAAACATATTATTTTCTACCCATGCTTTCGTCAGAAACGGTCAATCTCTTACGACCCTTGGCACGACGTGCGGCCAGTACGCGACGGCCGTTAGCGGTTGACATGCGTTCTCTAAAACCGTGTTTGTTTTTGCGTCTCCTGTTGGAGGGTTGATAAGTCCTTTTCATTATATTTCCTATTTATTTTAACCTCTAAAAATCAGGCTGCAAAAATACAACATTTTTTTATTCGCACAACATCTTGAAGATTTTTTTTGAAAATAAATGAACGGGATGAGTGTATTTGGTTGATATAGAGCGCGATAGAATGATTGGAAAGTTAAGAAGTTAAGAAACTAAGGAGTGAAGAGTGAGAAGTGAGGGGGTATAAACTCTCCGTTCTCCGTTCTCCTCTCTCCTCTCTCCTCTCTCAATTTTCAGTTTTCAATTTTCAGTTTATTCTTATATTTGCAAATCCAAAACGAAATTACAATTTAAAATATAAAGACTATGGCAAAAGTATTAATCATTGGAGCCGGCGGCGTTGGTTCCGTTGTGGCGCACAAATGCGCATCCGTACCCGAAGTGTTCACCGAAATCATGCTGGCAAGCCGCACCAAAGCAAAATGCGACAAGATTGCCGCTGCCATCGGTGGCAACCGCATCCAAACCGCCCAAGTGGATGCCGACAACGTACAGGAAACCATTGCTTTAATAGAACAATATAAACCCGACCTGCTCATCAACGTGGCACTCCCCTACCAGGACCTGCCGCTCATGGACGCCTGTCTGGCTACCCGCACCAACTACATGGACACCGCCAACTACGAGCCCAAGGATGTGGCCAAGTTTGAGTACAAATGGCAATGGGCCTATCAGGACCGCTTCAAAGAAGCTGGCATCCTCGCCCTGTTAGGCTGCGGCTTCGACCCCGGCGTAACCAGCGTCTATACGGCCTATGCTGCCAAGCATTACTTCGACGAGATCCACTACCTCGACATCGTGGACTGCAACGCTGGTGACCATGGCAAGGCTTTCGCCACTAACTTCAACCCTGAAATCAACATCCGCGAAATCACCCAACGTGGCAAATACTGGGAAAACGGACAATGGATAGAAATCGACCCGATGTCGATCCACAAACCCGTCAACTATCCCAACATCGGCGACCGCGAGTCGTACCTGCTCTACCATGAAGAGCTGGAATCGCTCGTAAAGAGCTACCCCAGCATCAAGCGCGCCCGCTTCTGGATGACCTTCGGACAGAAATACATCACCGTGCTGAACGTGCTGCAAGAAGTCGGCCTCACCAGCATCAAGCCCATCAACTACGAAGGCAAGGAAATCGTGCCTCTGCAGTTCCTTAAGGCCGTGCTGCCCGAGCCATCATCATTAGGCGAAGGCTACAAGGGACAGACCTCCATCGGCTGCCAGATTAAAGGTATCAAAGACGGCAAAGAACGCACCTACTATGTATGGAACAACTGCGACCACGCCGCCTGCTACAAGGAAATCGGCGCACAAGCTGTATCCTACACCACCGGCGTACCCGCCATGCTGGGCGCCAAGATGATACTGACCGGCAAATGGTCCGGCACCGGCGTCTTCAACATCGAGCAGTTTGACCCGGATCCGTTCATGGCCGAAATCGGCAAATACGGTCTGCCGTGGAACGAACAAATCGACATGCCTCTGCCTATCGAACAATAGCATACTATAATATGGAAGATTTCTTCTACCTCGGAACCATCAGCAAGACCTTTGGTTACCAAGGACAGGTGGTCATCTATCTCGACACCGACGAACCGTGGAAATATGCAACCCTCCGCTCGGTATTTATCAACATCGGCGGAGAGTTGCTTCCCTATATGATTGAGGACATCCAGTACCGCGAGGGCAACACCGCCGTCGTCAAGTTTGCCGATGTGGGCGCCGAGGAGTGCCGCAACCTGCTCAAAGCGGAGCTCTACCTGCCCCTCAGCGAACTGCCCCCACTCACGGGCAACAAGTTCTACTTCCACGAAGTGATCGGCTTCACCGTCATCGACAAAGAACACGGCAACATTGGCACGTGCAAGGACTTTATCGACATCTCGCACCAGCCCATCATGCAAATCGAGCTGAACGACAAAGAGATACTCGTTCCCGCCATCGACGAGATCTTCGAGAAGATAGACCGCGAGAACAAGACCATCTATATCAACGCCCCCGACGGCCTGATAGACATATATCTTTCATAAATGTTTCATTTCAAACATTTTTCATTATACCACGAGCACAGCACGCTCAAAATCGGCACCGACAGCGTCCTGCTGGCGGCGGCTGTACCGCTAAAGCCCGCACACCACGTGCTGGACATCGGCTGCGGCTGTGGTATCATCGCCTACAGCTTAGCATGGCGCCTCTCGACTTACAAAGAAGAACAGCACATCACCGGCCTCGACATCGATGAAGCCTCCATTCTCGAAGCCCGACACAATCTGGAACTCTTCCCCTCCTACCAAGGACAGCATTTCCTGTTCGAGCAATGCAGCGTCCAACAGTGGGCAGTGCATCACCCTGACAGCTATGACCTTATCGTCACCAACCCACCCTACTTCGGCGACTCGCTCAAGCCCGACCGCGCCGACCGACAGCTGAGCAAGCATCGCGACAGCACACTGTCGTTCAGCGACCTGGCAAACAGTGTCTGCCAACTATTGTCAGCCGACGGCCGCTTTTTCCTCATCCTGCCACCCGAAGAGATGGCGCAATTTCACCGGGAGTTAAACAGTCGTCTTCATCGAAACTTCCTGATGGAAATCACTTCTGCCCCTGGTAAGCCTGTCAGCCGCGTTGTGGCAGGCTACAGCCGAAAGCGAGAACCCCTCATTACACAGAGTTGCACCATTCACTCTGCCAACGGCACTTTCAGCGAAGAATATAGAAGGCTTACAGGGGAGTTTTATTTATAACAAGGAAAATCAAAGAACAGAATTCAAAATTCAAAGAACAAAGAACACATCGGTCTATTGACTACTCCCTATTCCAATTGTGCATTATGCATCGTGAATTGTGAATTGTTACGCCTTTGGCAATGAAGCCTGTAGATACGGGCGTGTCACACTTTTTTCGCATTGCAGCATCTCTTGGGGCGTGCCAGCAAAGAGCAAATCGCCACCTGCCTCGCCGCCACCAGGGCCCAACTCAATGATATAATCGGCTTCCTTCATCACATCCAGACTGTGTTCGATAAGAATCATGGTATTGCCGGCATCGGTCATCTTGTGGAACAAGTGCAACAACTTGCGCACATCGTCCAAATGAAGGCCGTCGGTCGGCTCGTCGAGGATGAAAATCTCGCCACGGCGATGCAGGAAAGAGGCTAACTTCACGCGTTGCAACTCGCCACCACTCAAAGTGGTCATCGCCTGGTTGAGATGCAAATAGCCCAAACCGACATCGTAAAGTGCTTGCAACTGAGGCGTAAACGACTGGCCTTCAAAAAATTCCAGCGCTTCCTCCACCGACAGGTCCATCACCTCAGCAATATTCTTGCCTTTATATGTATATTTCAGTGTTTCAGCATTATAGCGTGTCCCATGACAGAGGTCGCACACCGTCTCGATGGATTCCATAAATGCCATATCGGAAACGATGACACCTTTGCCACCACAAGCGGGGCATGCTCCTTTTGAGTTGAATGAGAACTGCTGCACATTGGCTTTCGGCTCGCCGTGTGCGACGCCATCGTGTGCCGTGGCGAAGAGTTTGCGCACCGTATC
>JAEERB010000181.1 GCA_016285615.1 Bacteroidales bacterium
GGGCCGCGGCAGGAGCCGCGGCATGGCCGACCCAGACGCGGGGGCGGGGGCGCTGACGAAGGAGCGGCGGGAACAGGGGCCGCGGCGGGAGCCGCGGCATGGTTGACCCTGTCGCGGGGGCGGTGGCGCTGACGCAGGACAAAACGGGCGAAGGGGCCGCAGCGGGAGCCGCGGCATGGTCGACCCTGACGCGGGGGCGGCGAACCTGACACGAGGGGCCGCGGCGGGAGCCGCGGCATAGTCGACCCTGTCGCGGCGGCGAACCTGACACGGGGGGCGGCATTGAGGTGGGGTGATTTTTCTTTATTATTGGGGAGGGGTAATGAGAAAATGATTACCTTTGCAACGCTATAACTCATCATTTCTATAACACGCCTGGTGTAGGGTTTCTTGCAGCAGGATTTATTGAAAATGAAGTAATAAAGGGGATATGCTTTTTAATTCTCTGGAGTTTTTCCTGTTCCTGCCGATAGTGTTTGTTCTCTATTGGTTTGTTTTTCGTGGTCGCCGTTGGCAAAATCTGCTGGTGGTGGCTGCAAGTTATGTCTTCTATGGCTGGTGGGACTGGAGATTCCTGATATTGATTGCCATTACGTCGTGCTGCAGTTTTGCCAGTGGTTTGCTGCTGGAGCATTTTGAGGGGAAACGTCGTTTTCAGCAACTCGTAAGTGCCTGCAACATTGTGATTAACCTCACTATCCTCTTCATTTTCAAATATTTTAACTTCTTCACCGAGAGTTTGAACATGCTGTTGGATTCGTTGTTGGGATACCATCTGGACAACGTGACCGTGAACATTGTCCTGCCTGTGGGCATCAGTTTCTATACCTTCCAGGCCTTGAGTTACAGCATCGACGTCTATCAGAAGAAACTGCGCGCAACACATGACGTGGTGGAGTTCTTCGTCTACATCAGTTTCTTCCCGCAGCTGGTGGCTGGCCCTATCGAACGTGCCACGAACCTGCTGCCACAGTTCCAGAGGGAACGTCGCTTTGATTACGCCCAAGCTGTTGACGGCTTGAGGCAGATGCTGTGGGGATTCCTTAAAAAGCTTGTCGTTGCTGACAACTGTGCCAAAATCGTGAATGACTACTGGGACCAATACCAGGACCTGCCCGCTGTGTCGCTGTTCCTGCTCGGTGTGCTATTTACGTTCCAAATATACTGCGATTTCTCGGGCTATTCAGATATTGCCATCGGATGTGCCCGGTTGTTCGGGTTTAACCTGATGCGGAATTTCAATTTCCCGTATTTCTCGCGCAGTATTCCTGAGTTCTGGCGCCGTTGGCATATCTCGTTGACCACATGGTTCCGTGACTACATTTATTTTCCGCTGGGTGGCAGCCGTTGCGGCAAATGGAAAATCATCCGCAACGTCTTTATCGTGTGGGCCGTCAGCGGTCTGTGGCACGGAGCGAACTGGACATTCGTCTGCTGGGGCTTGTTCCACGCCACCCTGCTGGCCATCTATAACCTGTTCGGCATCAACACCAAATACAAGCAAGTGGTGGCGCATGGTCGCTTATTCCCCAACATCAAGGAAACGCTGCAGATGGGGTTGACGTTCTTCCTGGCCGTAATCGGCTGGATTATCTTCCGTGCCGAGACGATGACGCAGGCGTGGCAATTCCTCACGGCGATGGTGAGCAACAAGTTCTTTGACGCCTCGCTTGTCAAGGGTGGTACCTACCTGCTGCTCGGCATTGCGCTGCTGGCAGTGGAATGGCTGCAACGTGACAAGCAGCACGCGTTGCAATTCGGCAGTCAACCTGCATTTAAGCACGCAGCGGTGCGGTGGGGCATCTATTACCTGATTATCCTTATCTGTTACCAGTTTGCCGGTTCATCCCAAACGTTTATCTACTTCCAATTCTGATAGCAGCAATGAAAAAGTTCATATATAAGACAGTAGCGTTTGTTTTACCGTTCTGGTTGTTGCTGACGGTGATGGACTACCTGTTTTCTCAGGTTGCCAAGGAGACGAACGACTATGCCTTTGCTATCGAGTCATGGCATGACGTGATGAATGGGGATGTTGAAGCCGATGTTGTTGTCATGGGAAGTTCCCGAGCGTTGTACCATATGAATCCAGTGGTCATGGACAGCATCTTGGGCGAAAGCACCTACAACCTGGGCGTTGACGGCAGGAACCTGAACACCCAGATCAACAAGTACTACATCTACCGCAAACGCAACAAGAAACCAAGGCTCATCATCCAGAACATAGACGCCTTTGCACTAAAATATGAAGTAGGTTACAATAAATACCAGTTTTTCCCCTACTTCTGGGATGAGGACATGAGAAAAGCCTATTTCAACGAAGAGCCATTTACCGCTGGAGAAAAGTACTTGCCGATGTATCGATATATCCATCGCGGATTATGGGTTTTTCTCTCGAATAACGAGAAGCACCTTGTGAAGGGATTCCGAGGCCAAGAATCCTCGTGGAACGGAAGTGCATTTGAGCGTATTGACTCTATTCCGTTTGTTGTCAGTGACACGACGTCACGCAGATTTGACGAATATCTGTCCCAAGTCAAAGCAGACGGCATCAAAGTGGTGTTTGTGTACTCCCCTATCTACATCGGCGCCACCCGCAAGATGACAGACCAGAAGCGGGTGTATGCCACCTATCAACATTATGCCGACAAATACGACATTCCCATCCTGGATTACACGAATATGTGGCTGTGCTACGATACCAGCTATTTCTACAACGCCATGCACCTGAACAAACAAGGTGCCGACATCTTCTCGGACTCGCTGGCCCATGACATCAAGAGACTTGGTATCCTGAATAAGCCATGAAGTTTTCCCAAAATTGTGCACGCCAAGCCGTTCATGCCCATAGACAATAGAGACGGCAGCATCTCTGTTACGAGATGCTGAAAATGGGATGAGCGTGTCGTCTAATCGATAATCGGGAGAGAATTATTTCAGCTTCAGGACCTTACTCATATAGTCTGAAACCGGCATAAGCAGACATGCGACCAAATAAGACGTGATGACCCAAACCAGCCAGATGAGTGGCGGCCACTTGAACATGAGATAAAAGTCGTTAAACAGTTTCCATGCCAGATAACCGTGAACAAACCACATCATCATTGATTTGTTGCCAAGAGGCACAAAGACGTGCTGTATCAATTTTGTTGGCGAGAAATGGAGAAGAATCAAAATTACAACTGCGGCAAAATAGGGAACAATCGGTATGGGCAATAACCATTTAACCACAAACACAATGACGAGCAAAGCCAATACCAACAGATTCTTACCTTTCAACCTGCTCCAAGTCAAGTCATGGCCTGCAAAAACCCACCTTGCCATCACAGCACCAAAGGTGAAGTTGGACAAGGTCTGAAGGACCAATACGGGATGATATGCCCAATAGTTATAGCGCAGGAAAGTCATATAGTAACGACTTATTAACCAGGTCATTAACAATGAAATAGCGCAAGTCACCAAGATGGATAATATATTGCCTAAACGGTCAACGCACTTGAAAATGACCCTTGAACCCAGTGAGACAAATACGTATGGCAGCAAGAACCATGTGTACTGGTTATAATCCCAACGCCAGCCTAAAAAGTTTGTCAGCACAAGATAAGGAGACCTTGGAAACAATTCAGGTTTCAACCAAAACCCAAGAGCAACCGCGAAGAGCAGCACTACTAGCCAAAATGAGATAAATAGGCGCAAGTTGCGTTTTAGCAGATAACTATAAGTGAGACGATTATTCCTATAAGCGTAGTACAATCCATAACCACTGACAACCATAAAAAACGCAATCGGATGACACGTTTTTCCTATGAACACACCCACTTCAGATGGTAGTTTAACTGTACCTAACACATCACCGAAATGGTATGCCAGCATCAGTAGAATTGCCAGTCCCTTTACAAGGGCAGATTGTTCTCGACTCATATTATTATCCGTAATACTATTAAATGAAACCCCTTTCAAAAACCACAGGACCGAAGAATCTCATGGATTTTAAGTTCCATTGGTAAAAATGAATTTGCGGAGGTTTAGCGGGTGCAAAGATAGTCATTTATTCAGAGATAACAAGAATTATCTCATCATCCCAAGTCGAAACCATACCAGAACCGGTAGTGTTCCCGATGAGGCACCACCGATTCCGGTAATCATTTCCTTTATTATTCATCCATTACGGGGATGGAGACTGTCTAGTTGTATAAAGAGAGAATGGCATGCACGACTGCGTTTACATCGGCGATATTGAGCTCGCCGTCGTTGTTGACGTCCATTGTTATGTCTTGGGAATTCAACAGGATGGCTTTGACGATTGCATTGACATCGGCAATAGTGACCTCGCCGTCGTCGTTCAGGTCGCCAGTGAGCTGCACATGATTCTTGATTTCTGTCACATGAAGCAGAGGTCTGTCATTAAACACGTTGAAAATGAAGCCCTTGACATCATATTGACTCCCTTTAACCATCGCGGACATGTCAATTCCATAATTGTTGTAAATCTCCAACTCATTGC
>JAEERB010000023.1 GCA_016285615.1 Bacteroidales bacterium
GCCTTTGTCATTCTCCAACTGGCTCACTTTGGTCGGAACAGTCGGAATTTCGGGGGTGTTTTTGATTTCAGTATAGTCGTAATTCGGCTTTTCCGATTCCTTGGCCCACGCAGGAACGGTGGGATCAGCCTCGGTGTAGTTGCCCACCTTATTAGCGTATTGGGCATAAGGAACGCTCAGCAGTTGCTGCACGGTGGTCAGCGTGCCTTTGTCGCCGAGATTGCTCTCCACACGCACAAAGTAGGGACCGCTGCCCCACTCTATATCAGCGAAACTGCCAGAGGTTACGGTGCCGCCGCCAATGAGCAGCGTCATCAGACCATTGGCGTTGGTCTTCGCGTTGTGGGTTTCGGCATAAACGGCGTTGCCCGACTCGCTGCCTTGCAGCAAGGAAACGGTAACCGCCACATCGGTGTTTCTCAACAGGTTATTGCTATTGTCGCGCACGACAGCCTGATAGGTGAATTTTTGCGGTGCCTGGGCAAAAACGGACAGCGCCAGGGCCAGCATGAAGAAAAGGGTAAGCAGTTTTTTCATTTATATGAAATTATGAAATTATTGAATTATGAAAATATTATTCTGTAAGAAATATCGGGATACCAAATTCTGAATTCTGAATTTTGAATTCTGAGTTTCGTAGAGACACACGGCCGTGTGTCTCTACGTGGTTTTCACCACCTTGAACGTTTTCAACGTTTGTTTGCCGTCGGTGACACGCAGGTAGTAGGTGCCCGAGGACAGATCAGTCATGTCAATGTCGGTTTGGACACCGGCGACTTTCAGGGTTCGAAGGTATTGACCGTTGTTATTGAACAATGCAACCTGTAGAGACTTACGGCCGTACTTCTCTACGCCATTGTTGACCGTCAATGTCAATTTGTCTGCCGTCGGGTTAGGATACACCTTAGCATCCAATGTTATCTGGGGGTAGTTGTCCACACCGACGGTTTGGATTTCGTAAGGTTGCTGCACACCTTCAGCTATCGAAGCGTTGCCATTGGCAGCGGTCTGCACAGCAATCTGCCCGATGGTGTAGCTAACACTGCCGGCATTGCCCGTAGCTTCGCCGCCAGTTGTGGTAATAGTTTCCTGCGCATAACCCATCATAATGAGAAACATAGCGCCAGTAATCAAGATTATCTTTTTCATATACAATATCTTATAATATTAATTACAATAAGTAAATTCTGATTTCCAATGGAAAAAACCACCTTCATCTATCATCCTTGCAATTATATAAAAAAAAACGATAGGAACAAAACTAAATTTGCCCCTATCGTTAAATTACAACGAATAAATCCAGATATCAGATTATTTCAGTTTTGCTTTCAGCACCTTAATCATATCGACGGTCATAGCAGCGAGATCGTAGGTAGGTTTGAAGCCCCACTCTTCGCGAGCGCAGTGGTCGTCCATACAGTTGGGCCATGAATCGGCGATACCCTGACGCAGTTCGTCGAACTTGTATTCCATCTGGAAGTCAGGAATATGCTTTTTGATTTCAGCATAAATCTGCTCCGGCTCAAAACTCATTGCCGTAATATTAAAGGAGTTACGGTGAATCAACTTGGTCGGATCAGCTTCCATCAGGTCCATAGCGGCTTTCAAAGCATCGGGCATGTACATCATATCCATGTAAGTACCTTTAGCGATGGGGCAAGTGAATTTCTCGCCTTTTACTGCAGCATAATAGATTTCTACTGCGTAGTCGGTAGTACCGCCACCGGGCAGCGTCACGTTGGAAATGAGGCCAGGGAAACGCACCGAACGAGTATCCACGCCAAAACGTTTGAAATAGTAGTCGCTCAGCAACTCGCCAGTCACCTTGGTAACACCGTAAATGGTGCGCGGGCGCTGGATAGTATCCTGAGGAGTCATGTCGTGCGGAGTGTCGGGGCCGAAAGCGCCAATAGAGCTGGGGGTAAAGAGGGCGCAACCCATCTCACGCGATACTTCCAAGCAGTTGAGCAGCGCGCCAATGCCGACATTCCAGCCCAGCATGGGGTTAGCTTCAGCCTTGGCCGACAGGATAGCAGCCAAGTTATAGATGGCGTCAATCTTGTATTTCTTTACCGCATCGGCAATCTCTTGAGCATTGGTAGCATCAATCTTGCAGGAAGGACCGCTCTCAGCGAGTTCGCCTTTCAACGGATAAATCATATCGGCAGCAACCACATTGTCGGTGCCGTAATTCTTACGCAAAGCAGGGGTCAGTTCGGAACCGATTTGTCCGCAGGCTCCAATCACTAATATTCTTTTCATATCTATAACTATTTTAGTATTATCAAATTACAAACGACAAACTAAGTTTCTATCGCCATAGGCATCGTCGATCTTGCTTACCGTGGGCCAATATTTATCCTCATGCGGCAGCGGGAAGGCAGCCTGCTGACGGGTATAAGGTCTGTCCCAAGTGTCGGCGCAAACCACGCTCATGGTGTGGGGCGCACGCTTGATAACATTGTTTACCTTGTCGGCTCTACCCTCTTCAATATCTCTAATTTCCTGACGGATGGCGATAAGAGCATCACACAGACGGTCAAGTTCGCTCAGAGGTTCACTTTCGGTGGGTTCCACCATCAATGTGCCATGTACGGGGAATGCCACTGTAGGAGCATGGAAGCCATAGTCCATCAGACGTTTAGCGATGTCGCCAACTTGTACGCCAGCCGTTTTCTCGAATTCGTTGCAGTCGAGAATCATCTCGTGAGCGCACATGCCGTTAGCGCCGGTATATAAAATCTTGTAATGTCCTTGCAATCTGGCTCTCAGATAGTTGGCATTAAGGATAGCATAGCGTGTAGCCTCGGTCATGCCGTTGCCACCAAGCATCTTCATATAGCCGTAGGTGATGGGCAACAGATAGGCGCTGCCGTAAGGAGCGGAAGCCACCTGACTACCTTTTTCGCCGCCGGTTTCGATAATGGCGTGCTTGGGCAGGAAGTCAACCAGATGGGCTGCCACTGCAATGGGGCCAACACCAGGACCGCCGCCGCCGTGAGGCATAGCAAAGGTCTTGTGCAGGTTGAGGTGGCATACATCGGCACCCATAAAGCCAGGCGATGTGAGGCCTACTTGGGCATTCATGTTAGCACCGTCCATATAAACCAGACCGCCATTGTCGTGAACGATCTTGATAATGTCGAGGATAGCCTCTTCAAATACGCCGTGGGTTGACGGATAAGTAACCATCAGGCAAGAGAGGTTATCGCGGTATTGTTCAGCTTTAGCTTTCAGGTCGGCCACGTCGATTTCACCATCGGGAGTTGAATTAACCACTACGATGGTGTTGCCAGCCTTGGCTGACGATGCGGGGTTGGTACCGTGAGCCGATGCAGGAATCAAGCAGATGTTGCGGTGACCTTCGCCGTGAGCGATGTGATAGTTTCTGATGACGGTCATACCGGCATACTCGCCAGCAGCGCCCGAGTTGGGCTGCAGTGAAATAGCCTTGAAACCGGTGATGGTGCACAGCCATTGGCTCATTTCGGCAATCATTTCCAGATAGCCTTCTGCCTGATCAGCGGGAGCGAACGGATGGATGGCGCAGGTTTCGGGCCAGCTCAGCGGCAGCATTTCAGCGGCTGCATTGAGCTTCATGGTGCACGATCCCAGCGGAATCATAGCGCGGTTCAAGGAAAGGTCTTTCACTTCGAGCATCTTCATGTAACGCATCATCTCCGTTTCGGAATGATATTTCTTGAAGATTTCGTGCTGCATAAACTCGCTCTTACGTGTCAGTTCGGCGGGAATATTCAGTGCGGG
Source organism: Bacteroidales bacterium (assembly GCA_016285615.1). The sequence goes on from JAEERB010000023.1 coordinate 3,766, forward strand.
GTTTGCACATTTTTGGCAAACATACGGAGTGAACGGCTTGCCAGCGGCCTCGGCCAGAATGGCCAAAATCTCGTTCACATCGTCCAAGGTCACCGTCTCGTCGAGAGCTACGCTGAAGCAGGACTCGCACCAATATTGGAAGTTAACTTTGTGAGCCAGAGCCACTTTTTCCACATCAGCGGGAGTAATACCTGCGGGCACCTCAAAGCAGAGGGTATCGAAATAGTATTGGTTGTGCTGTTTGTAACCGAATTTTTCGGCTTCGCGCGAAAGAACGCCAGCCAGCACGTTAATCTTGGTGGCGATATTTTTCAATCCTTCTGCACCGTACCACATGCCATAGAAGCCGGCCATAATGGCGGTCAGGGCGCTGGCGGTACAGATATTGGAAGTTGCTCTTTCACGTTTGATGTGCTGTTCACGCATCTGAAGGGCCATACGAACGGCGCGTTTGCCTTCAGCGTCAACGGTGATACCGATGATACGGCCGGGCATCTGGCGTTTGAAATCCTCCTTGCAAGCAAAATAGCCGGCAGCAGGAGAACCAAAGCCCATAGGAATACCGAAACGTTGGGTTGAACCCATCACACAGTCGGCACCCCATTCACCCGGAGGAGTCAGGATGGCCAACGACAGCAGGTCGGCAGCCACACCAACGAAGATGTTGTGAGCCTTAGCCTTTTCAACAAAAGCGGCATAGTTGTGGATAGCACCATGTTGGTTAGGATATTGAATCATGGCACCGAAGAAAGTATCGTCGAGTTCCACTTTGTCGGCCTTGCCAACCACGAGTTCAATGCCTTGCGGGGCGGCGTTGGTCTTCATCACGCCGAGAGTGTGGGCGAAAACATCTTCCGAAACGAAATATTTGCATACGTTGTTCTTCACGGCTTCGCGGCTACGGCTGCGGAAGAACATCAACATCATCTCGCCTGCGGCAGTGGCCTCGTCCAACATGGAAGCGTTGGCGATAGGCATGCCTGTCAGGTCGGAAATCATGGTTTGGTAGTTAAGCAGAGCCTCGATACGGCCTTGCGAAATCTCGGCTTGATAGGGAGTGTAGGCCGTGTACCAACCAGGATTCTCGAAAACATTGCGCAAAATAACGGCGGGCGTATGCGTGTTGTAATAGCCCATACCGATATATGATTTGTAAATCTTATTCTTCGACATCAGTTCCTTCACTTCGCTCAAATAGGCTTGTTCGGTCAGCCCGTCGGGCAGCGGAAGCGCCTCTTTCAAACGAATGGAGGCAGGGATGGTTTTCTCAATAAGTTCATCCATCGTCTTGACACCGATAGTTTGCAGCATTTTGGCTGCCTCTTCACTACTCGGGCCGTTGTGTCTTTTAACAAATTTATCGCTTAACATTTTGATTTATATTTAATTATATATAAAAATAAACTTCTTTTCGGGAATGCAAATATACAATATTTTGGTTATCCCTTCACATCTTTTTCTTACGAAAAAATATAAAAAAATGATGTAAATTTGCGGTTTGAAATTTGAGCAATGAGCATCCTGACAGAATACCCCGTATGGCTAATTATTTTGTGCCTCCTACTTGGCGCAGGATATGCTTTTTTGCTTTACTACAAAAACCGCAACATCGACTACGGGAAACGCCCCCGCAACGTGATGTTTGCACTGCGCGGGCTCGTCATCACATTGATTGCGATGTTGTTGCTAGCCCCCATGATCAAATCGACACGCAAAACCACCGAGAAGCCCGTCATCATCTTTGCCGTCGACAATTCCGAATCACTGCTACTAACCAAGGATTCAGCCTATTACAAAAACGATTTCGGCAAAGAAGTTAATAAACTGGTCCACAGTTTGGGAAACAAATACGTGACCGAAGTCTATTATTTTGGCGAGAAGAACACCCCTATCAACTCGTCAGAAGAAGATATAGCCCTCGACTTTAAAGATAAGAACACCAACATATCGGCAATATTTGACGAAATATCAGGCGTTTACGCTTTCCAGAATGTTGGCGCGCTGGTACTGCTCACCGACGGCATCTATAATCAAGGCTCAAATCCTTACTACAAGGCGCAGCAGGTGAAGTTTCCCGTGCATACGGTTGGCTTGGGCAATCCCGAAATGCAGACCGACTTGTCGATTGCGGGCATCAACCATAACAGCAAGACTTTCAAGGGCAACCTGTTCCCCGTGGAGGTGAAGGTCGCCGCCACGCAACTGGCCGGCAAGCGCACCATGCTGACCGTCGCCGACAAAGAGAAGACCTTGTTTACCAAAGAAATCTATATTTCTGGCAAACAGCATTTTGAGACTGTAAAATTATTCATCGAAGCCAAGGCCACGGGCATTTACAAATATACGGTATCGCTGAGCGAGGTGGACGGTGAGATCACCACGCAGAACAACCACGCCACCTTCTTTGTCGAGATTGTTGACACTCGCGAGAAGATCGGCATTCTATACCACGCCCCCCACCCCGACATCAGCGCCATCAGTCAGGCCATCGAGACCTCCGAGAAGTATCAAGTGGAGACCTTTGCGGTGTCCGACTTCCAAGGCGACATCAACAAGTATTCGTTACTTATCCTGCACCAGCTGCCCTCGCGCACGCAACCCGCGTCGACACTCATCGAAAAGGCACGCAAGGCTGGCACGCCCATCCTGTTCATCCTGGGACAAGAGAGCAATCTCAGCGCCTTCAACACACTCGACGCAGGCGTGAAAGTCAACCAGAGCAAGAACTTGTTCAACGACGCCGTGCCCGCCTACAACAGCAACTTCTCTTCCTTCACCTTCTCGGATGAAACCAAGCAGATGCTGCCCAAATTTCCGCCGTTGCACACCTTCTTCGGCAACTACCAGACCTCCGGCGGCACTAACATCTTCATGTATCAGAAAATCAGCAATGTAGAAACACAATATCCACTTATCACCTTCGGCGACAACCATGGCGTAAGAACGGGTGTGATTGCCGGCGACGGCCTATGGCAGTGGCGCATCTACAACTATCTGTACGAGCAAAACCACGACGCTTTCAACGAAATCATCAACAAGACAGTGCTTTACCTGTCGGTAAAGAGCGACCGCAGCCAATTCCGCGTGCAAGGCCCCACGATTGTCAACGAGAACGAAGCCGTGGAGTTCAATGCCGAGGTTTACAACGACAGCTACGAACTTATCACCGAGCCCGAAGTGACGATGACCGTCACCAGCGAAGACAACAAAAAATACACCGCCATCTTCTCGAAGCAGAACAACGGCTACCACCTCAATATGGGACGACTGCCTGCCGGCGACTACAAATGGACGGCCAGCACCGAATTCGGCGGCAAGAAGCATAGCAAGGCGGGACTCTTCACTGTGCGCGAGGTGATGGTCGAGGCCGTCAACCTCACCGCCGACCACCAGCTGCTGCAAAACATAGCACAAACCAGCGGCGGCAAATTCTTCACCAAGGACAACCTACAAGAGGTAGAACAAGCCATCAAAAACGACCGCAACATCACCACCATTGCCACTTACGAAAAAGACTTCAACCTACTGATGAACAGTTGGATATATTTCGCCATCCTCATTCTGCTCATGGGCGCAGAGTGGTTTATGAGAAAATGGGGAGGAGGGTATTAAACGGAGAGATGAGAGATGAGAGATGAGAGATGGAAACTCCGCTGACGCGGGAAGTCAAAATTCAGAATTCAAAGCACAAAAAACAAATTCATAATTCACAATGCACGATGCATAATTAAGTTTCACCTCTCACTTTTCACTACTCACTCCAACAATTAAACAATCAACAATTCAACTAATCTTAACTTCTTAACTTCTCTCTAATCAACCAACAATGAAAAAAATCATATATACAATATTAATATTATGTATGGGTTTCGCTTCGTCGGCGCAGCAGATTGCGTTGCTGAAGTATCATGGCGGCGGCGACTGGTACGCCAATCCCACCTCGCTGAAGAACCTGATCACCTTCTGCAACCAGAACTTGGGCACAACTCTCAATCCCACGCCGGCCACGGTGGAAGTGGGCAGCGCTGACATTTTCCGTTACCCGTTCATCCACATGACGGGGCACGGCAATGTGGCCTTCTCGGATGACGAGGCCGCCAACTTGCGCATGTATCTCCTGTCGGGCGGCTTCCTGCATATCGATGACAATTACGGACTGGACAAATACGCCCGATCGCAGATGAAGAAAGTTTTTCCGGAACTCGACTTTGTGGAATTGCCATACAACCATCCCATTTTCCATCAGAAATATTCATTTCCGAACGGCTTGCCCAAAATCCATGAGCACGACGGCAAAGTACCGCAGGGTTTCGGCCTCATCTGGGAGGGGCGACTGGTATGCTTTTACAGCTACGAATGCGACCTTGGCGACGGCTGGGAAGACATCACCGTACACCATGATACCGAAGAGGCGCACCAGAAAGCTTTAAAAATGGGTGCCAATATTATCCAATACGTCTTCACCAAATAAATTTATCTTCATTTTTTTGGTGTAAAAATGTATTTTTCTCGAAAAAAAATTATTTTTTTCGGAATGTTGCTTTTATATGAAAATATTTCTATATTTGCCGACTTTTTTACGTGTAATTTACGCTGAGTAGGAAAAAGAAAAGGTAAGGATTATAAACAGTTGAAACACAGTAAATTAAAAACACTAAAAAAGTAACAGGGCATTAGAAATGCGAGCGGCAAAATTGTTAGCAAGCACAAAAAATGCTCCGAAACGAAGTAACTAATAACAAAAATAACATAGAAATATTCAGAAAAATGAAAATAGTTAATTATTTTAAAGAAACTTACGACGAGCTGGTACACAAAGTATCATGGCCGAGCGCAAAAGACCTTCAGAATAGCGTTGTTGTCGTATCTATTGCTTCCCTAATCATAGCACTTGTTGTGTTTTTGATGGATGCGGTATTCAATGCAGGGATGGGGTTACTCTTCCCGGCTGTTTAATTTTTCTAATATTAATTTAGTATTTACTCCATAACACACATTGAGATGGCAGAGATCGAAAAAAAATGGTATGTCCTCAAGGTTGTAACGGGCAGTGAGAAGAAGGTAAAGCAATACATTGAAAGTGAGGTGGCAGCATCTCATTTGAGCGACTTCATCTCGCGCATCATCGTGCCGACCGAGAAGATTTATCAGATTCGCAACGGTAAGAAAATCAGCAAAGAGCGCACTTTTTTCCCTGGCTACATGTTTGTAGAAGCTATGTTGCTGGGCGAGGTACAACACTTGCTGGTTAACATACCTGGCGTGTTGGGATTTGTTGGAAGTAACAAGAAGACAGACCCTCCCACTCCACTGAGACCTGCCGAAGTCACCCGCATGTTAGGAAAGGTTGACGAAATGTTAGAACAGGACGAAGCCTTTGCTCCCCCTTTCATTGTTGGTGAGGAAATCAAAGTGATTGATGGTCCATTTAACACCTTCAACGGTATCATCGAAGAGATCAATACCGAGAAGAAGAAGCTGAAAGTCATGGTGAAGATTTTCGGCCGTAAGACTCCGCTCGAGCTGAGTTTTATGCAAGTGGAAAAAGTATAATACTAAAGCAAATAAAATCGTTACACAACCCAAAAAAAACTTAAAAAGATGGCAAAAGAAGTAGCTGGACTTATTAAGTTACAAATTAAGGGTGGAGCAGCCAACCCCTCACCTCCTGTAGGACCTGCATTAGGTTCGAAGGGCGTGAACATCATGGAGTTCTGCAAACAGTTCAATGCTCGTACTCAGGACCAAGCCGGTAAGGTTATTCCTGTGATCATTACTGTTTACAAAGACAAGTCGTTTGACTTCATCACTAAGACTCCTCCGGTTGCCGTACAATTGATGGAAGCAACCAAAGTTCAAAAGGGATCTGCAGAACCCAACCGTAACAAAGTGGCCAAGGTTTCTTGGGACCAAGTACGTCAGATTGCTGAAAGCAAGATGAGCGACATGAACTGCTTCACCGTTGAAGAGGCTATGTCGATGGTAGCTGGTACCGCACGAAGCATGGGTATCACTGTGTTTGGTGACAAGTAAGTCCTTTAAGACGACGCAAGTCGCGCCAAAAGCGTGCGCAAAGTGCGCATGTAACAAATTAATAACTAAGTAATAACAAGATCAAAAATGGCTAAAATATCAAAAAAACGCAAAGAGGCTTTTGCTAAGTTTGATAAGACCAAAGTTTACCCTTTGACTGAAGCTGTTAGTTTGGTTAAGGAACTCACCTATACTAAATTCGATGCATCTTTTGACATTGACGTAAGATTAGGTGTTGACCCTCGTAAAGCCAACCAGATGGTAAGAGGTATCGTTACCCTTCCCCACGGCACAGGTAAAGTGGTAAGAGTATTGGTTCTTTGCACTCCTGACAAGGAAGACGAAGCCAAAGCAGCCGGCGCTGATTACGTAGGTTTGGATGAATACGTTGACAAGATCAAGAAAGGTTGGACCGACGTAGACGTTATCATCACCATGCCCAGCGTAATGCCCAAGATTGGTGCATTAGGTAAGATATTAGGTCCCCGTGGCTTAATGCCTAACCCCAAAGCCGGTACGGTAACCATGGATATTGGCAAAGCAGTTGCTGATGTAAAAGCCGGTAAGATTGACTTCAAGGTTGACAAATACGGTATCATCCACAGTGGTATTGGCAAAGTGAGATTCACCGCCGACCAGTTGGTTGAGAACACCCGTGAAATGATGTCCACCATCATCAAACTGAAGCCCACCACCGCTAAAGGTACTTACATCAAGAGCATCTACCTGTCAAGCACCATGAGCCCTGGAGTCCAAGTTGATCCGAAATCAGTTACATTATAATTTAAAAGCTAAGTATTATGAAGACAGAAGAAAAGAGTCAGATTATTGACAGCATTGCAAAAGATTTAGCTGAATATTCAAATGTATATGTAACCGACATTGCAGGATTCACTGTAGAGACTGTCAATCAATTAAGAAAACTCTGTTTCCGTCGTGACGTGAAATTCAAAGTGGTAAAGAACACTTTGCTGAAACGTGCAATGGATGCAGCTGAAGGCGATTACAGCGAACTCTATCCGACTTTGAAGGGTGCCACTTCAATTATGTTGTGCAACACTGGCAACGTTCCCGCCAAACTTATCAAAGAGTTCCGCGCAAAGAACAAAAAGCCTCTGTTGAAAGCAGCTCACATTGAAATGACCACTTACATTGGTGACGATCAGTTAGAAGCACTTTGCAACATTAAATCCAAAAACGAACTTATCGGAGATCTCATCGGTTTACTGCAATCTCCTGCCAAGAATGTTGTTTCAGCATTGCAATCTGGCGGTGGCAAGTTAGCCGGTATCGTAAAAACCTTATCCGAAAGATAAAAAATCAAATTAATCAATAAAGTAATTAACCATTTTAAAAAATTATAACCATGGCAGATTTGAAAGCATTTGCAGAACAATTAGTTAACTTGACCGTTAAAGAAGTTAACGAATTAGCTCAAATTTTAAAAGAAGAATACGGTATTGAACCCGCAGCCGCAGCAGTAGCAGTAGCAGCAGGTCCCGCAGCTGGTGGCGCAGCCGAAGCAGCTGAAGAAAAAACTGAATTCGACGTTATCCTGAAAGCAGCTGGTCCTCAAAAATTGGCCGTTGTTAAACTGGTGAAAGAACTGGCTAGCCTCGGATTGAAAGAAGCTAAGGAATTAGTTGACGCAGCTCCTAAAGCCCTCAAAGAAGGCATCTCTAAAGACGAAGCTGAAGGCTTGAAGAAAGCATTGGAAGAAGCCGGCGCTGAAGTCGAAATTAAGTAAGGATTCATATCCAACCAATGATAGTACAACACTTCCACGCAAGTGGAAGTATTGTACTTCTTTTGGTATTTGTCAGTCAAACTAAAATCACTGGCAGCCAAAGGCTTACTCACGACCGTCAACCCCACACCGAGTAACTCGCGCATCACTCTCTGACCACCCACTCGCGTTTTCATACATAATCCCCGAAATAAATGACAACGAACAAAAACAGTAGATACAGTTTTGCGTCAACAAGACCTGTCGAATATCCCGACTTTTTGGACATCCAAGTAAAATCATTCCGGGAATTCCTTCAAATCGACACCGACGCAGAGCGAAGACACCAAGAAGGATTATACAAAGTATTTGCAGAAAATTTCCCTATCACCGATGCCCGTAACAGTTTTGTTCTGGAGTTCTTGGACTATTATATTGATGGTCCTCGCTACTCTATGGACGAGTGCATCGAGAGAGGGTTAACTTATAGCGTTCCGCTGAAAGCCAAGATGAAACTTTCGTGCAACGATGCCGACCACGAAGATTTCGAAACGGTGATCCAAGACGTCTATCTGGGTATGATTCCCTACATGACCGAACGCGGAACATTTATTATCAACGGTGCCGAACGCGTCGTCGTTTCACAGTTGCACCGTTCTCCCGGCGTCTTTTTCGGTTCCTCCTTCCACACCAACGGTTCGCAGCTGTTCTCAGCTAGAATCATCCCCTTCAAGGGTTCGTGGATGGAATTCACCACCGACATCAACAATGTGATGTACGCTTACATCGACCGTAAGAAGAAATTACCCGTAACCACGTTGTTGAGAGCCATCGGATATGAGACGGATAAGGACATCCTCGACATATTCGACATCGACAAGGAAGTGAAGGTGACCAAAGCCAACCTCAAGAAGTGCATCGGCGAAAAATTCGCAGCCAGAGTAGTTAAAACCTGGAACGAAGACTTCGTAGATGAAGAGACTGGTGAGGTTGTCAACATCGACCGTACCGAAGTCATCATCGAGCGTGAGACCATCATGGAAGAGAAACATATTAAGATGATCATGGATGCCAACATCAAGACCGTCCTCTTCCACAAGCAAGATGAGAAACAGACCGACTACTCCGTCATTTTCAACACCTTGCAGAAAGACCCCGCCAACTCGGAAAAGCAAGCTATAGAATACATTTATCTGCAACTGCGTAACGCAGCCGCTCCCGATGAAGAGACCGCCCGCAGCACGCTTGATAAATTGTTCTTCTCAGATAAGAGATACGACCTCGGCGAAGTAGGCCGTTACCGTATCAATAAAAAATTAGGTTTGAACATACCTATCGAAACAGGTATTCTGACCAAGGAAGATATCATCAGCATTATCAAATACTTAATCGAGTTGATTAACTCGAAAACCGATGTGGACGATATCGACCACTTGAGCAACAGACGTATCAGAACCGTCGGCGAACAGTTGTACAACCAGTTCGGCGTAGGTTTGGCCCGTATGTCAAGAACCATCCGTGAGAAGATGAATGTTCGCGACAACGAAGTGTTCGGTCCTGCCGACCTTATCAACGCCAAGACGCTGACCTCAGTTATCAACTCGTTCTTCGGCACCAACCAGCTGTCGCAATTCATGGACCAGACCAACCCGCTGTCAGAGTTGACTCACAAGAGAAGAATCTCGGCTTTGGGTCCTGGAGGTCTGTCGAGAGAGCGTGCCGGCTTCGAGGTGCGTGACGTACACTACACCCACTACGGCCGTCTGTGTACGATTGAGACCCCTGAAGGTCCCAACATCGGTCTGATCTCCTCACTCTGCGTATTTGCCAAGATTAACAACCTCGGTTTCATTGAAACTCCCTATCGTCGCGTTGTCAACGGTCAGGTTCAATTCAACGAAGAGCCCGTTTATCTTAGCGCAGAGGAAGAAGAGAACAAGTCGATTGCTCAAGCCAACACTCCTATGGATGAGAATGGCGTGCTGGAAGACAGAGTGAAAGCTCGTAATCTGGCCGACTACCCCATCCTTAACAAAGAAGAAATCGACCTCATTGATATCGCACCCAACCAGATTGCATCTATCGCTGCATCGTTGATCCCGTTCCTCGAACACGACGACGCCAACCGTGCGCTGATGGGTTCGAACATGATGCGTCAGGCTGTGCCTCTTCTCTGCCCCGAAGCTCCTATCGTGGGTACCGGTTTGGAAAAACAAGTGGCTCTTGACTCGCGTGCACTGCTCCGTGCAGAAGGCAGCGGCGTTGTAGAATTTGCTGACGCTCAAGAGATTGTCATCAACTACGACTTGACCGAGAACGAAAAGCTGGTAAGCTTCGAATCGAATGTCAAGACCTACAAACTCGAGAAGTTCAGACGTACCAACCAGAACTCCTGCATCAACATGAAGCCTATCGTTAAGAAAGGCCAGCGTGTTGAGAAGGGCGATGTGCTGACTGAAGGTTACGCTACCCGCAACGGCGAGTTGGCATTGGGACGCAACCTGATGGTAGCCTTCATGCCTTGGAAGGGTTACAACTACGAGGACGCTATCGTGATTTCAGAAAAAGTGGTGAAGGAAGACCTTCTCACCTCTATTCATATTGAAGAGTTCACTTTGGAGGTTCGCGACACCAAACGCGGTGTGGAAGAGCTCACCAACGACATCCCCAATGTTTCAGCCGAAGCCACCAAAGATCTGGGTGAAGACGGCTTGATTCGCGTAGGTGCCGAAGTGAACGAAGGCGACATCCTCATTGGTAAGATCACACCTAAGGGCGAGACTTATCCTACTCCTGAGGAGAAACTGCTCCGCGCCATCTTCGGAGACAAGGCTGGCGATGTAAAAGACGCCTCCCTCAAAGCGCCTCCATCAATGAAAGGTGTGGTTATCGCCACCAAGTCACTGTCGAGAATTATCAAAGACAGAAAGACCAAACTGAGAGATCAGGATTTACTCAAAGAAATCGACGCCAAGTACGAAAAGCAGTTGAATGCTTTGAAATCTGAGTTGATTTCCAAGTTATACAAACTCCTGGAAGGCAAGATTGCCCACAATATCTACGACAACATGAAGAACATAGTTATCCAAAAGGGTGCTAAGTTCTCACAAAAGTTGCTCGCCACCATCCACTACCCCACCGTAGTCATCTCGAAATGGACCAACGATGGCCGTATCAACGGACTGGTAGCTGAGATTATCCGCAGATATCTGGTTAAAGAAAGAGCTATCCAGGCAGAATACACACGTCAGAAATTCGATGCCACTATCGGTAACGAGCTGCCCAACGGTATCGTGCAAATGGCCAAGGTTTACATCGCTGACAAGCGTAAGCTGAAAGTCGGTGACAAGATGGCCGGTCGTCACGGTAACAAGGGTATCGTAGCCAAGGTGGTCAGCGAAGAAGACATGCCGTTCCTCGAAGACGGCCGTCCTGTTGACATCGTACTGAACCCTCTGGGCGTACCTTCGCGTATGAACTTGGGACAGATTTACGAGACCGTTTTAGGATGGGCTGGCAAGGAGTTAGGCATGAAATTTGCGACACCTATTTTTGATGGAGCTTCCCTTGATCAAATCAACGAACTCATGGCCAAAGCCGGTCTGCCCGAAAACGGCAGCGTAGAACTCTACGACGGCGGCACAGGAGAAAAATTCGATCAGAAAGTCACCGTGGGTTACATTTATATGATTAAACTGCACCACATGGTTGACGACAAGATGCACGCACGTTCCATCGGACCTTACTCACTGATTACGCAACAGCCTCTGGGCGGTAAAGCACAATTCGGTGGTCAGAGATTCGGTGAAATGGAGGTTTGGGCTATCGAGGCCTTCGGTGCAGCCAATGTACTGCAAGAGATTCTGACTGTGAAGTCGGATGATGTGGTAGGCCGTGCCAAAGCATACGAAGCCATCGTCAAAGGCGACAACCTGCCGACGCCGGGACTTCCCGAATCGTTCAACGTGCTTGTCAACGAATTACGTGGACTTGGACTTGATGTGAAGTTCGATTAAAATTAACGCTAAAGAGAAAAAATATGGCTTTCAGAAAAGATAATAATACAAGAAAAGAGTTTTCAAAAATCACCATCAGCCTGGCTTCTCCCGAGACCATCCTCGAGCAGTCGCACGGTGAGGTTTTGAAACCGGAAACCATCAACTACAGAACTTACAAACCCGAACGGGAAGGTCTGTTCTGCGAAAAGATTTTCGGTCCTGTAAAAGACTGGGAATGCCATTGCGGTAAATACAAACGCATCCGTTATAAAGGTGTTGTTTGCGACCGCTGCGGTGTGGAAGTGACCGAGAAGAAAGTCCGTAGAGAGCGTATGGGCCACATCCAGTTAGTTGTGCCCGTGGCTCACATCTGGTTCTTCAAAACTCTGCCCAACAAGATTGGTGCTTTGTTAGGTCTCACCTCCAAGGTGATTGAATCCATCATTTATTACGAGAAATACATCGTTATCCAACCAGGCCAGGCCGAAAGCGACACTATCAAGAAGATGACGCTGCTGACCGAGGAAGAGTACTTTGAGATTATCGACCAGCTGCCTCCTGAAAACAGACTGCTGGAAGACAGCGATCCCAACAAATTCATCGCCAAGATGGGTGCTGAAGCATTGTACGACCTGCTGTCACAAATAGATTTGGATAAAGAATCCTACGCACTGAGAGACAAGGCCAACAAAGAGACCTCACAACAGAGAAAGCAAGAGACGCTGAAACGTCTGAAAGTATTCGAAGCTTTCAGAGACAGCCGGAAACGTGCTATCAACAAGCCCGAATGGATGATTATCAAGATCGTTCCCGTCATTCCGCCCGAACTGCGTCCTTTGGTACCTCTGGATGGTGGCCGCTTTGCCACTTCCGACCTCAACGACCTCTATCGTAGAGTTATCATCAGAAACAACCGTCTGAAACGATTAATCGAAATCAAGGCTCCCGATGTGATTATGCGTAACGAAAAACGTATGTTACAGGAAGCTGTCGATTCATTGTTCGACAACTCACGTAAGACCAACTCTGTGAAGACAGAATCGAACAGAGCCCTGAAGTCACTCTCCGACAGTTTGAAAGGTAAACAAGGTCGTTTCCGTCAGAACCTGTTGGGTAAGCGTGTTGACTATTCAGGTCGTTCGGTTATCGTGGTTGGTCCCGAGCTGCATTTGAACGAATGCGGTCTGCCGAAAGACATGGCAGCTGAGCTTTTCAAACCTTTCGTTATCAGAAAGATATTGGAAAGAGGTATCGTTAAGACTGTTAAATCAGCAAAGAAGATTGTTGACAGAAAAGACCCCGTTGTTTGGGAAATTCTGGAAAACATATTGAAAGGTCACCCTGTCATGCTGAACCGTGCTCCTACTTTGCACCGTTTAGGTATTCAGGCCTTCCAGCCGCGTTTGGTTGAAGGAAAGGCTATCAGACTTCACCCCTTGTGCTGTACGGCATTCAACGCCGACTTCGACGGTGACCAGATGGCTGTTCACGTTCCGCTGGGCAACGCTGCTATCCTCGAGGCTCAAATGCTGATGCTGGCTTCGCACAACATCTTGAACCCCGCCAATGGTGCGCCTATCACCGTGCCTTCACAGGATATGGTGCTTGGTTTGTACTACATCACCAAAGAGCTGCGCTCGATGGGTGATTTGAAAGTGCCGGGCGAAGGCATGAAGTTCTACTCTGCCGAAGAAGTGCTCATCGCTTACAATGAAGGTAGAGTTCACCTCAACGCCATGATCAAGTGCCGTGTAGATGTTAAAGGTGACGGCAAATTAGAACTGATTGACACTACCGTAGGTCGTATCATCTTCAACCAAGTGGTACCTCAAGGTATTGGATATATCAACGAACTGCTGACCAAGAAGTCGTTACGTGACATCATTGGTGATGTGCTGTACCACACTGGCAACGCCAAGACCGCCAAATTCTTGGACGACATCATGAGCCTCGGTTTCAACATGGCCTTCAAGGGCGGTTTGTCATTCAACCTCGGCGACGTGATTATTCCTGCCGCCAAGGCCGACTTGATTGCTGAATCAAATGCTCAGGTTGACGAAATCATGATGAACTACAACATGGGTTTCATCACCAACACCGAGCGTTACAATCAGGTAGTAGACGTTTGGTCACACACCAACGCCCGTCTGAGCGACATCTTGATGAAAGAAATCGCTGCCGACCGTCAAGGTTTCAACCCTGTACACATGATGCGTCACTCTGGTGCCCGTGGTTCTGCCGAACAGATTCGTCAGTTGTCGGGTATGCGTGGTTTGATGGCAAAACCTACCAAGGCTGGTGCCAACGGTGGCGAAATTATCGAAAACCCCATCTTGTCAAACTTCAAGGAAGGTTTGTCAGTATTGGAATACTTCATTTCTACTCACGGTGCTCGTAAAGGTTTGGCCGATACCGCTTTGAAGACCGCCGACGCCGGTTATCTGACCCGTCGTCTGGTTGACGTTTCTCAAGACGTTATCATCACCGAAGAAGACTGCGGTACTTTGAGAGGTATGACCGTTTCGGCATTGAAGAAGAATGAAGAAGTAACCGAAACTTTGTACGACCGTCTGTTAGGCCGTGTAACATTACATGATATCTATCATCCGCAAACTGGCGAGCTGATTGCCAAGGCTGGCGAAGAGCTGACCGAAGACATCTGCCAAACCATTGAGGATTCCCCGATTGAAGAGGTTGAAATCCGTTCGGTGCCCACTTGCGAATCGAAGCAAGGTGTATGTCAGAAGTGCTACGGTCGAAATCTGGCTACTGGCCGTCTGGTACAAATCGGTGAAGCTGTCGGCGTTATCGCTGCACAATCCATCGGTGAGCCTGGTACTCAGTTGACTCTGCGTACGTTCCACGTCGGTGGTGTTGCCGGTAACATTGCCGCCAACAGTAAGATTGAGGCCAAATACGATGGTGTGCTCAGCATTGATGAGTTGAGAGCACTGGAGAAGACCGACGAGAACGGCAAGACCTACTTCAAGGTTATCGGCCGTTCGGCAGAAATGAAGATTATCGACGTCAAGACCGGCGTTGCTCTCTCCTCTGCCAACATTCCTTACGGTGCCAACTTATATTTCAAACACGGTGATACCATCCAGAAGGGTGATTTAATCTCCGATTGGGATCCCTTCAACGCTGTCATCATCTCCGATGTGGCTGGTAAGGTTGAATTCAATGATATTATTGAAGGTGTTACCTACCGTGTTGAAACCGACGAACAGACCAACATTCACGATAAGGTGATCATCGAAAGCCGTCTGAAGAACAAGAACCCCAGCGTGGGTATCTTCGACAAGGAAGGCAATCTGGTCAAGACCTTCGACATTCCTGTGGGTGCTCGTATGGCCGTTGAAGAAGGACAAGTTATCGACACTGGTGAAATTCTGGTTAAGATACCTCGTTCATTCGGTAAGTCAGGCGATATCACGGGCGGTCTGCCGCGCGTAACCGAGTTGTTCGAAGCACGTAACCCCTCCGACCCCGCTATCGTATCCGAAATCGACGGTGTGGTTTCCTTCGAAAAGAAACTGAAGAGAGGTAACCGTTGCGTTAAGATCACCTCGAAGACTGGCGAAGAGAAAACTTACCTCATCCCCACTTCGAAACAGATTTTGGCTCAAGAGAACGACTACGTGAAAGCTGGTACTCCGCTGTCTGAAGGTTCGCTCACACCTGCCGACATCCTCTCTATCAAGGGTGCCATGAAGGTTCAGGAATACATCGTGAACGAAATTCAGGATGTGTACAGACGTCAGGGTGTGAAGATCAACGACAAGCACTTTGAAGTGATTGTACGTCAGATGATGCGTAAGATGGAAATCGAAGACCCAGGTGACACCAAGTTCTTGCAAGGTGAATTGATCAACAAGATCGATTTCCAAGAAGAGAACGATGCTATTTGGGAAATGAAAGTGATTACCAACGCTGGCGATTCCACCGAATACCACGAAGGACAGATTATCAACGCCAAGAAACTCCGTGACGAGAACTCGCTGCTCAAACGCCGCGACTTAAAACTCATCGAGGTTCGCGATGCTCGTCCTGCCACTGGTAAGCCCATCTTACAAGGTATCACCAGAGCTTCCTTACAGACTCGCAGCTTCATTTCAGCTGCCGCATTCCAGGAGACTACGAAAGTATTGACCGAGGCTGCCATCAACGCCAAATCGGATAGTTTGGTCGGCTTGAAGGAAAATGTTATCGTAGGTCACCTCATCCCCGCTGGTACAGGTTTGAAGAAATATCAAAATCTGGAAGTCGGTTCGATGGAAGAATACGAAAGTCTGATGGCTTCGAAAGAATAACAACAACGATCAGCTGTCAGTTTTCTGGCAGCTGATTTTTTTAATAAAAGAATTCATTATGGAAGAGAAAAAATTAGACGTGAATGTAAGTGAGGAAGTGGCTCAAGGCAACTACGCCAATCTGGCCATTATCACCCATTCCAATAACGAGTTCATTCTGGACTTTGCATCCTTGATGCCCGGATTCAACAAGGCTAACGTGCGTTCACGCATTATCATGACTCCGCTTAATGCCAAAAGACTGCTGGCCGCTTTGAACGAAAACATTAAGAAATTCGAAGAAAAGAATGGCCCCATCAGCGACAACCACACCGAACCCTTCCCCATTATGGGTGGCAACGGCGGTTTAGCCTAACAACAAGACACAAAATTCATTTTTAAAGCGTTGCAGACTTCTGTAACGCTTTTTTTATTGCAAAAAAATTTATATTTGCAACACAAATCAAAAACAAAACCATGATTAAGAAACTGCTCACTATTTTAAGCGTATTGCTCTGTATTGGCTTATCTGCACAGAGCCAGATTCAAGTCAACTTCACCGGCAAAACGACCAACGATGTCTATCAAAAGCTTGACAGTGTCAAATTCAGGAACACCACACGAAACTGGAGCGACATGCTCTATTACCCCGACACGACACTGACATTTCCTGTCGCCGGCATACAACAGTTTTCTAACCAATCGTCCAATGTGACATTGCGCCAGAATGTGCCCAACCCGTTCAATGGCATCACACAATTCATTTTGGTTGCCCAAGAAAAGACAAAAGTTAATTTGGAGATATATGACCTGAACGGCAAGAAAGTGGCCGCCTATCACAACAATTTGGGTCGCGGAGAGCATCTTTTCCAAGCTACACTCAGCACACCACAAACTTACTTGCTCAGTGCCAACTCGAACAACGGTAGCACAACCATCAAAATGATAAATTTAGGCAACACGGGCCAAGCCTGCAAACTGGAATACCTGAGCAGCATGCCGCTGCAACAGGAGATGTGCAAGAAAGATGTGGATAAGAATTGCGCCTACAACGACAGAATGACCTACACAGGCTACTGCACGCAAAGAGGCAAGGTTATGACTGCCGAGATGACGAGCCGCATCACCACCAATGAGACCATCACTTTTACATTCCCCTGCTATCTGCCCGAAGGTGCATCGCTTGTCATCAACACGGGCGAGGCCAGCGACATTGCCTGCCATGACGCCAAACTGTCGGCCGACTGGACCGGAACCAATATCGCTGCCGATGAAGTAGGATTCTATTACCGCCGCAGCACCAGCGATGAATGGACTATTGTGACTTGTAATCACACCCAAAAACAATTCTCTTATGCAGTGCATGATCTCGTACCCAAAAGCACCTTTATCTTTAAAGGTTATGCCAAATATTGCGACGAGATCTTCTTTGGCGAAGAACAGACCTTTATCACTCCCGAAGCTATTCCTTCAGAGATTTACACAGACCCTGCCACCAATGTTCTCTATGTTTCTGCCTTCTTAAAAGGACATTTCGTACAAAGAGAAGACAAATTATTGGCCATAGGATTTGAAGTTAAGAGAGACGGCGTATGGGCCAAAGCCTTCGAAGCTACCGGCTCACAAGTAAAGACTCCTTTCCAGTACTTTATCTACGACTTGCTGCCCGACACACAATACGATTACCGCGCATACGCCATCAACGAAACCGACACACTATATGCTACACCGCAACAATTTACGACACAGCCTATCGTAGCACCTCAAGTGTTCATCGACAGTATAACAGATGTTAGCAGTGCTTACGCCAGCATCTATGCCCGCGCCATCAAGGGCGATTTCGACTTCAACTCATGCGGCATCGCCTACAAGAAAGCCAGTGAGTCGGATTGGAACAAACGCCCCTTAGAGATGAAGGACGATCAGTTCTCGACCAAGATTCCACGTTTGACCCCCGACACCAAATATGAAGTTAAGGCTTACGTAACCACAGAGTTCGACTTGATTTACTATAGCGATGTCCACACCTTCAAGACCGACACCGGCTCGGCTGATGTGTTCCCCAACTGCGGTACTGTTACCGATATCGACGGAAACACCTACCAGACAATTGTCATTGGCGAGCAATGCTGGATGAGAGAAAACCTGCGCGTGACCAAGTACCCTGACGGCACCGCAATGACACCCACCGACCATATATATACCATCCGTGACTATAGCGCATACCAATCGGAATATCTCGTGCTGGATGGCGAGTATTTCTATTCGTTGTGCGATGCCACAAAGAAGACCTACAGCACAACCTCCAACTGTAAATTGATGCAAATAACAGGTACGGCTGTGGGCAAGCGCGGCATTTGTCCCGACGGCTGGCATAT
>JAEERB010000024.1 GCA_016285615.1 Bacteroidales bacterium
GTCGCTCATCGGGTCAACGGAGAGCCAAATGGAATAGCTTGAGTTATAATATCTTGCGCCAAAGTAGCTAAAGCCGGTTTCTTCGTCTCGCTCTTTTCCGGAGAAGGTATAGCGGGCACTATAGGAAGTTGGGCAATAAGGTATTGTTATTAAGCGATTTGATATTGTATTGGAACAAGTTTGATATAGTTTGTCATTGTCCTGCACGCGATATTCTTCGCCCAAGCCGAGTCGGTTAGACGAGAAAAAAGAATGGCTATATGTGCGCGTGAGGTTCATGGGGCGAAGATAGGAAAAATGGGGATTGGCCGTGTTTATTCTGGGGGCAAATTAGGCTTGAGACGACATTATAATGGTTGTCGGCCAACAAACACCAAACTGTCATTCCGCAATAGATATTGCCATGACTTTAAATGATAACGTACTTCTTCTTTTGTCTGATATTGAGAATATTTATTTGGATTAATAAATGTAAAAGAGGTTTTATACTTGTCAAAAAGTTCTGGCGATAACCATAGACAAATCAACCAATCATGAATAATAGTGTAAGAAATAATTGTGGAGTCATTACACATAGTAAAAGTATACTTATAAGTAGGGATTGCCGCTAATTCTATATAGGTCTTTCCTTCTCTTTTTGTTTCCTCAACACCTAAAATATTAGGAAAGCGATTAAGACATTCTTTTGTCTCAGAGCCGTGGATTTCTATATAATTGTATATGGTATGATACAACGTCGAATCACAAGAATAAACTGGAGATGTGTTTTTGTCCAAGGCCGCTGGCGGTTCTTCATTGTTCTTTCTACAAGAAGGGGAAATAATACCGATACAAATCAGTAAGACTATTAATATTATACTTGGTTTCATATTGTTTTTTGAATTGTTGAACTAAAAACTTAAATTCCGATATAAATCACCTGACGTGTTAATATTCCGAATAAACACTGAGGACTTCCAGGGAGTAAAATTGAATAATTTGTGGGTGTTTGCCGCATAAACATAATATCGTGGAAAACCTTTGCCTGCTTGAGTTGGTAGTCCTTTGTTTAAATAATCGTTATATGTATATCTTATAGAACCCATATCCGATTTCGAATAACCATATGAAGCACCTTGAGTGGCACCTGGACCGAAATGACTATGAATCTCGAATAATAAATTATATTTATCAAAATTACTGCTATTATGGAATGGTGAAAAAGCTCCTCTATATAAGGCATCACGTTTACTATCGGATGTCCCAACAACATATTCTTTTCCTCCTCCTTCTGTCCTATATCCAGCCACAGCCCATTCAACATTACAATTGTCAGCTCCAAATTTAAAAACTTTGAATGCATCGCCTTTATCTCCAACTGCATAATGACCATCGTAATCTTTTCTTTTATTACTTAATTGTTCCAAAAGATTATCGCTTTTTAAGGAAATGGAAGATGTCCTTTTACCATTTTCATCTACAGCATAAAGGATATGCCTATTACTTGATTCTTTCTTAGTAATCTTTCCGTCTTGATCCATTTCATATACATCTTCCCCACTCGGATCCACCAACTTGATAGGATTATTCCCGCAATACACATATGGACTCAGGCTCGGATACTTGTCACTCATTGGGTCAACCGAGAGCCAGATGGAATAGCTTGAGTAATAGTATCTTGCGCCGAAATAAGAGTAGCCGGTTTCCTCGTCGCGTTCCTTTCCGGAGAAGGTATAGCGGGCACTATAGGAAGTTGGGCAATAAGGTATTGACGGCATGTGTGTTAGAAAGGGTTGCAGGTGACAAAAATAAATATTTTTTTCTTTTTGTCACATCGTGTGCGCCAGTTTTTTACCACCGCGCGCTGCCGATTTTTCCTGCAACGGCCTACCATGTCACCACATCGTCCAGAATCTTTTGCTGTTCGGTGCTGGAGCGGCGTATATAGTTCTCAAAATTGTTGTTCATAACGTAAAAATTTATATTGCTGTCCGATAAAATGTGTACTTTTGCCCATGTTATTTTTATTTTTTTTGACTTAATAAAAATAACACAAAGGGCTGACTTCTACTATGAAATCAGCCCTTTTTTTAGCCCTCAAAAAAAAAGTTTTATCGGACAGCAATAAAAAACAATACACTATCTTTATGTTATCCGACAGCAAAATCACAGAATTTTTTTGTATGGCAGACGACTTCTGCAAATTTTTCAACTTATCCATTTGCAGAAAGGGTAGATGGAAAACTACTACTCTACGACCCGCAGAATAATAATAATGGAGTATTGAAGAAATGATACGAGAAGCAGGAAATTTATCGGATGCGCAAATTCGACAGTTTCAGGGGCTTCATCTCGCCAACCAGGCTGTAGCGGTGGAAGAGGGTGTCGTTGAAGTTGAAGATGCGGTGGTTGGTGTCTGTGGCGTTGCTGAGGAAAGGTTGGTATGATATGCGGTGGTATTCGAGGGTGCGGTCGGGTAGGGAGTCGATGGCGACGAATCGGTCTGTGGATTGATAGTGGATGGTGCGGTCGTTGAATTTGAGTTTGGTCATGCCGCACGCCGAAATCTCAAAATGCACGCATTGGTCGTTGCTGTAAAGGGTGAAGTTGCCAAGGCTGTCGGTGAAGGTGTTGAGACCTACATTCCAGTATTCGTTCCAGCCGCGGACAACAGCCCCTTCGATGGGCTCGCCATGTTGGTCAACCACCTTGCCCCTAATAAGATAGTTCTGGTAGCCCATCATGTTGAAATAGTTGGCGGCACGCCATTTGGGTTGTGGCTTGTAATTGGCAAAGTGGGCAATCTCGGCTGCGGCTGGCTTTACCGTGCCAATAATCTCGTAGCCGCCTTCGCGGGTGCGGGTGATGCCTTCGTGGTTGAGCAATCCCGTGTATTGCGCCTCGAAATGGCAGTCGGGCACCTCCTGAAATTCCCACCAGCCCATGCCAATGCCGCCACAGTCGCGCACATAGCGATAAACCTCACGCATAAACTGCCGCTGCTCGTCGTAACTGATTGAGTCATTGTCGGCTGGCAGCGCCGTCTCACCCAGCATCCATGGCTTGCCTACATACGTGCTGTACCAGTAAATCTCGTTGGGTACTCGCAGCGGGTGGTAGGTATGGAAAGCTAAAAAATCGACGGGCAGGATAGAAGGGTCCCACTCGAAGACTTCTATGGGCTCGGCAAAGCCGATGGTGAACAACTGGTGGGGTGCGTAGTGCTGCTTGAGCCGTTGCCAACCTCTAACTATTTGATAAGCTTGATGTTTTGTTCTTTTAGGATTGTCGTCAAAATAGAGCGGCTCGTTAGCAATGTCGTAGGCAAATAACGTTTTGTTGTCTTGCATAGCCTCGAACAGATGGGCTGTAAAACGCTTCAACTCGTTGTCCATTGGCGCTTTGATGAGCAACATGACGCGCAGACCGGCATCTTCGGCTAAGGTTAGCATCTCCTCCAATCCTTGAGTGATAGCTGGATAATCATCGTCAATATAGTACTTCTGGTCATCTGCTTGGTAGTAATAATGTCCCCGCTCATCTTGTGCAATGCGATCAAAACAGATGCGCATAGTGTTGAATCCCAATTCTTTAATAAGTTGAAAATGACCTCTTAGCTGATGCAGAATCTCCTCTTTGCTGTTTGTTTCATAGCGGGTGGCATCTTCGTACACTTTGGCAGGCGATACCGTGAAATGGCCGTTAGGATTGCGGTATTCCACGATGTAGTTCAGCATCAGAGGAAAAAAGGTGTTATTGTCGATTTTAAAAACGCCGTCTTCCAATCTCACAAAGCCTGCAGGCACTTCCGTTTTGACAGTGCGGTTGATTTGGAAAAACACCGAAATCAGAATTAGTGCAAGTGTTAAGATAGTAAAAATCAGTGTTTTAAAAAATTTCATAATCTTTGTCTTTAGCGTGCGCCTTCCACATGGACTACAACATTGCGTATATTCATCTGACAGTTGGGCAGCCAGTATTCGTCGTATTCAGGCGTATTGATGGCAACGAAGGCTTTGAGGTTGTCGGCGTTGGTCACGATAAACTCCTTGGAAACACGGATTGGATACCATTCTCCGGCAATAACCTTGTCGGCATTGATAAATTTTGAGATTTTGTCTTTGTAGGTGGTCGGGTAGAGCATATTGTCACCAGTACAGCATAGAACCAGATTCATGTGCTGGTCTTGTGCAAGACTATCCATCACTTGCACTTCCGCTTGGATGGTAATCCTTACGCTGTTCAACTTCTCAGTGGTTGACAGGGTGTGCTGAGGCATGATGTAGTATGTTTGATGCCACTTTTCGCTGGGTTTGTGTTTGGGATTGCGGCAAGTCAACTCGGTGGAATGTTCGTAGTTGAGGATGGAAAAGAAGGCTTTGGAGTTTAGTAATGGTCTTTGTGTCAGTTTATTACCGTGATATACGTATTTGTTGATCTCTTTGTAAAGTGCCATTTTGTTTGCTAGATACTGCTTCAGCCCAGGTCTGTCATCTAATCTCGTAAGGACAATGTTATTGTCGATTTTATAGACGTTTTCCCTTTCCCAACGAGTGGCACCATGGTAAAGGTAGCCGTCATAAATCATCTCTATAATTTCGTGTGAATAGTTGATAATCAGCATTCTGTTGTTGGTACGAAAAACGCTGGAGGTGTCCAGTTCGTGTCCTACCCATTGCACGTATTCGGGTGGTGCGATGTAACCTTTGGCTGCCAGTAGGGCTGTCAGCGTGGGTGCCACGTCGTTGTGGGTGACGAGAGCGGGGAAATGCTTGCTTTGTTTCAGCATTGGCGACCAGATGATGAGCGGCACGTGGTAGGTGCTTAGCTTGTTTTCTTTGTTCACCCCTGAGGAGTGGTCGCCTGTAATGACAAAAATAGTGTTACGTCCGCCGGGTAGCGTACAGTAGTCGTGGATGAACTGTCGCACGCAGTCGTCAGCATATACGATGCTGGCAGCACGTAGTGTATGAATGCTCCACTTCTTGTGGAGATCGGCATCGGCTGAGGCGATGAACTGCTTTGCACGTTGGGTATAGGTTTGCTGTAACTTGTTGTTATTTAGTTCAAAATTGTCGTGCGAAGAGATGGTGACAAACAGGTCCATGCGGGGCTTTGTGCTTGCATCTTGCTGAATATGTTCTATGCTGCGCTTGAAAAGCATCTGATCGTGATAGCCCCAAAATGCGCCGAGAAGGAGCTGTGGGTCATTCAGTTTCGTGTATTCTGCGTAGAAAGGTGACAGGTAATCGGTTTTCTGGGCTATCATATAGTCCAAAACGCAGTCGAATGCCCAGTCGCCGGCATAAAAGCCACTGGTATGGTAGCCGTTGTGCTTCAAGATGGAAAGGAGGGAGTTGTGGGCGGGCATATTGCCGAACTGGAAGCCTCGCATACCGCTCGGCACCGAACCTGTGATAGCGGGAACGACACCGAAACTGCGATTGGTGGTGCTTAGGCAGTTGGACCAGTAGAGGCCGTGGTGGGCCAGGGAGTCGATAAACGGGGTGAAACAGATGTCTTCGGTCCATTCTGCTCCCAGTGATTCCACGATAAGTATCACTATATTAGGCTTTTCGCTGCCTAATTTAAAATAGGGCGAAAGAACATCGGGGATGTTGTTTTTTCGTTCTAAGGGGTAAAATAGATCTGGTACTTGCCACTCGGGATATTCTGCGACAAATTGCCGCAGTCGTTCTTCGTCAATGGTGACTTCTTTCTGTTCTTCAGAGGTCGATTCTGCATTTTTCATGTAGCGCAGGTAATCGCTGCACGAAAGAAAGCAGTACCAGCTTTTGTTGGTCATATAGTTGAGGGTGACGGGCCGGTAGTCGCCGAAGGTCAACTTGGGCGCTTTGCCGATGAAGGGTGCAGCGCCAACAATAATGACTGCTATTGTCAGCCCGATCCACAAAGGGGGGCGCTTGCGTGTGCAGAGCACTCCTAATACAATGAAAATGGCTATGGTACCAACGATTAAAGGTATAGAGTACCACCAGGGGATGGTGCTGTTGATAGTGAAAAGTGTCTCTTTGAGCGGTCGGATAATCAGGTCGCAGTAGAGTAGCGTGCCCGTATGGCTGGTGTAGATGGTCATCCCCAGTTCGGTCAGGAACAGGATGCCGAAAATGGCCGACAGGGTGATGACAGCCGCTTTTTGCGAAAAGGCACGGATAAGGGCATACAAGGGGAGTGTCATCAGTGCCAAGAAGGCGTAAACCACGGTGTTGTATAGGAAGCGCGGATAGACCGTCAGGAAGAATTTGACTTTCTCGTGCGAGAAGAAGAGAAGGGTGTCTATAAGTTTGAATACGAAGATAATGGCTAAAAAGAGACCGACTACCGCCAGGTAGGGAGCCATAAAGTCATATATCTTTCGTAAAGTGGTGCGCATGGTAAGAGGTTATTCGATAATGGCTTCTCTGATGCGGATGAGCTTTTGCAGAAGGGGTTTCAACTGATTCAATGGCAGCATGTTGGCGCCGTCTGAAAGAGCGTGGGCAGGGTCGGGGTGCGTCTCCATGAAGAGCCCGTCAAAGCCGACGGCGATGCCCGCCTTGGCCATGGTCTCGATGAGGTCGGGGCGACCGCCCGTGACACCCTTGGGTTGGTTGGGCAACTGTAACGAGTGGGTGCAGTCGAGCACGACGGGACAGCGGTTCTTCTGCAGCTCCTTCACGCCTCGGAAATCTACGATAAGGTCCTGATAGCCAAAGGATGTGCCGCGTTCGGTAATCATCACGTCGCTGTTGCCGGCGTCGCGCACTTTCTCTACGGCAAACTGCATCGACTCGGGCGAGAGGAACTGCCCTTTCTTGATGTTGACGGTCTTGCCCGTCTGGGCGGCGGCAACCAGCAGGTCGGTCTGGCGACAAAGAAATGCCGGAATTTGCAGCACGTCAGCTACTTGAGCAGCCATGTCCGCCTCATCGGCATTGTGGATGTCGGTGACAATCGGGATATGGAGTTCTTCCTTTACTTCAGCCAGGATGGCCAGAGCCTTTTCATCGCCTACTCCCGTGAAAGAGTGTAGCGACGAGCGGTTGGCTTTCCTATACGAAGCCTTGAAATAAAATGGAATGTCCAATTCTTCGCACACCTGTTTTATCACACGTGCTGTCTCCATTGTGATGTTTCTGTTTTCCACCACGCAGGGACCTGCAATGAGGAAGAATTTGGAAGAGTCGTAGTTTATCATCGTAAATAGTTTTAAAAAATCTTAATTTGAGAAAATCTGGATGATTCTTTCTGCGTATGTTTTTGAAACGGGAATATCCGGAATTCCTTCTTGGTCAAGTTCTAAGAAGAGCCCATCTTTCTCCTTACGCAAAATTTTCACCTTACATATATTTACTATATAAGAACGATGACATCGCACCATATAGTGTTCTTCCAACATCGGTTCCATATTTTTTAAGGTGTTGCGTAGCATGAACCTCATGGGCTTGTCTTTATTTAAGTAGTAGATATTCAAGTAATTGTCTGCTGATTCGATATAGAAAAGACGATCTGGTCGAACCGATAGCCGCAGGGTGCCTTTTTCATCAGTGAAATTGATGGCGTTAGGTTCGCTTTCTTGCTCGGGATGAAGGTCGGCGTCAGCGTTGTTCTTGTTGAGCAACTGGCTGATAATGTTATTTTTATCTTGCAGAGAGAAATAGAGGTAAGAGATCACGTATGGTATCGACACAATAAGTAGCATCAAGCCGATGGAACGGGGCCAGATGTCCAGAAAATAACGCGTGTCGTGCATGACAAATTTGGCAAAAACACTGTAGCAGGCGGCTATGAGCAGCAATTCTCCTCCCAACCAAACAAAAAAGTGTGTAAGGGTTAACGGATAGCGGTGACCTACTATATACATAATCCACCGACTAATAGCCAAAATGGATGCGCTAAAAAGAACAATGATGGAAGAGTAAAGCAGGCGCATGTTCTTGTCGTCAATGGAACCTATCCACGAATTTTTTCCGAAAGGGGTGTAAATATTGACGAACAAAAGGGAGAAAAGTGCGACAAATATCAGAAATTGAACGATATTCCTTCCTTTGATCAAATATGCTGGTATGGCGGTTTTATTCATCTCTGGGGTGAAATTTTGGCAAAGATAAGAAAAATATGTAAACGACAAAAAATTAAAATTTCACCCCTCTATTTTATTTTTCGTCCCTCTATCCCGATTTTAGTATATTTTCAGCGTGTCGTGTCCCTTTAAAAATGGGCTCATTGAAAAAAGCCGTTCTTTTGCACCGCTTTTTAACAGTTGTTAACTAAAAAACGAACTATTAACCTTAAATTATTTACTTGAAATGAAAATTAAGTTTGAACAAAATTCGTTTGAGAAAATAGTGGAAAGCACACGACTTTTCGACATTCTGCTCAATTATGGGAAGAATTATCCGGAACAGAACACAGCTTTAGCTATCAAGAGAGACGGTAAATGGGACAAATTCACTGTTCAAGAGTATCAGAAAATTACTGATAATTTAAGCTACGCCTTCATGAAGTTGGGCATCGAACCAGGCGACAAGGTGAGCATCATTGCCACCAACCGTCCTGAGTGGAACATGCTCGATATGGCTATCATGCAGATTGGTGCCATCACGGTGCCGGTTTATCCCACTATCAGTGAGAACGATTACCGCTATATATTAGGTCATTGCGAAGCCAAGATAGCCATCGTGGAAGGTGTCGAGGTGATGAACAAGATCGACGCCATCCTGCCCGACACGCCCACGTTGCAACATGTTTACACCTTCATCGACCGCGGTCGTTTCCCCTTCTTGGCCCAGTTGATTGAGATGGGCGAGCAGAATCAAGATCCCGAGGAACTGCAACGTCGTCGCGACGCCGTGAAACCCGAGCAGTGCTCCACCATCATGTACACTTCGGGTACCACTGGCACCCCCAAGGGCGTTATGCTTTCGCACCTCAATATTATGTCGCAGTTGTACAACTTGCGTCAGACGCCTGCCAAATGGTCGAAGAAGGCTTTCAGCTTCCTGCCTTTGTGCCACGCCTACGAGCGTATGCTGGTCTTCTTGTACCAATATCTGGGCATGTCGGTTTACTATGCGCAGAATTTGGGAACCATTGCCGAGAACCTCAAGGAGGTGTGTCCTACGATGATGTCCACGGTACCGCGCGTGCTGGAGAAGATTTTCGACAAGATTTACAACTCCAACAAGACGATGAAGCCGCTGCCGCGCAAGATCTTCTTGTGGGCCGTCAACCTGGCTCAAGAGTATCGCATCGAGCCGAGCGACCGCACATGGTGGTATAATTTCCGTCTTAGCATTGCTGATAAGCTTGTTTACAAGAAGATACGTCAACAGATTGGTGGCAATTTCGACATTATCGTTTCCGGAGCTGCCAGCATACAGTCGCGTATCAACGCCTTCTTCTCAGCTATTGGCATGCCCGTGTTCGAGGGCTATGGCCTGACCGAAACCTCGCCTGTGGTGGCTGTCAGCTGCCGCGACAAGTACGGACGTGAGGTGGGCACGGTGGGATTCCCGCTGCCAGGCGTGGAGGTGAAAATCTCTGATGATGATGAGGTGATCTGCCGCGGTCACAATGTGATGATGGGCTATTATAAAGATGAAGAACTGACCCGCGAAGTGATTGACGAGGACGGCTGGTTCCATACGGGCGACCTTGGACGCTTTACCGAGCGTGGCCAACTGGTGCTGACAGGTAGAAAGAAGAACATTTTTAAGACTTCCTTCGGCAAGTATATTAATCCGCAAGTTATTGAATCAAAGTTTGTTGAATCACCATTTATTGACAATATCGTCGTGGTGGGCGAGAACCAGAAATTCGCCGCCGCATTGGTTTCTCCCGATTTTGCCTTCTTGAAACTGTGGTGCGCCGGTCATGGTATCAAATATACCAATCCTGCTGACATGGTGAAGAATGAAGATATCCAGAAACGATTTGCTCGTGAGATGGACAAATACAATGCATTCTTCGGTGATACAGAGAAAATCAAAAAATATCGACTCATCGCTGATGAGTGGTCGCAGGTTACAGGCATTCTTACTCCTACGCTGAAAGTTAAGCGTGGTGTAGTTTGCAAGCAGTATGCCAATGTGATTGACGAGATTTACAGCTAGGCTTTTTTCGAGCCGCTGTAAAGTTCATATTTCATGAACTTGCACGCTAGAGAGCCGTTGAACAGGTCAGCCCGTATGGAAGGATGAAGGCCGACATGTTTGACGGCTTCTGCATTTGAACTGATGAGGCAAGCGGTACAGCCCGCATAGTTGCTTTTCCATGTGTCGCCGATACGCTGGTAGAAGTCGTTGATCTCTTCCACTTCGAGTCGCTCGCCATAGGGCGGATTGATGATGATGCACGACGGTTTGCGCTTGGGGTGGCTGTCGAACATGTCCTGCTTGCTCAAGTGAATGAAATCTTGCAGTTCGGCCTGTTCCACATTGGTGCGTGCCATGCCCAAGAAGCGGGGCGAGATGTCGTAACCGTAGAAGTCGATGGGCACGTCCTCGCAAATGCTGGCCGCATCGGTGGTTTTCTGCCACAGCTCTTTGTCGAAATTGCGCCAGGTGAAGAAACCGAAGTGTTGTCGATAGAAGCCTGCGGGTATGTTTAGGGCCGCCATGGCAGCCTCAATCAGCAGGGTGCCGCCACCGCACATGCCATCGATAAAGTCGCAGTCCATTTTCCATCCACTCAGCTTAATCATGGCGGCGGCTGTCACTTCGTTGAGGGTGGCAGGGTGCTGCGACACCTTATAGCCGCGCTTGTGCAACGATTCGCCTGAGCTGTCGAGATAGAGGGTGGCGCGGTCTTTGAAGATGTGCAGGTGGAATTGCACGTCGGGGTTCTCTTTGTCCACCGAAGGTCGTTCTCCAAAGCGATCGCGCATGCGGTCGCAAATGGCGTCCTTGGTCAGTACGGAAGCGAATAATGGCGAGGCGAAGATGCTCTGTGCCAATGTGGCACTGACCGCCATGGTGCCGTCAGAGGTGAGGTACTTCTCGGCAGGAAAGTTGAAGATATGTTCGTAAAATTGGTTGTTGTTGGCAAAGGTGAAAGTGTCAACCTGCCACAGTACGCGCAAGGCTAACCGACTGTAATAGTTTACTTTATACAATAATGCAAAGTCGCCCTCAAATTGAACTGATCGACTTAGCGACTTGCAGTTCTGGGCGCCCAATGTCTGCAATTCCTCGTTGAGAAGCGCTTCTAATCCAGCAAAAGTTTTGGCAATGAATAACATGAGTTGATTTTAGAGTGCAAAAATACAAAAGTTTTTTTACAGGAATTTCAATGAAAAGTTAATTTTAAGTAGTTAATTGTCACATATTTGCAAGAAAAGTGTTATTTTTCACTTATTTTTATTGAAAATATTATGTTTTTTTATATTTTTGCAGATAAATAAAAGAAAAAAGAGCCTATTGATGTTTTATAACGGAAACATGTTAAGATAGAGCACTTTTATCGCAAAAATCGTATTAATCATCACTAAAACAAAACTCAATGAAAAATTCAAAAGGTAGAATTATGTTAGTGGATGACAGTCAGACACTAAGATATGTTTTGAGAGACTATTTTGAAATGTTGGAATATGAAGTAACAGACTTCAACGGTGGCGAGGCTGCTGCTAAAGCCTTCAACCGCAATCAATTCGACATTTGTATTTTTGATATTATGATGCCTGATAAGGATGGCTTCACCTTGTTGCAAGATGTTAGAAAAATTGATCCCGATATTCCCGTGATTTTCCTGACTGCCAAGAATCAGAAGGAAGACATCATCAAGGGCTTCAAGTTGGGTTGCGACGACTATATTACCAAGCCGTTCAGCACCGAGGAGTTGGAGCTCCGTATCGAGGCTATTTTGAGAAGAACTGCCAAGAGCAAGAAAGAACCCAAGAACTTGTATGAGGAGCGTATCTACAAGTTTGGCGATTTTGAGTTCAATTACAGCGCTATGCAGCTCTCTCATCCTCTGAAAACCAGAACTCTCACCCGCAAGGAGGCCGAGTTGCTCAGATTGCTCTGCGAGCATCAGAACAAGCTGTTGCACCGCGAGGTGATCCTCAAGGAAGTTTGGGGCGACGAAGATTATTCAGTAGGTCGCAGTATGGACGTGTTCTTGACGAAACTGCGTTCGTATATCAATATTGAAAAAGTTGACAGCCAGTATATTAATCCTGAAGGCGGCCGTCGCAACAGATACCTTCCCGGCCACGAGCCCAAAGTGGAAATCTGCAATGTGCACGGTACGGGTTTCATTCTCAAAGTAAGAGAGTAACCAAGATCCGATATAACAAAAAAGGGAATGAATCTTTCATTCCCTTTTTTTATGCTTGTAAGTAGGCTATTCCAAGTTGAACTGGCCTTTGTGCAGTCCGCGCATCCCGCGGTAGAACTTCTCAATTTCTTTCAGGTCGCTTTCGTAGTCGCCAGTGGGATGGAAAACACCGCCAATGCCGCCAGTGCGCGTTTTGTAGTCGAGGTAGCCGAGGGTGATAGGCACTTCGGCCATCTGGGCGATGAAGTAGAATCCTTTTTTCCAGGTGGGATTCAGTTTGCGGGTACCTTCGGGCGAGATGAGTAGGGCTATCTCATCGGTATTCTTGATTAATTCAGCAGCTGTGGCGGGAAAACGACGCGCATGCTCACGGTCGATGGGGATGCCGCCGAGGGCGCGCAGGATGGAACTCAGTGGCCACCAGAAGACTTCCTTTTTCATCACAAAAACGGTCTTGACGCCCATGGCGCTGAGTGCCATGCGGCCCACGACAAAGTCACTCAGACTGGTGTGTGGGGCGAACAGCAGCACGCATTTTTTGGCTTCGGGCGGGATGTTGACTGTGTCGATTTTGATGCCTATGAGGCGGAGTAGCCAGTAGTTAATTTTTCTCATCTTATTCAGAATTAGTATTTTCCGTAAATGGTTTTGGCAATGCCCATCTCTAAGCCGCGCAGTTCGGCCAGGCCGCGCAGACGGCCCACGCACGAGTAGCCGGGGTTGACTTTCTTGCCAAGGTCGTCGCACATCTGATGACCATGGTCGGGGCGTACGGGAATGGACACTTGGTACTTTTGTTCCACTTCGAGCAGCGCTTTCATCATCTCGTACATGTCCACAACACCTTCCAAGTGATTGTCTTCGTAGAAGTTGCCTTCGTCATCGACATAGATGCTGCGCAGATGCACAAAGCCTACGCGTTCGCCAAACTCGCGCATCATGGCGGGCAGGTCGTTGTCGGCGCGCACACCAAATGAGCCGGTGCAGAGGCAGAGGCCGTTGGAGCGGTTGGGCACGGCGGCAATGATTTTGCGGAAATCTTCGGCTGTGGAGAGGATGCGCGGCAAGCCCAGAATGGAGTAAGGCGGGTCGTCGGGGTGGATGACCATGATTGAGCCTACTTCGTCAGCCACGGGCGTCACTTCGCTGAGGAAGTAGCAGAGGTTCTTGCGAAGTTGCTCTGCATCAATGTCTTTGTAGCGGTCGAGGGCTTCTTGGAATTGCTGTACGGTGAAGCTCTCTTCTGAGCCGGGCAGTCCAGCAATGATGTTGCGGGTGAGTTGGTGGCGAGCGGCGTCATCCATCGCGTCAAAGTGCTTTTGGGCTTTGGCCTTCTCAGCGTCGGTATAGTCGGCTTCGGCGCCAGGACGCTTCAAAATGAACAGGTCGAAAGCCACAAAGTCGGCTTTGCAGAATCGCAGGGCCTTCGAGCCGTCGGGCATGGTGTACGACAAGTCGGTGCGGGTCCAGTCGAGCACGGGCATGAAGTTGTAAGTGATGACATGAATACCGCAGGCTGCCAAGTTGCGTATGCTCTGCTTGTAATTGTCGATATATTTCTGAAAATCACCCGTTTGCGTTTTGATATGTTCGTGCACGGGCACGCTTTCCACAATGCTCCAGGTCAGTCCGGCGGCAGCGACCATCTCTTGGCGTTTCTTTATCTCTTCGATGCTCCAAACCTCACCGTTGGGAATATGGTGCAATGCTGAAACCACATCGGTGGCTCCGGCTTGGCGGATGTCCGACAATTTAACAGGGTCGTTGGGCCCATACCAGCGCATGGATTGCGTGCAAAGGAATATTTCTTTTTTTTCGCTCATTATTATTTTATTTGGTTGTAATACAAATATTTAATAACTTAACAACTTAATATCTTAATATTTGAACATGTAGTCCATATCAGCTCCACCGGCGCCCACGCGGAAGGTGTGCACTTCGCGGGTGGCGGGTTTGATGACTACGATATCGCAGCAGAGCGATTCGCGTGAGTTAAACCAGGCGCGCTTCTGTTCGGGTTTCAGAATCTTGTTCTCGGCACGGCCGTAGCCCTGCGAGATAAAGTAGTTGACGCCGTTTTCCTTCACATGGGCGTTGATGTGTGAGTCGCCAGTGAAGAGGCCCAGCAGTCGCCCATTGGCTTTGGAGAAGTCCCATTTCAGACCGGCCTCCTTGCCGCTCTGTTTGTTGGCGTAAGCCGAAAGAACAGACATCAGTGCATTGCACGAAGCGTCGTTTTTGTTCTTCGTGCCAGGCCATCTGCCGATTTCGTTGGGCATGAAGTGACTGAAGACGAGCACGTCGGTGCCGGCAGGCGTGGCGTTCAGCAGTTTGATAAGCCATTCGAGTTGTTCCATGCCGTAAGTGTAGTAGGTGCCGATAGTCTCGGTGTTCTGGCTGTTGAGCGTGATGAGGCGCAGGTTCTTGCCGGGCACATCGTAGTACGACCAGCAGTTGCCATCGGTGAGGTGCAGGTTGCCGTTGGCGTAGGGCAATGAGGGTTTCTGGAACAGCTCGGAGAGTTCGCCCGAGGTGATATGGCGACCGCCGCCGCCATCGTATTCGTGGTTGCCCGGGGCAAAGAGGAACACGCCTTTGTACTTAGCCATTTCATTGCGTATGTTGTTGATAATCATGTCGGCAAAACTTTGCAACGAGTGGGCGGGTTCGGTATTGAGGCCGATGTCGCCCAGGTTGACCATGAAGTCGTAACCGAAATATTTGTCCATTTCGACCATATAACCGATATGTTTGTAAGTGGTTCTGTTGCAAGTGTGTACATCTGTCAGGATGGGGAAGATGATCACTTCGTCGTTGCCTTTCCAAGCCTTCACCCTTTTAGCTGTCTCCTTGGCTTGCGGCACTACGAATTTGGGCAGGGCATTGGTCGATTTCAGACCCAGGGGAATAAAGTCGGGGATGGCGGAGTTTTTGTAATAGAGCGTCAGCGATTGCGACTTATGGTATTCGAAGTAATCCACTCTCACCAAATGAGTGCCTTTTTCGAGTTTGATGTCGGCTACCTTGAAGACGGGGCCGTGTTCGCCGTCGTCGTCAATCAGCTTTTTGCCATCAATGTAAAGGTTGCTGCCGTCGTCGCTGCAGAGGCGGAAAGTGTAGGTGTCGGCCTTTTTTACCTTCAGGTCGTACTCAAAAGTCATGGCGTAGTGGTCGCCGTTTTCGCAATCGAGGCCTTCCAGGTCGATGCAGTCGGTGGTGCCGGTTTCATTGGGTTCGCCTAGCGTGGAGAAGTCGGGCACCATGCGGCCGTTGTAGTTGAGGTAGAGTTTATATCTAACGTCGCCTTTGGTTTTAGCGTTTTTTTGCTGTGCGTTTGCGCTGAATGTCAAACAGATAGCAAGAAGTAAAAATAAAATTCTTTTTATCATAAGGCTAAATCTGAAAATGAAAAATTAGAAATAATTTATGTTCATAGAAAAGGTATTGCAAAGGTAGGAATTTTTTACATGGAAAAAAACCTATTTTTGCAGCCTCAAAAGAAAAATTGAGTAATGACCGATTTTGCCGCCATTGATTTCGAAGCCGCCAATGCCAAGCCTACCAGCGTATGTAGTGTGGGGGTTGTCGTTGTGCGCGGCGGCGTCATTGTCGATAGTTTCTACAGTTTGATCCATCCTGAGCCAAACTACTACCACTGGTATTGTAGCAAAGTGCATGGTTTGTCGCGTGCCGACACCGACACGGCGCCGATTTTTCCTGAGGTGTGGGCCCAAATTGCCCCGAAGATTGAAGGGCTGCCGTTAGTGGCGCATAACAGCATGTATGACGAAGGTTGCCTGAAGGCGGTGTTCCGGATGTATCAGATGGATTATCCTGATTATCAGTTCTATTGCACTTGCAAAGCGGCTCGTCGTTATTTTGGCAAGGAGCTCCCTAATCATCAGTTGCACACCGTGTCGGAGGCCTGTGGTTACCATCTGGCCAATCACCACCACGCTTTAGCCGACGCCGAAGCCTGCGCCAGCATCGCGCTGAAGATATTGTAACGTTAGTAATACAATCCTAATTGTTTGGCAGAATCCCAATCAATCTCTGGGTATTCGTGATAGTTGTATGTGTTTCGAGGATTGTGAAGCATAGCATCTTCGGGAGATATTTCCCATGAGGTGCCTTGATCGGAGGTTGCGTCCCAAAGATCTTTATCATTGATGTGAAGATATAGCCATTCGCCTTCGTTTTTCTTGAATAGAGCAGGCTTGCACCAAGCTTTCACCGAGTGGGAGTAGAGCGACCAGATGGTGTCAATCAGTTCATAGAATTTTTGGCGTTTGATGCCGCAAGGGAAGGTTATGGCGTAGCGATTTTCGGATAGCTTCCAGAGGAGGGGAAGGTTTTCAGAAAGATTGTCACACTCGGTATCGACATAATTGAAAAGGATGCCATCCAGTTGCTCCAAGTCTGACACTGATTCAATCAAAATGACCGTGTCGCTGTCAATGGGATTCTTCAGTCGTTCTTCGCGTAGCAGGGTTTCCACTCGCATTTTTTCCTCTTTGGGGTCAAATGTAAGTGTACTTAGGGTAGACCATCCCTTCCGTTGGGCTAATCGGTGAATTTCTGAGCGGAAGCTAATCCCAGCAAACACTACTATGAATAGCAGTAAAACACTCCCTTTTAGCGAAAATCCGTTAGCCTTGACAAAGAAGTCGACCGCTGCTGCTAGCATAGCTATGGCCACTATGATGAAAATAACCATGTCGAAGCGAAGTTGTGCCTTCTGCTGTTCTTCTATTGACATGTTCATCCGCTTTTTGCGATTTTGGATTCTCTTCTTTTGGAGGCTGTTCATTTTGCTGTGATTGGATGGCAAAAATAGAGAAAAATTGTTCCATGAGACAAATCAGATGTAAAATTTTATTGTGCTGATATATTGACTGTTACAATATAATTTAAGGGGTATGCATTATTTTTGCATACCTTCTTTTTATCTTTGCACAAAATTCAAAAAACAATGGTTACAGACACTTACCAACGCTATTTATGGCTTTTGAACACTTTGTTAAGATGCAAACGGCTTACATTTAAAGAGATTGCCGAAAAATGGGACAATTCATCTCTCAATAATGATGGCAAACCGCTGAAATTGAGGACTTTCCATTTGCACAAGACGGCTATTCAAGATTTGTTTAACATTACCATTTCATGTGATGCTGCTGCGGGTTATGTCTATTACATAGATGAGAAGGCGAGTGAGCAAGCCGATTCGGCGCAGCGTTGGATGCTCAATTCGTTCAATGTTGGCACATTAGTACGTGATGCCCGTGCCATGCGCGACAAGGTTTTGTTGGAAGAGATACCAGGCGGAACACAATATTTGGAAACCATCATCGAGGCATTAAAGGAGTGCAGCGAACTGGAAGTGCTGTACCGCCGTCATGGAGAGAGTGAAACCAGAATCTTTCATTGTCAGCCCTATTGTTTGAAGGTTTATAACCAACATTGGTATTTGTTGGGCAAGTTATCAGAATTGAATGCGATTCGTCCGCTGGCTTTGGATAGGATGCTCAACGTCAGCAATATGGGTGTTAAGTTCAAATACCCCGAAGATTTTTCGCCCGCCGATTATTATCATTATGCTGTCGGCATCTTTGTAAATGAAGAAAAGCAGCCGCAAAGGGTGGTGCTTCGGGCATATAAAGAACGAGTTCCCTATTTGCGTGCGCTGCCTATTCATCATTCGCAAAAGGAAATCAATACAACCGCCGACTATTCCGACTTTGACTATTGGCTTTGTGAGTCGCCTGATTTACTGCGCGAAATATTGTCGCGGGGTTCCTCTGTTGAGGTGCTGGAGCCGGTATCATTAAGAAATGAAGTGAAAGGCGCCATCGTATCTATGTTGGATTTGTATAGAAAGAAAAATTAAAAATAGAGATTTATGAAGAAACAAGAGAAAAAGGTGAACATTACGGTTCATCGTGGGTTGGAACAGATTGGCGGCTGTATTACTGAGATCAGCACGGCCACCAGTCGTGTGTTTATCGACATGGGGCAAAATCTGCCGGGACAAGGTGAGAAGACCACTCCAGAGCAGGACCAAGAGATGGTGGAGGGCTTGTTTGCAAAGAATCGCAAGCAGCACGAAGCAGTGTTTTATACCCATGCGCATGAGGATCATGTGGGCCTGTTCCGTTATGTGCCCGACGAAATTCCGCAGTATATCGGGCATGGCGGCTATGATCTTTTGATGGAGAAGTATCAAGTGCTCAGGGAGGGGCATAAGATGAACTTGGAGAATAGACGAAAACGTGCCGAAAAGGGAATTGATACCTTCGACAGCATGATGGAGAGTGCGATGATTAAAATTATTGAGAAGGATGATGAACTGCTTCGGAAATTGCAAAATTTCAATATTTGGGAGCGTCCCAAGCCGCATGCAGTTCCTAAAACTCTGAGTGTGGGCGACATACGCATCACGCCGTTCTTCAATTGCCACTCCATCTACGATTCGTACATGTTTCTCATAGAGGCCGGCGGTCAACGCATTTGGCACATGGGCGACTATCGTGAGCACGGCTACATGGGCAAGGGACTTGTGCCCACGCTCAAGCGTTATGCTACTGATATTGATATTTTGATTACCGAGGGCACGCTGCTGGGATATGAGGCGAAATGTATGCACGAACGCGAGGTTTCGCGCAAGATGGCATGTGTGATGGATGCGTTCAGATATGTAGTTGTATTAGCCTCTGCCACAGATGTTGAGCGATTGGCATCCATTAACTCGGCTGCCCAAAAGGTTAAAAAGGATTTGTATATTTGCAGCGAATATATGAAGCGTACCATGCGGATTTTCACCCGTGAGGCTGAACTTTCAAAAGGCTTGTTTGAGTTTCATCCCAAGTTTGTCTCGAGAAACAGTCCCAAGGTGATAGCCTCAATGCGCAAGAAAGGTTTTGTGTTGGTGGCGGGCGCGTATAATGCCTCATTGGCGTATCATATCTGCGAAGGACTCAATCCTTCCGAGGTGCTGTTCATCTATTCCACTTGGCCCGGCTATTATCAGATTCCCGAGCAAGAACAACTCAATTCCAACTATGCGGACTTCCGCGACATGTTTTCTGGGGGCACTCCTTTTTCTAATGTGTTAGATATCCACACCTCAGGCCACGCAGACAGAGCAACGATAAAGAAAGTTGTCGAAATTGTTAATGCTAAAGAAGTTATATGCATTCATAAGGATGTGGAAACGGAAATGTTATTTTAAAATAATACAGTTATGAAAGAAATGAGTTACAAAAAATTTAAAGAGATTGTACAAAAATATCTTGGTGAAAACTATAATGAGATGCCCTATTATGGTAAGTGGCGAGATAAAGATAAACCGCATATTTTGAAAGTTGACGGCTCATCAAAATCACAAAGATTGGCTATAATTAAAGATAAGAATTTGATACCAATTGTGAAAGAATGTGAATGGCCGAAGAATTATAAATTACACCCTAATGCGCACCATCTGAATTCTTCCCAGATCATGTGTTATAATTTCTTTAGACTTTTAATTGAGGAAGGCAAATTAAAGGATGTGTTGAAGGAATATTGTGATGAGTTAAGTGAAGAGATAGATAAATATGAATTTGAATATGAGCCTGA
Source organism: Bacteroidales bacterium (assembly GCA_016285615.1). The sequence continues at coordinate 19,873 of JAEERB010000024.1, forward strand.
TAAAAAGGAAGGTACCAATTTTGATTTTTATTGTAGGTCTGGAAATGTTGAAGTTAAGTGCGAAATAAAATATATAGAGGAAGCGTTTACCCGAAAAACCAACAGCAAAAGATTAGAAGCGAGAGAGATTTTATATAAAGAGAGGATTGAAAAGAATCCCTTGTTTAAATCCATAGATGTTGCAGATGCTATAAATCATGAATATCAGTTGTTTAGAAATGCGTTAAGTGCTGGTAATATTGGTAAAATAAGATCGTATGTCTTATTTATTTGTCCAAAGGATCGTAAAAACTTAGAAGAGCAATATTTGCAATTTGAGGAGAAATGTTTGAATAAGAGTAAGTTTGTGCAATTTGTTTATTGGGAAGATTTGATTTGTAGTGCGAAGCAAAAAGGTGTTAATGTTGATGATTTTTGGAAAAGATATTTTGGTTGGAAAAATGATAATATTACATCCCATTGTTTGCGTTAAAAATGCAGACGATGTTCTAACCAGAAGAAAATATTTAAAAATAGTTGATTTACATATTTTTATAAAATTATAAAAAAGATTGATTTGGGAATAGCCACTGATGAAGATGTTTTCGAGGAGGCCATCAGTCAGATTAAGAATTATATATACGCATTTAAAATAACTTGTAACAATAAAAGTTTCATATTAGATTCTTTTCATGGAACATCCGGATGTTTGTGTTGTAAAGGTATTGAACCAAATGCATGGGGTAGGTATTATCATAATTACAAAGAATTAAGAAGAATTGCAGAAATTTTTCCTATTTGGGATGAATGGGATAATTTGGATATAAAAGTCAAAGCAGATATGATGATGGATCAGCATACGGGAGAAGAGTATATAGAAGATCTTTATGCTCTAAAAAATGATAGGGATCCGTTATTTTATTATTTAGCAAACTTTTGGCGGAATTTATTTGAGCAAGAAAAGGTGAAAAAGAATAAAGAAAAAAATACACAATAGACAATTGTTAAATTATTTAGAATCAAAATATTATGAATTTATTTGTAGAACCAAAGACGAAGATCCTTGAAGATGGATCGGTAAAAATTAATGTCCATGCAATCACTCCAAAGTACATAAACAATCATATCAAGATTCTTGAATCCATTGGTAATCTGAATATTGACGAGGTTTTTGATTGATGAGAAGTTTCGCAATGCTGAAATCGCAAAATGGAAGGCACTGAGCGAAATCATCGGGTAAAAACTGCTGCTGTATTAATGTTTTTCTCATCTTTGACTTGCATTATAAGAAAGGGAACCATATTATTATAAACCAATTAAATATTGAAACATGAGCAACACTTCAATTGGACCAGCTCGAAAGGGTAGTAAAATGCAAATGCAAAATATAGCTTCAACTAAAAATCATCAACAATTAAATAGATTGTTAGGTGATACCCTTGAATGGATTTCTCCATGTAAAAAACTGGGTTACAGAGAATTTCAATTAAATAATCCGGAATTAGGTAAAAGATTAGGTATCCCTAATGGAGTTTTTAAAGATTTTTTGCCATCACGACAACCCCAATGGGATGGTATTGCATTAGGAAAAGAGACAAAAACATTATTTTTATTTGAAGCAAAATCTCATAAGGGTGAATTTTGTCCTAGAAAAAAAGGAACAAATGAGAATAATAATCGTCAGATAGAGAGTTCCATTCAGTGTATAGCAAATAAATTTATTGAGCCATCTGAATGGGAAACTCATAGTAAAATGTGGTGTGAAAAGTACTATCAAATAGCTAATAGGATAGCATTTAGTGATAAAATGCTAGAACTATGTTCAGATAATACAAAATACAAAAATGTCATTTTAGTTTTTTTGAATTTTGTTAACGATACTACATGGGGAAACAAGATGGTGAAAACAGAAGAAGAGTGGGATTGTCACTATGAACAGATATTTGAAAAAATGGGAATAAAACAATCTTTTCCCCAATTAGAAAAATCAGGTATCCGAATAGTAAATTTTGATTTGAAGAAATAAAATGACCCTTCTTCATCTCTCTGACACGCACGGTCATCATCGGCGGCTGACAAATTTGCCACAGGCTGATGTGGTGGTCCATTCGGGCGACATTACCGAGAATGGCACAGAGCGGGAAGCCCTCGACTTTCTAGAGTGGTTCTGCGAT
>JAEERB010000182.1 GCA_016285615.1 Bacteroidales bacterium
TCCAGCAGCAGATCTAAGGAGGCTTCGCGGGTTACGGCATCCATCTCATCTTCGAAGATGCACGCTAAGCCCCAGTATTCGGGAGCGTCGCTGGTCATTTTTAATTTGCCAGGAATACGGTCGGTAACCTTTTGGACAAATTTTATTAGTTTGGGATTCGGGTTCTTGTCGCCTTTATGTTTAGGGACAAATTTAGTGGACATCTCAGGCATAATGATGTATTTAGGTTGTAAGTTATTGATTTTGAGTTTGGATGATGGACTTGGGGAAGTTGGAAGCTATTTCTCACATTTCCAAGTCTTTACTTCGTTGACGAGCCAGTTGGCAAAATCGTCAACGCCTTCGCCAGTTTTGGCGCTGATGGGAATTACCTTGGCGCGTGGGTTGCGTAGAAGGATGTATTTTTTGCACTTTTCCATGTCAAAGTCGAAATAGGGCAAAACATCTGTTTTGTTGATGATTACCAAATCGCAAACCGAGAACATCAAGGGATATTTGAGAGGCTTGTCGTCGCCTTCGGGAACTGAAAGAATCATGGCATTGCCGCAACTGCCGGTGTCAAATTCGGCGGGGCAGACAAGGTTGCCTACATTCTCAAGTATAATGAGGTCAATATTTTCTGTTGTCACATTGTCAAGACCTTGGCGGGTCATCTCAGCATCGAGGTGGCACATGCCGCCCGTATGAAGTTGTATGGAAGGAATTCCGGTGGCTTCTTTGATTTTGATGGCATCTACGTCGCTATCGATGTCCGCTTCCATCACGGCCACGTTCAACTTATCTTTGATGCGGTTGATGGTCTGGATGAGGGTGGTGGTCTTGCCACTGCCTGGTGCCGACATCAAATTAAGAAGGTATATTCCTTTGGCTTTAAGCTCTTTACGGAGATTGTTAGCGTCTTGTTCGTTATTTGCAAAGACGCTTTTTTTGATTTCTATGATTTTAATTTCGCCCATGAGTACCTTCTTGTAAAGATGAGTTGTATCCAGAAAAATTAGTGTACAAAATTAAACAATTTATTTGACACAATCACAAAATAATCTGGAATTTATACCGCCGTTAACTTTCGTTCAATTTGATGAAAATAAAGAGCATGGTGGTAAAGCTGAGCAGCGAGGAGCCACCGTAGCTGATGAACGGCAGCGGGATGCCGATGACGGGCACCAGGCCGATGGTCATGCCGATGTTGACGACAAAGTGGAAGAAGATGACCGAGGCGATGCCGTAGCCGTAGTATTTGACGAAGGGATTGCGCTGTTTTTCCGATAGCGTGATGATGCGGAAGATGAGGTAGCCGAAGAGGCCGAAGATGATCAGGCTGCCCATAAAGCCCATCTCCTCGCCAATGCCGCAGAATACAAAGTCGGTGCTCTGCTCGGGCACGAAGTTGTACTTGGTCTGGGTGCCGTTGCCGATGCCTTTGCCGAAAAGTCGTCCCGAGCCGATGGCAATCTTCGACTGGGTGATGTTGAAGTCGATACCTGACGGGTCGGAAGTACGGCCGAAAAGACTCTCAATACGCTGTTTTTGATGAGGTTCCAGTATGTGTTCGTATGCCAGGTTGACAGCGAAAATTAGTGCAATGCCCACACCTAACAGAATGGAGTAGCGGATAATTCGTTTTTTGTTGCGTCGGTTGAAAAACCAAAGGGCAAGATAGGTGGTGAGCAACAGTGCCAAACTGTACACTTCGTTAAACATAAGCGTGACAACGGCCAGCAGGGCGGCAAATAACGCGACAATGATGAAGTCTTGGTTCAGTCCTTCGCGGTAGAAAAGGATGATGAAGGATAAGAAAACCAACGCCGAGCCGGCATCGTGCTGTAAGATGGTGATGGCAATGGGCACTATCAGGAAGATGGAGGCGAGGAACCAGATGTTCTTACGCTCCGAAACCGTCTTGCCTTCGTTCAAGAACTTGGCTAACGCTAAAGCCGTGGCACACTTGGCAAACTCGGTGGGCTGTATGCTGAAACTGCCGATTTTAATCCACGCTTTGGCACCGGAAATCTCGGTGCCGACAAAGAGTACCGCCACCATAATCAGTATGCAGACGACATATATATGATAGGCAAAGTATTGATATATACGACTTTCGATGAGTAATAGTACGACGGCCAGCAAGATGGAGGCGCCCATCCAGATGAGCTGTTTGCAGTAGGGCTTACTGAAGTCGAAAAAGCCGGTGGCAGCGTGGGGATCGTACGACGAGGAGAATACCGCCAGCCAACCGATGATAATCAGTGCCAGGTAGACGGCAATGAGGCGCACGTCAAATCCTCTCGATATTCGCTGTCGTGGGTCCGTGTACATGTTAGTAGAATTTCATGGTTAAAATGTTCTTTTCCACATCGGGACGCGAGGTCTCACCTTTGAGGTAATGCTCCAGCATCAGCGTAGCGATGGGAGCTGCCACAACGCCTCCCCAGCCTCCATTTTCAACTAACACAAACACAGCAATTTGTGGCTTGTCGCTGGGAGCGAAGCACGCAAATACTGAGTGGTCGCGGCCGTGAGGGTTCTGTGCGGTACCGGTCTTGCCGGCAATCTTCAGTCCCGGCACATTCGACAGACGCGCCGTGCCCTGTGTCATAACCAATTCCATACCCTTGATGATGGGGATAAAGTGCTTAGCGTCGATACCGCTGTTGATGCGTTCAGAGAACTGGTCGTTGGGATTGTCTTTGCTGCCGATGGCCTTGACAATGTGCGGTTTGATGTAGTAGCCGTGGTTGGCGATGATACACAGTAGGTTGGCCATCTGCAAAGGTGTGGTGCCCGCTTCTCCCTGACCGATACCCATGGAGACGATGGAGTTGCCGTTCCAGTGGCCGCTGTATTTGCGGTCGAAGTAGTCGGCGGTGGGAATGGATCCCGCCAGCTCGTAGGGCAAGTCGGTGTTGAACTTCTGTCCGAAGCCCAGGCCGTTGATGTAGTTGCGCCAAGCCGTGTAGCCTTCCTGTATCGTTTTGTATTTCTTTTTGTTAGAGACAATGTTATAGAAGGCTTTACAGAAGAATGTGTTGCATGAATGTTGCACGGCGGCCACGATGTTGGTGGCACCGCCATGGTGGCAGCCGATGGTGTGGTTGCCGATGTTGTAGCCACCGCCGCAGTAGTAGGATGTCGAGGTGTTGATGATACCTTCTTGTAAGGCAATTAAGCCGTTAGCCAGCTTGAAAGTGGAGCCGGGTGGGTAGGCGGCCATCAAGGCGCGGTTGAATAGTGGCTTCTTGACGGAATCGCGCGACAACTTGCCATAGTTCTTGCTGCGGTCTTTACCTACCAGCAGGTTGGGGTCGTAGCTAGGACTGGAGACAATGCACAGGATTTCGCCTGTGGAGGGCTCGATGGCAACGATACTGCCTCTTTTGCCTTCCATTAGTTTCTCACCATATTTCTGCAAGTCCATGTCGAGGGTGCACCACAGGTCTTTGCCAGGTTGTGCCTTGACATCCTCTTTGCCATTCTTGTAGCTTCCTTTTTCGCGGTTGTGCACATCCACCAGCACGATACGGCGTCCTTTTACACCACGCAATTCTTCCTCGTAGGCTTTCTCGATACCGCTAATGCCGATGTAATCGCCCATCTGGTAGTAGGGTTCTTCTTCAATCGTGTTACTGTTCACCTCGCCAATGTAGCCTAAAATGTGGGCGGCAATGGGTGCGGGATAGGAGCGTAGGGTTCGGTTTTGTACGAAGAAGCCTGGAAATTTGAACAGTTTCTCCTGCAAGGAACCGCAAGCCTCCTTCGACATCTGTTGCTCAAAGATGGAGGGTATCATCGGGGAGTAGTTCTTGGCTTTTTCTAACCTCTTGATGAGCGTCTCCTTGTCTATCTCAAGGGTTTTGCAGAGGTCTATGGTGTCAAATTCGCGCAACTCGTTAGGCACAACCATCAGGTCGTAAGCGGCTTCGTTATAGACCATTAGCGAATCGTTGCGATCGAAGATGAGGCCACGGTCGGGATGCTCGGTGATGTAGCGCAAGGCGTTGTTGTCGGCAGCATCCTTATAAGAACTTTCAATCAACTGCAGATAAAACAGTCGGCATAGCAGGATGAACATGATGATGGCCATCGCGCCAATGACTATGTATTTCCGATTCTGCAAGTTGTTGTACATTACTTATTTATTGCGATTGCTCATGTCGGTGATTAAGGTCGAAAGCTCGGTTTTGCGTTGTGCGTCAACATCCATCGATTGCAGTGCGTTGAGGCCTTTCTGCACATAGGCTTCAATGGCCTGCTCGGTCTTTTGGCGTATAGCCAACTCTTCATACACTTTCTTGATAGCGTTGTACTTTTCGTCAAAGTCAAAATCGGTGGACGAGAAATAGTGGTCGAGAATCTTTTTCTGTTCGGAGTTGGCGTCTTCTAAAGCTTTCAGGTAGAGGTAGGTTTTCTTGTTAACCTTGATGTCGCCGCCATT
>JAEERB010000183.1 GCA_016285615.1 Bacteroidales bacterium
CACGATTGAGGTAGGCATAGTTCCACACGCGCTTCTCGATGTATTCATCCACATAGTGAAAGTTACCGAAAAGAGCAGAATCCGGGATGAACTCTGTTAAAGTTCCAGTATCTAAGGCCCCTGAGCCTGTCGAAGGGCCGACCTCTATGATCCCCGAATCATTAATCAACTTTCCCTGTGCAAACTCAACAATCCTCGTCTTGCCTTCTCGGATAGACTGTACCCTGAAATAAGATGAAAGCGCGTTGACGGCTTTGGTACCTACGCCGTTCAAGCCGACCGACTTTTGGAATACCTTACTGTCGTATTTGGCGCCCGTGTTGAGCTTTGATACGGCCTCGGCCAACTTGCCCAGAGGGATGCCACGGCCGTAGTCACGTATGCTGACTTTCTTGGCGGCCTTGTCGACCGTCACCTCGATTTTCTTGCCGAAGCCAGAGGTGAACTCGTCGATGGAGTTGTCGATCACCTCTTTGATCAGCACATAGATGCCGTCGTCCTGTGAGGCGCCGTCGCCGAGTTTGCCGATATACATACCCGGGCGGCGACGGATGTGCTCCATGTCCTCAAGGTGGACAATGCTGTCGTCGTTATAGTTTTCAGTGGTAGGAATAGGGTCGCTATCTTGCGTGAAGATGTCGTCTTCGTTGATTTCGCTCATAAACTATGATTTGGGCGCAAATTTACAAAAAATATCGTCAGAATAAACTCTTCATTGTGGTTTTCACCCATCCCCAATCTTCTTTATTGGGAATCAGCTGCACCAATCGGCTTCCTGTTTGTTTGTGGAACACAATCCATTGATATACAAACAATGCCGTGTAAGTCAGCGTGGTGGTGATAGCCGCGCCTTGGATACCTAAAGTAGGAATTAAAATAAACGCTGATATCATCGTGACACTGAGGCCAATAAGTGATGCGTAGAGATTGTATTTTGGCTTGCCAGTGCCAGAGAAATAGTTGGCCAAAACGGTATGGGCAGAGAAAAACACGATACCTGGAGCCATCAGCAGGATGACCGGACGAATGTCGGCAAACTCACCGGAAAACAGCCATGCGAAAAAAGCTGATGGCAGCAAACAGATCACCAACATGGCAAACAAAGTCAGTAAGACGGAGAGTTTCATGAAACGCAAGGTAAGTTGCGAAACACGTTGCTTGTTTTCTGTATTGCTCAAAGCGGAAAACTCAACCAGTCCTATGCTTTGGCTTACGATATTCACACCTTCTGTGACTTGAGTTCCAGAGGCATAGACGCCGATGGACCTCTCGTCGCAGTGGGTGTTCAACAGGTAAAGGCTCAAACGTTTGTTGAGCGTGCTGACTAAGGTGGAAAGCTGCATGAAAGCCCCGTAATGGAACAGTTCCTTGAAACTGCTTTTCAGCGGTTCTCGGCCTTCCTTACGCAGGGTGGGGAAGAGCAAGATCCATCCGACAAGGGTGGCCAGGCTATAACCGGACAGTTGCGAATAGAGCAATGCTTTCGCAGTCCTGATGTTCAGGCCGAAAATCAAGACGGCCATCATTGAAACTTGGGTGAGTATCTGTATGAGAAACAGCCAGTTGTAGGTAGCCACTTTTTCCTTCCCGAGGTAATGGTTGAGGTTGAATTCGTGCAGGCTATAGATGAAGGTCATTAGCAGAACGAGCCATGCATAGCCCTCGGGGACGATGGTGTGGTAAAAGCTGGGGAACAAATGCAAAATGCTAAATAACATTAGATAAGCCAGCATTACGATGACAATCCAACCGTATGAGATCTTCATCAACGTGGCAAGCTTCTTTCGTGGTGCGAAGTAGACCAAACCACTTCCAGCTATCAACTCGATGCCTATTAATAAGAAGGTGATGTCGGTCTGGGCAATGAAAGCCTTGCCCCATTCCGCGGCACCAAGACACTTAGTACCCATAATGAGGGTGGCCAACTGCGTCAGCACATTGACCGCTCTTGCCGCACCTGTACCGAGGATTTTTTTAAACATCAGACCTTCCTATTCTTAAAGACGCAAAATTACAAAAATTCTTCTTACTTTTGCCGCTTCTTTTCCCAGATTAAAAAATGAAACGAATCCTGCTATACTTATTGCCAGTTTTGTTGTTCTTTTCATGCGTGGACCAACAAAAGCGACCTATAGAGGAGCCAACACCCGAACCTGAACTCGTCGACACCATTCCCGAAGTGTCCGTCGTTGAGCCTTTCCCTGATACTGTATTTGCCTCTGCAGCGAAGCTCCTAGTGCAAATCGATACGATAGACAAGACTTTGCCCTCGACACTATCCAGCATTGAGGATGCCTACAAAAACAAGCCAGGCATCTTCACTTTCAGAGGCTCATCTTCCCGAATCCCCAATTTCTCTGGTCATTTGACCGATGACTCTATCCAATTTAAGGTGGACTGGGTGTTTACGACGAGGACCGACGGCTTCAAGACTTCAGTTGGCGTGTTCGAAGGTGGATCGGGTTGGACTGGCCAAGCGTTATATGTGAATTGGCCGGACAGTATCATTGAACAATTCAAGGCGAATCCTGCATGCCGCAACCTTCACAATCAGGAGATTATACTCGCTTCCCTTTGTGGCGATGTGTATTTCATTGATTTTGAGACTGGTGAAAAAAGCAGGGAATGCCATAATGTAGGCAATGTGCTGAAAGGCACGCCAGCCCTCAATACAGATTTGAACGGACATGTCTACATCGGCCATGGCGCCAAAAAGGAAGCGACGTTTGGCACCCAGGTATTTGACCTATTCTCGCATAAGATGATCAACACCTTTGGAATCGACCCAAAGGCTTGGCGCGGTTGGGGCGGTTACGACTCGTCTCCAGTGGAAGCGGGCGGTTTCTTGTTTCGTCCAGCCGAGAATGGCACCATATACAAATACTACGTCGGCGATGGAGGCTACACGCTCCAATCCACTATGCGCTATTCTACCACAACTGCCAAGAAATCACCTGGCATGGAGTCGTCGATGGCCGTGTGCCGAAACTATGGCTACATTGGCGACAATGCAGGCAACATATTGTGTATCAACCTAAACACGCTGCGTCCAGTATGGCATTATTGGAACCACGACGACACCGATGCCTCGCCGATTGTGGAAGAGGAAGACGGCATACCTTACGTCTACACGGGATGCGAGGTGGACCATCAGGGTAATGCAGGTTTTTGTTATTTTGTGAAACTTAATGGCTTGACGGGTGAATTGGTGTGGGAAGACACCATCCCTTGCCGCAAGCTTCATTTCGGCGACAACACCAGCGATGGCGGTATGTATGTCACACCATTAATGGGTGGAGGCGACTGCGAAGGCTTGATTTTCAGCGCGTTCTGTCTGCATACGGCGCAATCGCCAGACATTTTCGTGGCATTTGACAAAAATGACGGCAGCGAGCTGTACAGAATCAATCTGAATTGTTATTGCTGGTCATCGCCAGTAGCTTTCTATAACGACCGGAATGAGATGTTTGTCTTTTTCGGCGACGTGTTAGGCAATGTCTATCTCATTAAAGGGAAAACAGGCGAAATCGTTGCTACGGCAAAGATTGGAACCAATTTCGAGGCGTCGCCCATTGTTGTCGACAACAAAATAATTATTGGCTCACGAGGAAATAAAATCTACAAGTTATCGTTACAATAGCCTATGAAAAGAATTATTATCATATTGAGTATGTTGGTTCTCGCATTGCCAACGGTCTCATTTGCGCAGTTGATTGCTTGCCGCGACTCCATCCCGAACGGCTACGACTTTTGGCTCTATCTGCCTGATGATTACAATGATACCGTTCCCGAAAAGCCTCTCGTCATGTTCTTGCATGGCAGGAGCTTGTGCGGAAAGAACCTGGCCAATGTGAGACGCTATGGCTGTATCGACGCCATCGAAAGAGGCCGCAACATCGATGCAGTGATCGTAGCACCCCAAACGCAAAACACCTGGAATCCTGACAAAGTGCACGAAGTATACGACTGGGTGAAGACACATTGCGCCATCGACACTAACCGGGTCTATGTGTTGGGAATGAGTTTGGGCGGTTATGGCACCATCAATTACACGGCATCCTATCCCGAAACGGTGGCTGCGGCCATGGCTTTATGTGGCGGTGCATCCATCAAAGGACTGTGTGGTCTGAATGAAGTGCCACTTTGGATCATCCATGGCACTGCCGACAAGGACGTTCCCTTGTATTGCTCGCAAAAGGTGGTGGACGAGATGATACAATGCGGCGACACAAGTCTCTTGCTGTTCGACAAACTGAGGGGCGAAGCCCACTCCAAGTTGGCACGTATATTCTATCTCGAGCAGACCTACGACTGGCTGTTCGCCCATTCCTTGGCCGATTCGGTCCGACAGGTCAACAAGGACTACACCATCTCGACGGCCATCATGAACACCGCCTACAACGACTTGGTGAAAA
>JAEERB010000184.1 GCA_016285615.1 Bacteroidales bacterium
CGCTTTTTATAGAGCTCTTTTGAGATAGGTTATTGTTTCGGTATTCAGCAGATTGTCAACTTCAAATAAAATCGATTTATCTTTGCTCTCAATCTTAAAGGGATATATATTGCCTTCTACGTTTATTTCTCCATTAGCATTGTTGCCGTTCTGGGTAATAGAGAAACTACCAATAGTCGTTAGAAATGTAGTTATTGGTAATTTAGGGTTTACAATGTTCGCGGTGAAGTTTGGGGATAAAGATACAAAATCAACGAAAGACTCCTTCTGAATATAATTTCCACCACCTCTTCTTTTCCAACCTCCTTCAGCAATATAATTGTCGATGTCTTTTACTCCAGCACTGACGGAGAAGATTCGCAGTTTTTCCTCAAAAGGAATGAGACTGTCCTTATATTTTTTTCGAGCAATCATTTCATTCCATTCTGAGCCGAATGGGCATATCAAACAACCCACACGTGTCATCCCTTCACGATATGCAGGATTTATTGGAAGATTATACTTTTCCAAATATAAGAATACATCGGTTTGTGTCCATCTAAGAATTGGTCTTGCATTGATGGTGTTTGAGTGTTTTACACCACGGCCAATTCTTGTATAATCTGCACGTCTTGTACTTTCTTCTGCTCGCACTCCTTCGAATGTCAGCACTTTCGCTTGACGATTGGTTCCAGGTATTTTAAGCATTCTATAAAGCGGAGCCGTCTTCATCACAGAGCAGCACCAACGATGCTTGTCGCTCGGAGTGCCAATTTTGTCCCAATAGGTCAGCACTTTCTCGTGGTTGCGGGCAGTGCTGAACTTCAATTCGGGATAGAGTTTGCCGTAATGCTCTTTTACTTGTTCATAGAGTTCCAGCGACGAGGGCAGCTCATAGCCTGTATCGCTGTAGATGACTTGGAAAGCATTCGGTGGCAACGCTCTTGTGCAGAGGTCTAATACTACCTGAGAATCTTTTCCACCACTGAATGAGGCTAAGAAGATGTCAACCTTGGTGGTGTGCAACACCTTCTTGCCTTTCAACTCGGCTTCGTCAGCAGGCATGATGTCGAAACTGTCGCAATCTTCCTTCACCACAGCCATCTTCTGCTTGGTCTTCTTCTGCTGTCGTGCAGCCAATTCCTCAAAGTCAATCACATTGTCCTCTACCGCTCGGCTTGCGCGAGTGTAGGTATCGTATGTATCACGTATAAACTCAATCGCTTCACTCTCCAGCAAGAACATCGCTTCGCGGTTCTTCTCCAACATCTTCCTCATGTTCACTGGCTTCAACGATATTGGTTCCACTCCTTCAACAAACACCACGGTGGCAGCATCGTAAATGTTGGCACCTTTGGCCTCAAACACCAACTGCCCACGATAGAAATATTGTTTGTTGCACGCCCACATCAACGGTTCCTGACAACGAGGATATTTCCAACCCAACTTATCAAGTCCCAACAAATCCAACTCCTCAAAAAATACTGGGCGAGGAGACACGCCGAGTGTCTCTCTAGTCACCAATGATTGCAACAAAACGCCGCCTGTATCTTTATCCCAGACTATTTTGAACATGTCTGTGATGGTATCTCGATCACCAAAGCGGTCGGCTCCCTAACCATAAAAATCAGAAAAAAAAGACGTGGAGCCAGTTCTGTCACTCGTTCCACGGTGTAAAGGCCTTCGCGTTGCCATGATTGTCGAAACGAGCAACGCTGAAAACCCCACGCCGAATGATTATATGCTGAGATATAAACATTCCATGGGGCGTTCTCGCTGCTTTGTTTTTGACAATCAGTTCGAAGTTGCGAAGTTCTTACACCGTCAAAACCAAAGCGTCCAGAAAACGCCTTTGTCAATATGTTCTGCTTAAAACCACCGAAGGTGGATCAAAGCAGAGGCAAAAATAAAGAAAAATATCAATTTGAAAGAAAAAGCCATAAAAAATCCTCCCCACCAGTCTTTCAACTCATGGGGAGGCAATCGGCAGCAGTGACCGAAATCAAGCTACTGCCTCGGGCATCGCGCCACTCTTGGGAGAGTCAGCGCTTTCGGGATGCTCGTCGGGACTCTCGGTCGACTCCTCCTCTTCGAAGTCGTCGTCCCACTCATCCTCTTCGAGGGTTCCCAAACGTTTCCTGACCTTGCGCTTGTAGGTCTTGTTGAGGTTGTCGATGAGTCCAACCACAAAACCGTACTCCTTGCCGTAGGTGTCAGGTTCCTTGTAGGCCATGTGGTCGAGATAGACCAACAACCTCTCCAGTTTGGCGCCAGCCTCGCGCTTCAGTTCGAGCTTGCTCTTCTGAGGCTTGGCCTCGCCCCGCATCTTCTCCACCGCAATCAACTTCTGCAACAAGGCTTCCATCGCGGTCTGGACGTTCTTGATGCGCGACTCCAGTCCCGGAATCTTGGCCACATGGGCCTTCATCTCGGGCGTTTCCAAGTCGCGCAGCATGGCCTGCACCTCGGTCAGGCGACTGTGCACGTCCATCTTGTAGAAGACGCCGTACTTCCTCAACTGTCGCTTGAGCGCCTTGGCACTGGCTTTCACCTCTGCATCAGGCTCGTATTGGAACGAGTCGATGTAGTGCGTGGCCGATGCCAGCCGCTCGCGCAGCAACGAGGATTCCTGCTTGATGCCCTCAGTGGCCAACTCTTTCTTGATGGCCTCGAAAAGCATCTCGCGAGCTTTTTCCACTTCTTCGACCAGACCGTTCAAGTACTCATCGGAACGGTTGTCCCTGAAATGGTGGCAGATCTCGTTGAGACCTGTGTGGTACTGATTTGCATTCAGCACCAAGTTCAAAGTAGATAGATTCATAGAACCTCCTTCTTTAAGTTAATAAATAATGATAATTTGTTGCGGCTTTTGCCACAATCGCATGGTGGTTATCCTAGCAGCCGCGACTCTGCTGCATGGATGGGACGCATCAACATGCTTGGTTTTTCCATTCGACTAACCAGACCTTTTCTGCATTGTGCATGACCACTGTTCATAGTGCCCAAGGTTTTCCGTTGTGTCATACGACAAGTTGGTTCACCGCGTGAACTTTTCGTCGCATCGTACAACGCCATTGTACACCAAACGCACTTACTGGTCTGGACACACGACAAAATGTCTGGTATTTCTACCTTTTCGATGGCTTCAGACGGTTCAACGGTTCACAACGCTTGGAAACATGTCGTAAAAGATGAACGAAACGCTGGTATTATGGCCTTTTTCGTCGTCAAGCACGAAGCATTTCCTCAAATCTCCAGGAAACCCATCGTTGCATACGACAAAATGTCCAATGCGCCTGTAATACATCGTAAGTACGACTAATGTCTACACATGACATGGAGGACCTACCATCAAAAAGTCAAAAAAAAGGTGAAAAGTCCGAATGGAACTCCGTTAATGACTTACTGCGTCATCGTTGGAGTTGCTGCTGCGAGCAAGCGTAAACAAACGGCGACGTGGCCGCAACGTCGGTTTCGTAGAAGGTTTCACTTGTGTAAGGCAGAACCTTGCAGGTTGATGTAGATAGAACAAGGAACTATTGGTTAGGTAGTCCCTCTCTACGGGTTCAAGAATGACCGGCATCGAGTCGTCAATGGGCTCGATGAGCATGTCTTGAATGAAGTCTAGTAATGATGGGTTAATCGTAATAAACAACATAATTTTATGTCTAATGTTACGGTGCAAAGATACCATGATTTGCCGACATCCGCCTCAAAAATCTTCAATTAATTTGTCAACAAAATTATCAACAGGTTAAATTATTGATTTTCATTATACATACATAGCATTTCTATTATTTAGAACAAAAATAATTAGATATAAAAACTAATGAAATACAACAGAATAAGTCTGATGGCATCGTGTGTTTGGGGGAGTTTTTGTGCTTTTGTATGAAAAAAACCTTGGTTATTCGCTTGCATACTATCAAGAGGAAGGGGCAAAAGCAACAGGTGACCTGTAGTGCAGGAGATTCCGGATCGAGCCCGAAAAACCCCGATTCGACGACGCGAAGCGAGTCAATGACGACTAGGACTAAAGTTCTCGTTCAATGGGTTCGTTGCGCGAACCAAAAACCGGCACCCTTATTGCAAAAAAATGTATCTTTGCGCCACGATTTCCATACATCAAGAGTGCGACACGCACACCAACCGAGCTCCCGAGTTATGCCACGGTGGTCGAAATGATGTGAGTTAGGTATTAACTAAAATGATAACTTATGCACTACAACAGGATTGTTTTGAATGAGCCCCATGCCTCCGTCGAAGGCTTGTACGACGACAGGCTGAGCGGCTGGAGCATCGACGAACGCTTCATCAACGAGGTGGTCTTCCGCCTGACGGACTGGCACACCGACTATCTGTTTCATGGCACACGGCACCCCAAGATCAGGACGGTGCGCTTCCCCTTCTCGAGGTTCATCGTGGATG
>JAEERB010000025.1 GCA_016285615.1 Bacteroidales bacterium
CCTTTAGCGCTCATGGTTGGAGCGGGATTTACAGCCACACCGCAAGAATCGGTAATGGTGTATGTTCTTTTAACTTCCCAATCGCAGTTATCTGATTTGACGATGGCATCCTCAATAGTACAAGTTGTTGCACCAGTATAATATGTCAAAGCCTCATCGGCACTCATCAAGTATCCTTTAGCCGTTGTTTCGTCGTAGCATTCATCCTTGCCAGTAATATCTTGCGGCCATGTTTTGGTGGTAACCGCAGTGGGAGGAGTGTTGTCCTTTACAGTAATAATCTGGCTGCAAGTACCTTGATCACCCAAAGTGCTCGAAACACCGTAAGTTCTTGTGATGGTGTAATCACAAGGCTCTGTTCCGGAGATTTCTTCATTAACCAGCGTGAAAGAACTCTCATCGATGGTTTCTGTACAAGTGGCTGTGCCGCCTGCAGAAGTAAACTCAGCATAGGATGTGTATGCAGTAGGTATATCGCTGGGATCTACAGGGTCGATAGTAGGACAGTCAACCGTGGGAATTTCGCCAGCGGCTTCAACATTCACCGTAACCTTCTTGGATGCCGTGGCGGTGCAAGTACCTGCGGTGGCTGTTGCGGTGACTGTGTATTCAGTCGTTGATGTCGGATGGGCTGTTACAGATGCTCCTGTGGTGGCGTCTAGGCCAGTTGAAGGAGACCATTCGTAAGTAACATCGCCTGTACTCGTGGCAACGCTGGCAGTCAGAGTTGTGCTACCGCCAGGCGTGATGTTTTTGTTGGTCATATCGTTCAATGTAACAGCAGGGGTTAGTACCGTAATGGTTGAAGAGGCCGTTTTCGTTACCTGGCAGGTACCGGAAGCATAAGTAAATTTGTCTGTTAAGGTGAGGGTATAGGTCGTAGTAGAAGCAGGGGATTCGGTGATATTCCAAGTGGTTTTGCTGTTGCTCCATGAAGCGGTTACTGTACCTAAGGTGTTGTCATAAGAAGAAGTGATATCCTTGCTGTCGCCAGGGCAAATGTTAGCTGCCACAGGGTCAACAGTTAAAGTGATGGGTTTGGTAATGTGGAACCATACACGTACAACGCCGTTTGCACCAGCACCACCAGAACGGTCAGTCTCATTGTGGTCTCTGGCACCGCCGCCGCCGCCGCCGTAATTTTTGCCTGGGTCGCCATTGCCCCAACCAGAATCGCGGAACATACCTTCACCACCATTGCCGCCTTTGAGCCAGTTGCCGCTAAAGCCGTTGGCATCACCGCCACCGCCAGCACCTTGGGTTCTTTTTGCGTAGTCGGTGATACCTTGATCAATGGGTTGGTCGTCGTAACCACCGTTACCATTACCGCCTGCGGCACCGCCACCAGCACCAGAACCAACTAAGTCGTGGACTAATCCACCGTCAGTTAATCTATTGTCGCATGAGTAACCTCCACGGCCACCAGTATAAGCCGCGTCGCCATTTGCGGTGTTGATATCAGCAACAGTAGCAGTTCCACCAGCACCTACTGTTCTGGAGTCTCTTTGGTTGGAAGCACCTGCGCCACCACCATTGGCCGAAATGTTACAACCAGTTCCTGTAACAGTTGTATTTCCGCCGGCAGATGCAGCAGAGCCACCCTTGCCAATCTTAATGGTGTAGGTAGCTGATTCGGTAGGAGTGGAGATGTGTTTGCGGGCATAACCGCCACCACCGCCGCCAGTACCAACACGGGCTTTCGTAGAACTTGCACTTCTTGCATTACCACCGCCGCCGCCAGCACCGATGGCCTCAATGTAGAGGTCGTCGCAGCCAGCAGGTACTGTAAATGTCTGGTCGCTAGAACTATATCCATAGTCCTTGTAGCACCAGTTGTTCCATTGGCCGAAAGCCTGGTTAACGTTAAACGCACACAAAGCCACAGCCGCTAAGGCTATCTTTTTCAGTGCGCCTAATCTTGCGTTAAACTTGAATTTCATTTTTTTCATTGTTATTTTGTTATTAATGATTTGATTTTTTCTGTTTTGATATCGCGTGTGTTTTACGAGGTTTTTCTTAGAAAGTTAACATTATTAGGCACTTTTCCATTAGGATAATTATCGGCAAATTTAAGAAATAAAATTACTCAATATGATGTATGTTGAAGTACTTTTTTGTGATTTTTTTGCGTTTTTTTTATTCTGAACGAGAAAATACTTGATAAGCAGCGTGTTGGTGGTTGTTATCAACACCTTTTTGTTTGTCGTTTTTATTTGATGGTCTTAATTTGTTGAAAAAGAACTGTTAAAATATTGTGATTTATATTTTTGGTTTTTTTTAATAGGATGTCTTGTGATTGTGCAGTTATTTTTGTCGTTTGTACATTCAAAAATAGTGTATCTTTGCATAGTTTTCAACAATCAAAAATCTTGCATCTTATTTTGTGGTTCTTGAAAAAATATTTTCTTGGAAATCGGTTTTGTGAAAAATTGATATTGATACACAGGTTGTTATATTGTTAATCTTTGATTTTTGCCGTTTTACTATGTACAAATTTTCTAGAAAATCAATAGAAAAAAAATTTTTTTTCTAACTTTTTTTCACTGATTTTTGCAATGTCAAAACGTCAAACCTATTTGTTGTTCAAGTTATTGACAGTCAGTAAATTTATATACAACTGTATTATTATCCTTTGTTATGGAGATGGAGAATGCTATTTTAGATTATCGTGCAGTATGGAGCCGCTGTTTGGATGTGATAAAAGACAATGTGGATGCTAATGCTTTTACCACATGGTTTGAGCCAATAGTTCCCGCAGGACTTAAGAAAGACGGCACTTTGGTTTTACAAGTGCCAAGTCATACTTATTACGATGTGTTGGAGAATAACTATGTCAATTTGCTGAAGCGTGTGATCCGTAAGGAATTGGGCGCCAATGGCAAATTGGAATACAGAGTGGTCATGTTGCAAGGTATGAACTCTTCTAATCCGAAGACCATCAACCTGCCGTCGCACAATAAGCCTGCTGTTGAAAACCAGATGGCTCGCCCTGCTATAGATGTGTATAACCGTCCCGTTGAGCAATTGCCCGACCCGCGTTATGTACCAGGTATTCGCAAACGCTCCATCCCTTCAAACCTGAACGATTCGTTGACCTTCGACAATTATGTGGAGGGTGACTGCAACCGATTGGCACGTGCTGCCGGCTGGGCTATCTCAAAAGCTCCAGGCAGTGGCACCGCCTTCAACCCGCTCTTTATCTATTCGGATGTAGGCCTCGGCAAAACCCACTTGGCCAACGCCATCGGTTTGCAAACCAAAGTGAACTTCCCTGATAAAGTGGTTGTTTATATTAGCTCGGATTTGTTTGTGCAACAATATATTGAGTCGGTAAAAAACAATAACATAAATGACTTTGTCTTTTTCTACCAGAATGTGGATGTGCTGATTGTTGACGATATCCAATTCTTGGCAACCGGCAATAAGGAAAGAACGCAGGAAGTCTTCTTCCATATCTTTAACCATCTCTATACCAAAGGAAAACAAATTATCCTCACCTCTGATAAGTCTCCCGTTGACTTGACCGGTTTCGAACCTCGCTTGCTCAACCGTTTCAAATGGGGATTGACTGCCGATTTGCAAGTTCCTGATTTTGAAACGAGAATCGCTATCCTGCGTAAGAAATTGGACAACCAAGGTATCGAGTTCCCGCAAGAGGTGATTGAAGATATCGCTTTGCGTGTGACCTCCAACATCCGTGAGATGGAAGGCGCCATGATTGCTATCCTGGCTCAGGTTTCGCTCAACAAGCGCGAGGTGACTATCGATCTGGCCCGCGAGATGATTGACAAATATGTGAAGAGCACGGCTAAGGATATTTCCATCGAGTATATCCAGAAAATTATCTGCGATTATTTCAAAATACCTATTGATCAGATTAATACGACTTGCCGTAAGCGCGAGATCTCGCAAGCGCGTCAGTTGAGCATGTATTTCGCTCGTAAACATACCAAGCTTCCGCTCTCATCGATTGGCGAACATTGCGGCCACCGAGACCATGCCACCGTGCTGCATGCCTGCCGTACCATCGAGAACCTTCTGGAAACCGATAAGAAGATGAAGTCGTATGTGGAGGATATCGAGAAGAGAATGAAAATATAACTCGTTTATGGGTAGGATTTTAGCGATAGATTACGGTCAAAAGAAAGTCGGACTCGCCGTTACCGACGAGTTGCGCATCTGTGCCCATGCGCTGGAGACAGTGCATGTGTCGAAGGTGATGGACTTCCTGAAAGACTATATTGCTAAAGAAAAAGTGGATCTTATCGTTGTGGGAGAACCGCGTAATATGGACAATACACCTTCCGATTCGGCACGATTTATCGAACCGTTCGTCAAACATCTTCAGAAGGAATTCCCCGAGATGCCCATTGTACGTGTGGATGAACGCTTCACCTCGCGCATGGCCTTCCAAACCATGATTGATGCTGGCCTGAAGCAGAAAGCCCGCCGCAACAAGGAACTCGTGGATAAGATCAGCGCCACCATTATTCTGCAGTCGTATTTGCAACAAATAGACAATAAGTAAAATTCAGAATTCAAAATTCAAAGAACAAAGAACAAATTTCTATAACTCCATAACTTCTTAGTTTCTTAACTTCTTAACTTTTTTCTTCTAGCAACTAGCAACTAACAACTAGCAACTAACAACTAACAACTAACAACTAACAACTAACAACTAACAACTAATATCTAACCACCATGTTACTTCCCATCTGTCTATATGGTCATCCAGTATTGAGAAAACAAGCTCGCCCTGTGGATATTGAGGGTGAGGAATTGGCCACTTTGATTGCCGATATGTTTGAAACGATGTATCACGCAGAGGGCGTGGGATTGGCTGCACCGCAAATTGGTAAGTCGATACGACTCTTTGTCATTGATTCAGCACCCTTCCGCGAGACCGACGAAAATGCGGAGATATACAAGGGGGCCTTCATCAATCCTGAGATTATGGATGAGTCGGGTGAGGATTTCACTTTCAACGAAGGATGCCTCAGTCTGCCCGATATTCACGAGGAGATTACCCGCAAGTCGGAAGTGACGATACGCTATACCGATGAGAACGGCAACGACCAGTTGCGCAAGTTCAACGGCTATGTGGCACGTATCATCCAACATGAATATGATCATCTTCAAGGACAGGTGTTTACAGATAAAGTGACATCCTTGAAAAAGATGTTGTTAAAACGTAAATTATCGGATATTGCCAACGGGAAGGTTCATCCTCGTTACAAATCCAAAATCAAGTAACCTTTTGTTATCGTAAATGAATGTGTATGAAAAGAATACTATATCTTTGTCTGATAGCTGTCGTTTTGTTTTTCGCTTGTCATCGCGAAAATAAGGGCGGCAATCTGACCGAAAGGACACAAGGCCAGTCGGAGTTGGTGCAGATGTTCCAACAATGCGATTCGCTATACAAGATAGGCACTCCTGATACGGTGAAGATGTGTCTTTTTGTGGAAAAAGCAGTGGAGTTTGCCGAAGCGTTTCCCGAAGAGGTGATTTCGCCGGAGTTGCTGATGCGAGCTGGCGAGACCTGCATCCGTTTGGCAGAGTATGCCGACCAGAAACCGCTCAAGATTAAGTATGCCAAGCAGGCACTCGACATTTATAACAAGGTGCAGAAGGTCTATCCCGATTATCCCGACTTGAAGATGTGCTATTTCAACCGTGGTGTGGTGTATGACGACATCCTGCAAGACTACGAAAGCGCCAAGTTCGAGTATTCAGACTTTATCCACAAATATCCTGATGACAGCTTGAGCGTGCAACTGAAAGTCTATATTCAGTATTTGGGCAAATCGCCCGAGGAGATTATGCGGGAAACGGTGAAGAGCAATTCATAATTCACGATTGCTTTTAATTGTGCATCGTGAATTGTGCATTGTGAATTGTTAAAATTCCAGTCTTAGCTGTCCTTTCAGCTGGAAACTTTTCCTGTGGTATTTGCATCTTCCGTATTTGAGCACGGCTTCCTGATGGGCGGGCGTGGGGTAACCTTTGTTTTCGGCCCAGCCGTATTGCGGGAATTCTACCGCTAATTTTTCCATGTACTCGTCCCTGTATGTTTTGGCCAGAATGGATGCAGCGGCAATGGCTAGATATTTGGCGTCGCCTTTGACAATGCAGTGGTAGGGGATGTCGGTTTCGTTGATGAAGCGGTTGCCGTCGATGAGTAGCAGGTTGGGTTTGACGGTCAGCTGTGCAATGGCTTTGTTCATGCCCATGAATGAGGCGTGCAGGATGTTGACCTTGTCAATGGTGGCTTCGTCGATAGAAGCCACGGCCCAACTGATGGCGTGTGCTTCGATTTCGGTGCGCAGTTGCTCGCGTTGGCTGCGGGAGAGCTGCTTCGAGTCGTTGATGGCGGCGTTGTAGTAGTCGGCGGGGAAGATGACAGCCGCCGCATATACTGGACCAGCAATGCAGCCGCGGCCCACTTCGTCGCAGCCGCACTCAATGATGGTCGGGTCGGCAGAGTAGCGGGCTTGGATCATGGCAACAGGTTTAATAATAGCAAAAGAGTGATACTGAGAATAGTCAGCATGTCGTGACGCAAGCGCAACCGCCGCGACTGGCTCATGATGGCGAGGTAGATCGACATGGAAAGATAGAGGTACTGCAGGTTGTATGGGAATTGCGAGCAGTCGGCAATGATAATGAAAAGGGCGGTAATAGTGAAGGCCGCGATGGTTGTCAGCCGGCGGCGTTGCAAAATCACTTTGCTGTCGAACTGAACTTTTTGGGCGCCAACGATGATGAGCCATAAAACAACTAAGGCTATGAGTAGCAATAATTTGGTGGTGCCAATGCTGTGAAAGGTGGAAGGTAGGTTGAAAATGACAAGTTGTTGCATTACCTGTCCTAACATTTGTGTATTATCGTTCAAATAGCTGATAGCCAGTAGGTAAATGAACGGGAAGATGATGCCCAGAAACAGAATGACAATATCTTTACTGCGACTATATCGGTAAATAAGAATGGAAATAATGCTGTAGATAGTGAATAGCAACACCGTGGCACTGAGGAATGAGCCCAATCCGATAAGGAGCCCTAGCATGAATACTTTGCCTTTCAGCGATGGGTTGTTCAGCTGAATGGACAAATTAAACATAAAGAGTGCTATTGTGTTGATGAAGAATATGTTAGATATGTGCAAGGGGTTGCCTATGCCATTCATGAGCCATACGTAAAACACCAAGGGCATAAGCGTGTAGCGCTCTTCGGCAAAATCATTGCCCATAAAACATATATATAGTAGGAAAAGTTGCAGTGCAAAATTGCCGATGATAATTGTTTTGAATAGGATAGTATGCTGCATCAGGAATGTGACCAGGCCGTGCGAAAAGAGAGGCATGTCACTGGTGACGCTCATTTCGGGTTGTCCTATAATCCATCTGGCTATGAGCCATGCGCAACCTGCCAGCAGGAGGATGGCTTGGATTAAGGTGTTTTTATTGATAAAATGAAACATGATGGCCTGTTTGGGTTGGCAAAAATAGTAATTTTAATCGAAAATGTCGAGCAATACATTCTTTTCGGTCTTCAGATAGTGGTCTAATATCTGCATGGCCTTGGGTGAAACCATCACACAGCCTTTGCTTCCAACAGACTTAAAGGGATAGATGGGTTTCGTGGGGACATATTTGTAGCCGTGCAGCACAATGCAGCGCTGGCGCACCTGACTGTTGGTACTTTCCAATCCATCAAGCCGGTAGGCTGTGCCAAATTGGCCGTCGTAGCGCTCGCTTATGCGGCATTTGCCTTTGGAACTCAGCCAGCTTTCTTCTACGTTGCTGAAAGTTACTCCTCCATTGCGTTGGCGCTCATGTCCGCGTCCGTGGGCGGCGGGACACTCGAAAACAATCTTCGACTGTCGGAAATCCCAGATGAAGAGGCGGTTCCGCCCGCTGTGCAGACTGTAGTCCACTAAAATGCACAGGTGGGTGTTCATGCCATGCTGTCGGCAGTAGGAGAGTGCGGCTACCGCTTTCTCTTTCAGGCGCGCATCATTGCGACGGAGCCATAAAGGCGGGCATAACAATGAGAAAAGCAAAAGCAGGAGGGCCATTAGCCAACCGCCACGCACAAGGTTCTTTTGTATTGGTGCTTTTTTCTTCATCATTGTCTGTGCAAAATTAATCTATTTTTGCCAATTATATACCTGATGACACAAGGTGTTTAGTGAACAATTCCTTTTAGTCTTGCCGATTCGCATTGTTGCACGAGTGTCACTTTCGCGGCGAATAAACGACCGCATCATTGCACACATCTACCGCGCCGCGAGTAGGATTGCGAGTTTTCCATGTATTCCCCACACTGACGTGTGGGGTTACTGATAGGGAGTCCCTACGGGACATTTTCACATTATCATGCGCACATCTTTTCGACCTCGTAGAGGTCGCCTGTCAGTAACCCCAGATGAGCGTAGCGTAATCTGGGGTGGCGAAAAAGTCTGCATCCTCTACCGCGGCGCGCTATGATTACTCTATGAAACACCAAACTTGTTCGCCGCGGAAGGGATTCAGTGCCAACAGGTATATAATTACAAAATTTTTTTTTTGAAAAAATATGCTGTTTAAATAAAAAAGTGTATCTTTGCCATTGAAATAATATTAAAATAATATCATTTGCTAATGCATAAAATATTAATTATCAATTATTAATTGTAAATTATAAATGTTATGGAAACAAAAGAATTTGAATTAAAAATGCATTTTTGGAACAATGGCTTCCTGCATCTGTTGTGGAATCTGATCTTGCTGGTTGGTTCTATTTGTATTGCTGTTTACATGGGCAATCGTGTGCAAACCGATGCCGAAATAGGTTGGGTGGTGTTAGTGGCTTCATTACTGTCATTCAACTACATCTTACATTGCATCGGCTTCATGGTCATCCAGCCCAACCAGTCTCGAGTGATGACCTTCTTTGGCAAGTATCGTGGCACAGTGCGCGCCAATGGCTTCTTCTGGGTGAATCCCTTCTACGGCAAACGCAAATTGTCGTTGCGTGCCCGCAACATGGATGTGGCGCCCATCAAGGTGAACGATAAAAACGGTAACCCCATCATGATTGGTCTGGTGCTGGTGTGGAAAATCAAGGACACCTATAAGGCCTGCTTCGATATTGATGTGGATACGATGCCTGTGGTACAGAAAGATGGTGAATCTGTCCAATTGCAGCAGTCGTTGAAAGGATACGACAGCTTTGTGAATGTACAGAGTGATGCTGCTTTGCGCCGTGTGGCAGGTATGTATGCTTACGACAATATGGATCATAAGAACGAAGAGATTACGCTCCGCAGTGGTGGTGAGGAAATCAACGACCGCTTGGAGGAAGAACTGCGCAGTCGCTTGCTCATCGCTGGTATTGAGGTGGTTGAGGCCCGCATCAACTATCTGGCTTACGCAGCAGAGATTGCCAGCGTGATGCTCCGCCGCCAGCAAGCCGATGCCATCATCTCGGCCCGCGAGAAGATTGTGGAAGGCGCCGTTTCGATGGTTGAGCTGGCTCTGAAGAAACTGGAAGCTGAGCAGGTGGTTCATCTCGACGAAGAGAAGAAGGCCGCTATGGTCAGCAATCTGCTGGTAGTGCTTTGTGCCGACGAGAGCGCCAGCCCTGTGATTAACACTGGAACCTTGTATCAATAATCTGTAGAGACATTTCATGAAATGTCTCTACCAAAAATTATTCCATGAAAAAGAACTTTGCCCTACGTGTTGATGAAGAGGTGTTTGCTGCTCTGGAGCGGTGGGCGGCCGACGAGTTCCGTAGTGTGAACGGACAGATAGAGTGGATATTGAACGAGGCGCTGAAGAAGGCGAAACGGAAGCCGCAAAAGCCGTATGCAGGGCAGTCGGAGACACCCTCCGTCAAATAAAAAAACGCCAGCGCTTAACGCTGGCGTTTTTCTTTACATACTCTCTTTCTCAGATCTTATACCATCAAGGCACCAACGAGGCCCAAGATTGCGTAGAACTCAGGAAGTGCAGCGTAAATCAGCGTGTTGGTGAACACATCGTGTCCTTGGCTTACACCTACAATACCGTTAGCGCAAACCTGACCTTGACGCATAGCCGAAATCATGCATACCAAACCCACGCACAAGCCTACGCCGAAGATAACCAGACCTTGCGTTGGGTCTGCTTTCATCTTGCTCAGCAACATGAAGAAGGCCACGAAGCCGTAAATACCTTGTGTGGCAGGGAGGGCTGAAAGGACCATGAAATTACCCGAAGCCTCGGGCTTTTTCTTCAAACCGCCTTCAGCAGCGTTGCCTGCGGTTGAAGTGCCGATGGAACTTCCGATGCCTGCAAGGGCTAAAACCAAGCCCAAACCGAGATAACCTAAAATTGTTTCTACCATGATTGTAATGTTTTAAATTGTTGATTTTTATTTATTTGCGTTTTCTGTGAGAGGGTTGTACTTTCTGCCGGTACCCTCATATCCGGAATTTTTAAAGAACTCAAGGAAGTTGAGACGTAAGGGATGGACGAAGGCGCCGAGTACGCACATAGCCAAGTTCAGCGAGTGTCCCACCGTAACAATAAGGATGAAGAACACCCAGCCAAAGCCGCCGTCGCCCAGTGCTTGCTGGCCGATAGCGTTGAAAGCTTCGCCCAACTTAGCTCCAGCCAACCCTAAAGCATAGAGTCGCAGGTAACTCAGCACATCGCCCAGCAGTCCCGTGGCCGTGTTGTAGGTGTCCCACAGTCCAGCCCCAACATTGAGCAGGGGATTGCGATGCAGGTTGTTGAGGAAGAAGATGCCCAGCGCCGACAGGATGCCTAACACGATGATAATCCATTTCGTAATGGAGGAGTCAATGACCTTCATCAGCGCAAGTCCACCCACGATAACACCGCCCACGATGAGCAGTGTCCAACCCCATGTGCCAAGCGAATTGGCAAATCCCTTGGTCTTGGTGGCTTGGTAGGTTTTGACAATCATAGCTAAGCATAAATGGATGATACCTATGATGATAGCGAGCACCATGGTGCCGTCAAAGCCTGCAATTTGAGAAGGTAGCATGATTTTCTTGACGCCCTCGGGAATGATGTTCCAGGTAAGCAGGTCCATCGAGAAGAAGGTGTGGAAGAAGAAACCAATAGCGGTTGTGGCTACACCCAAAGTTACAACAAGGGGAGCAAGTTTGGGCATCATCTTCTTTAAGCCAAAGCCTAACAGCATGAGTATAAGTCCATAACCCATATCGCCCATGCAGAAACCAAAGAAGAGCATGAAGAAGATGGAAATCCATACGGTGGGGTCAAACTCGTCATATTTCGGTCGGCCGTACATGTCGGTCAAAACTTCAAACATAGAGACGAACTTGTTGTTTTTCAGTTTAATAGGAGGATTGTCCTCCGTCTGTGCCTGATGGGCAATATAAAAGACATTCTCTTTGTCGAGCATCTCGTGCAACTGCTTCTCGCTCTCTTTGGGAGCAAATCCTTCAAAGACAGTGAGATAGTTGTCGGCGGCTTTGGTGCCAGCAATGCCAGCCAAATGCAAGTCGAGGTCGGACAGGGTTTTGTCTAACTCCTTCTGCAACGTGGCCTCGTGGCATTTCAACTCTGCAAGATGGCGGTCCAGCTGTTCAATGTCTGTATTCACCTGGCTGATTTCCTGCTCAATGGCGGTAAAGTCGCGGTCGGGCGCTGCCATTTCCGGAAGAGGGAAGTGGTATTCCGAGCTATCGCTGGTGATGACAAAGTAAGTGTAGCCATTCTCGGTCGAGATTTCGCTGAAGGCGTATTGTTCTTTCCATTCAGGCAGTATGGCCGATGTTTTGGCTTTGTAGAAGTGTAGTTGCAGTCCTTGTTCGGCAAGGGTGGCAAAACGGTCGGGGTCAAAGCGCCCCCACGGTTTTCTTTCTTCCAGCGTTTTCTGTAATACAGAGAGTTTGGCTTGCAGTCGCTCTTTGTCCGCAACGGCAAGGTTCACTTCCTCGGCGATGTCATTGTCGATGTCGTGAGTGCTTCCCGACGGCTCCACTGTTTTCAGGGCGGTCAAGGCCTTGCGTATGTTGTTGGCGCGGTTGGAAAGTTTTTCGGAGGGCTCGTCAATGGGCTTGCTGGCACGTGTGATGTCAACCATGCCCACGCCTTGCAGTTTCTTTAGGAAACCCTCGGCATCGCCACTCAGGAGGATGAAGCCATATTTAGTCATATCAATTACCATCGTTCACCTCCTCTTCTTGTAAATGTCTGTTTTTCACTATTTTCTGTGAGGCCTTGGAAAGGTTTTCCTCATCTTCCATATAGCGCTTTATCTTTCTGATAGCTTCGTTGTAGCCAGGGATCTGCACCTTTTCGTAAAGGTTCACTTTTTGGGTGGTCTTTTTGCGTTGGAAATCCAAAATGCGGCTTACTTCGTTGTACACTTCCGACTCGATGCCGAGTTGTACGAGGTCTTTGAGTATCTGGAAGCCGTCGGGATACCACATTGGCTTGGTGAAGAGATTGATTTCCTTGATATCATACAGCACCTCTTCCAAGGCTGGTGTGGGTACACCGGCAATCTTGACCGTCTTGAGTTTGACATCGGTCACGGTCAGCAGTCCGGGCTCAAATTCGTTCCACAAGCAGGCCATGTTTTCAAACTGGGTCATTTTGTAGGTCATCTGCTCGGAGATTTTGACGGCACGTTCTTTGGCCTTCTTGACCTCCATGCGAAGCGCCGACTCCTTGTTCTTCAGTGTCGGCAACGCACGCACCCTGACCTTCAACTGCTTGTTGAGTTCGTTGAGCGATGTCTTGTTATATTGAAACTTTATGGCCATAAATCGTTACTCTTTCCAATATTTTTTAATCAGGGCTTCCTTGAGGCCGGTCTCTGCTTTGGAGAAGTACTTGGCAAACAGTTCCCATGCCGTGTCAAGCATCTCGTTGATGGGGATGTTAACGTCGATGGCCAGCAGTCGGGTAGCATACTCCTTGGCATAGTTGAGGCAGCGTAAGTCGTAGTCGCTCAGGTCGAAGCCGTTTTCCAATTTAGTCTTGGCGTTGGCGGCGTCGGCATAGAGGCGCACCGAAGTGTTCATCACGGCGCTGTGGTCCTCGCGGGTCTTCTTGTTCTGTACCAGCTGTTTCAAACGCGACAGCGAGCGGAACGGGTCGATGATGACCTTGCCAGAGTCGGGGTCTGCACGCAAAAACAACTGACCTTCAGTGATATAACCTGTGTTGTCAGGGATGGCGTGGGTGATGTCACCGTCATTCAGCGTGGTAACGGCAATGATGGTGATGGAGCCGCCGTCGGGCAACTGCACGGCTTTTTCGTAAATCTTGGCCAAGTCGGAATAGAGCGAGCCGGGCATGGAGTCCTTCGATGGAATCTGGTCCATACGGTTGCTCACAATGCTCAGTGCGTCAGCGTATAAGGTCATGTCGGTAAGCAGCACGAGCACTTTCTCGTTTTTGTCCACTGCGAAATACTCGGCAGCGGTGAGCGCCATATCGGGAATCAGCAGTCGCTCTACGGGAGGCTGGTCGGTCGTGTTGACAAAACTGATGATTTTGTGCAGTGCTCCGGCACTCTCAAACTGGTTGCGGAAGAAGAGGTAGTCGTCGTTGGTCAGGCCCATGCCGCCGAGGATAATCTTGTCCACATCGGCTCGTAAGGCCACCATGCTCATCACCTGGTTGTACGGTTGGTCGGGGTCGGCGAAGAAGGGGATCTTCTGTCCCGACACAAGCGTGTTGTTCAGGTCGATGCCGGCGATGCCCGTAGGGATCAGCTCCGAAGGCTGGCGACGGCGGTAAGGGTTCACCGAGGGACCTCCAATCTGGCGCTTTTCGCCTTCCACGGCAGGACCGCCGTCGATAGGCTCGCCGTAAGCGTTGAAGAAACGTCCGGCCAGTTCGTCGCTAACATTCAGTGTGGGCGGCTCACCGTAAAATACCACTTCGGCATTGGTGGGGATGTCTTCCGTGCCACCGAAAACCTGCAGGGTGATGTTCTTGTCTTTAATCTTGACCACCTGCGCCAGTCGGCCATTGACCACGGCCAGCTCGTCGTTCGATACGCCTTCGGCTTCCAAAGTGACGGTGGCTTTGGTGATGGCGGTCAGTTGCGTGTATATTCTTTGAAATGCTTTTTTACTCATGTTCAATCTCCTTCTTTAACTCTGCCAAATAATTGTTGAATGCCTCTGACTTGAATTCCGAATAGTTCATCTGACGACAGAGGTTGATAAGATTCTTGAAGAAAGTCATACATTGCTCGAAGTTGTCGAAGTTGAACTCCTTCTCGCAGATGTCGAGGAGCAGGTCGAGCATGAACTTCTGTCTCTCCAGCGGGGTGGAGGCGTCGATGGCGTCGAAGGCGTCCTGTTGCAGGATGACAAAGTCTATCAGCTCCGATTTCCAATACTGCTCGTGGTAGGCGATGGGCACACCGTCGTCACCGAGGATGTTAATCTGCTCGTAAGCGTCCTTGCCTTTGCGGATGATGTATTTGGTGCGGGTGACTTTCTCCACCCAGCCCTTTTCGATTTTCTCATCCAGAAATTCTTCAATTTCAGGATATTCCAGATATTTTGAGTAGGAATCTACAGGGTCAACGGCGGGGTAGCGCTTCTTGTCGGCGCGGTTTTGCGACAGGGCGTAGAAGCAGCGGGCGGCCTTCTTGGTCGATTCGGTGACGGGCTCCTTGAGGTTACCGCCGGCGGGCGATACCGTACCGATGAAGGTGATGGAGCCGTAGGCGCCGTTACGCAGTTTGACGATGCCGGCACGTGAGTAGAAGCTGGAGATGATGGCCGACAGATCGACGGGGAAGCCGTCCTGTCCGGGCAACTCTTCCAGACGGTTGCTCATCTCACGCAGGGCCTGTGCCCAGCGGGATGTTGAGTCGGCGAGCAGCAGCACTTTCATGCCCATGGCGCGATAGTACTCACCAATGGTCATGGCCGTATAGACGGAGGCCTCACGGGCGGCAACGGGCATGTTAGAGGTGTTGCAGATGATGGTGGTTCGCTCCATCAGTGAGCGTCCTGTGCGGCGGTCGCGCAGTTCGGGGAACTCGGTGAAGATTTCCACCACCTCGTTGGCACGCTCACCGCAGGCTGCCATGATGATGACGTCGGCGTCGGCCTGCTCGGCCAGGGCGTGCTGCAAGACGGTCTTGCCACAGCCGAACGGGCCGGGAATAAAGCCTGTGCCGCCTTCGGCGATGGGGTTCAGCGTGTCGATGATGCGGACACCCGTTTCCATCACTTTGAAGGGACGCGGCTTCTCAACATAACCGCCAATGGCCACTTTCACGGGCCAGCGCTGTACCATGGTGATGTTGTGGTCTTCACCGTTGGCATCGGTCAGCACGGCAATGGTGTCGTTGATTTTGTATTGACCGGCGTTCACTACCGTCTTCACCGTGTATTCGCCTTCCATTGAGAAGGGAACCATAATCTTGTGAGGCAGCCAGCCTTCCTTGACTTCACCTAGCCAGTCGGCGGCTTCCACTTTCTGGCCCACCGTGGCAATAGGGGTGTAGTCCCATAATTTCTCCTCATCCAGCGGCTTGGTGTACTCACCACGTGTGAGGAACACACCGTTCATCGTGGCCAGGTTGTTCTGCAAGCCGTCGAAATTACTCGACAGCAAGCCAGGACCGAGGGACACTTCCAACATGTAGCCCTCAAATACAACATGGCAGCCGGGTTGCAGGCCTCGCGTGCTTTCATACACCTGCACCGAAGCGATGTCGCCGGTAACCTTGATGACTTCCGCCATCAGACGGACGCCGCCGAGTTCTATGTAGCATATCTCGTTCTGCGCTACGGGGCCGTCAACCTTGACCGTAACTAGGTTGGAGATGATGCCTATTACTTTACCTGTAGTTTGCATATATGTTTTAATTTTTTATTGTCGATATTTATTTCTTCTGCTCGAATTGGATGTCTTCAAATGTGCCTTCCACCTCTTTAACCAGTGTGGCGAACATCTCTGAACCATGCTCTTGATCCATGGCAGCCCACCGTTGTATAATGCTGGCCTTGATAAGGAATGCCAGGATGATATCGAGGTCGAAGTAGTCGAAGCAGGTTATTTCCGAGGCTTTATCCCATCTTAGTTGATCTAATTGTTGCTCACGGAGCACAATGTCAGGATTATCGAAGATGGCCTGCACCTGCTTCTCTTCCTCAAACTCGCTGTCGTCTGTCTGTATGAGGTACTTGTCCACCTGCTGGTTGAGCCGGCGGCCGAGATATCTCACTTTCATGTTGCGCACGAGCAGGTCAAAGTGGAAGTATTCGCGCAAGAAGCGGTTGGCATGGGCGGCTGTCTTTTGATAAAAGTCAGCATTCAAGGTCTCATCATGGAAACTCTCTTCCATCAGGTCGATGGCCTGGCGGTCGCGATCCGACAATAGCGGGTAGATATAGTCGCGCACCGTCTCATACTTGAATCCCGATTGCTCGAATGCCAAGGTCAACTCCGGCAGTCCGGCCACAATGTAAACGTAGTTATCCATGATTATCCGAACAAGATTTTCTTAGTGGCGGGACGGAGATAGGAGGTGATGAGCTGGTTGAATTCGTCGTCGGTGAAACGGATGGCAAACCCTCCGTTTTTGGGCGATACGATGAAGCCGCCGCCAATCTTTTTGGAGAAGGCCACCGATACGTCAGCTTTGACTATCTGTGAGATTTCGTTGTTAACGAAGGACTCTATTTTGCCTTTGAAACTTTCGGGCAGGATGATGTCCAAATCAACGGGCTCGGCGTTGGCGGGATTGAAGGCGCCCACCACCGACTTGATCATCTCTTTGACGAAGCTTTCAGCCGTGAGTGCTTGGTCGATGTTGTTGGAAACCGCCTGGGCTACAATCATTTGTTCGATAGCTTGCTTGGTGACAGTCATGCTTTGTGCCGATGCCATACGGATGTCGGCAGTCACTTTGGTCTTCATGTCGTCAGCTTCTTTCTGTGCTTCGGCCACAATGCGACTGGCTTCCGCCTGTGCGTCTTTGATAATCTTCTCGGCTTCCGCTTTGGCTTGGGCAACCAAGTTTTCGCCTTCCTGTTTGCCTTTTGACAATCCTTCCTGATAGAGTTTGTCGGTCAGTTCTTGCAGTTTGTTTTGCATATTGAAATTTTTTTCTGCGTAATAATGATGAAATTATCTTGAAAGATAAATAGTTCCCTCTTTTTTCAAAAGGTTACAAATATACAAATATTTTATATATGTTTTCCTTGCCAGGTATCGCTTTCTTGCAATTTCTTTTCAATACGTTGTAAGACAACATCGTAACGAATGGTGCCCCAGTTGTTTACACTTAAAAAACGGGGTGGTACTTCGCCTGCAAAGCGCTCAATGATGAAGCGCGGGTTGAGCCGCTCGGTGTAGCTGACGATGAAGTCGATGTAGCTCTCCATGGTAAACGGGAAGAAACGCTCGGAGTGGGAGAGGTACTCCTCTTCGATGGCGGTGCCCTTAATGATTTGCAACTGGTGGAATTTGATACTGCTGAGCGGGAGCTCGTTAAGTAGTTGTTCTTCTTTCAGCCATTGCTCCGGCGTTTCCCCTGGCAGTCCGAAAATGAGATGGCCGCCCGTGTGGATACCGCGTGCGGCGGTGCGGGCAATCATGTCGGCAGCTTGGCTGAAGGTGTGACCACGGTTGATGTGCCGCAGCGTCTCGTCATTGCACGATTCGATGCCATATTCGATGGAGACAAACAACTGTCGGTTCAATTCGGCAAAGTAGTCCAGTTTGGCATCGTCCATGCAGTCGGGGCGGGTGCCGATGACAATGCCTTTGACGAGCGGGTTGTCGATGGCGGGCTGATAGATTTCTTTTAGCTTATCCAAGGGGGCGTAGGTGTTCGAAAAGGCTTGAAAATAGGCCAGGTAGCCATCGGCGCGGCGGTAGCGGTTGCGGTGAAACTCAATGCCCTCTTCAATCTGTTGCGTCACACTCTTCTGCGGGGTGCAGTAGGAGGGGTTGAAGGCGTCGTTGAGGCAGTAGGCGCAGCCGCCCGTGGATACGGTGCCGTCGCGGTTGGGACAGCTGAAGCCCGCGTCTATCGACAGCTTCTGCATGCGCCCGCCAAAGCGCTCGTTTAAGAAGCGCTTGTAGGAATTAAACCGCCTGTTATCGCCCCAAGGGTACATGTTTTATTTTTGTCGCAAATTTACGAATAATAATCGTGTGACCTTTGCTATTGTCCGTGTAATCCGCGGGAACAGTTTTTCTCGTATAATTTATCTCATTTTTTTTCGCTTTTTTCAAAAATGGGCCAATTTTCTCCGAAATTTTATGTCGTTTTTACACAAAATATACAAGAAAAATTAATTTATCACTATAACTATTTGTAATTCAATACAATAAAATTTGTGTAAAAAATACGCTTTATAATGAAAAACGTTTTATCTTTGCGTCAAATAAACACAATTAAAAACCATTAAAAATTAAAGCCATGAAATTTGATTTTTTCAAAAACAAATCGGAAAAGAGAGAGAACGAGAACGAAAACCAAAACCAAAACAAGATGGAAAGCAAGACAGAAAATGAAGTTAAAATTGAATCTCACGCAGATGTTAAGACTGGTAATGAGGAGACAGCAGGCAAAACAGAAATCTACAATTTGATTATATTGGATAAGAGTGGATCGATGAGTTCCATCTCGCATGCCGCCATCTCTGGCTTTAACGAAACCATTGCCGCCATTCGTCAGGCGCAGGAAAAGTTTCAGGATACGCAAGAGCATTATGTATCGCTGATGATATTTTGTGATTGTGAGAAAAAGATGTTGTACGACAAGGTGCCTGTGGCTGAAGTTCAACCATTGACATCAGATACGTACATACCATGTTGCTGTACGCCGTTATACGACGCAATGGGCATT
Source organism: Bacteroidales bacterium (assembly GCA_016285615.1). Next base: position 18,862 of record JAEERB010000025.1, read on the forward strand.
TCGCTTACTGCCTTAAGAAAAGATATTACCGACAAGGAGAATGCTACAGCCGCAGTCACCATCATCACCGATGGTTTGGAAAATGCCTCGTGCGAATATAACTTGGCGGCCATCAAGGCGTTAGTGGAGGAACTGACGGAGAAGGAGGGATGGCAATTTTCGTATATCGGTACTAATCAGGATGTTCACAAGGTGTCGGCCGATTTGTCCATCCACGCTGCTATGTCGTTTGATTATGATGAAGCAGGAATGAAGAAAGCATGGGAAAAGGAACGTATGGCCAAGGTGAGAATGTATGACTGTTTTGCAATGGAGTCAGCCACCCTCAGGAAAGTATCACCTTTAGAACGCAAGCAACGCAGGGCAGAGATGAATGCAAAGCGCAATTATTATGCCAGCGAGGAAATGATGAAAGATAGGGTTACTCCCGAAATGGTCACCGATTTGAAGCCCAATGAAGTGTTTGTTTTTGGCAGCAATGCTGACGGTTCGCATGATGGTGGTGCTGCGGCTTACGCTGTTCAGCACTTTGGTGCTGTGGTTGGTCAAGCCGAGGGGTTGCAAGGCTCCAGCTATGCTATCCCGACGGTCGGTGTGTCGCGTGTGGAGATGATTGTGGCAGTACGCCGTTTTGTCGATTTTGCCCGTCAGCACCCAGATAAGAATTTCCTGGTAACCAAAATCGGTTGCGGTCATGCAGGCTATTCGCAAACGGATATGGCATTGGCATTTGCTGGTGCATTTGATATTCCCAATATTTCTCTCCCTAAAGAATTTTGGGAACTCTATTTGTAGAGAGAATTAAAAAAACTGCTATTTTTGCACAACAATCTGAATCAACAAACGGCTGCTTCCTGTGAGGAGCAGGAAGTGGCCGATGATTAAAGAGTTATGGAAGAGAACAACACGACTTATACCTATAAGTACCCACGGCCGGCGGTCACGACCGACTGTGTCATCTTTGGTTTCGATGGCCATGATCTGATGGTGCTACTCATTGAGCGTGGCGCTGAGCCCTACAAAGGAATGTGGGCGTTTCCTGGCGGTTTTATGCGTATGGAAGAAACTTTGGAAGAGTGCGCCTTGCGTGAACTGAAGGAGGAAACTTCGTTGGAGCCGGGTATGGTGGAGCAATTCCACGCTTTTTCATCGGTGCACCGCGATCCGCGTGAGCGCGTGATTACCGTGGCTTTCTATGCATTAGTCAAGATGGCTGAGGTGCGTGGTGGCGACGATGCCAACGATGCCCGCTGGTTCAAGGTGGACGACGTTCCTGCTTTGGCTTTCGACCACGACTATATCTTGCGTGTGGCTATGAAACAGTTGCGCGAGTCGATGTTCTTCAAGCCCGTAGGTTTTGAGTTGCTTGGCGACGTCTTCTCGGTGCCGCAGTTGCAGCGACTTTACGAAGCTATTCTCGGTGTTCAGTTCGACCGCCGCAACTTCTACCGCAAGATTATGCAGCTGGGCATCCTCGATCCCGTGGAAGAACCAGTGGAGGAGAAGTCACCTCGCTTTTATGGTAAAAAGAAAGAAATGAAAGAACAGGATATTGACGCTCTTTTCCATGAATCTTTACCTAAGGTGGTTAGTTGTTGCATCAATCGTGAGACTGCTGATTTTTTGCAGTCGCCTGTCCACAAAGAAGCCGGCCGCAAACCGCAACTCTTCCGCTTTAACCGCAAGAAGTACGAATTACTCAAAGAGAGTGGCGACTTCAGGTTAGAGTGGTAACAATTGATAATTGATAATTTACAATTTACAATTATTTCGCTATAGGAGCGTGTGAAAGGCTGCTTGAACGAAGTGTAGTAATATAAATTACGCAGAGATTGATCTGTGTGGGGTTCCGCGGCAGAGCCGCGGAATGGCGGGGTGTGCGCTGTAGAGAAGAGGGCGGCGGCAGTTCTGAAAGTCGTTTAATCACTGCCGCGGTGCCGCCGCATTAAGTGGTTACGTGCGGTGATGCTCCATTCCGCGGCATCGCTGCGGAATCTCATTTGTTTTCAATGTCTTAAGCACAGATGCTTCTTCTTCGACAAAGCTTTTTCGTGTATGTATCAGTTTTCCTCACTTCTTGAACGAAGTGCAGTAATACTTTGATTTACGAAAAAAGCCTGAATGAATCAGGCTTTTATGGTGATTGTCAGGACTGCACTCATTGACAATTTTACGGTAAAGATACTCCCTTTATCAACACCGCAAAGATAATAAAAACTTTTAATACTAACCACTTAAAACAAAAAAATTATGAGCGAAGAAGCCGAAAAAGAAAAATTAGTTTTCCTCACTTCTTGAACGAGGTGCAGTAATACCGGTTAGGGACGGTGAAAGACTAAATTTGCGAATATTGGGTGTTGAATTTCTTTATTTGTTCAATTAATTAATCCCATAAAAAATCTATTCCTTTTGATTCTATTAATCTTTCAAGTTTTTGCTGATCCTGGCTGAAATACGGGAGCGGAATTTCCATTGGCCGTTTTTGATCTTTAAAGTAGATTAGCAAATCCATAACGGCCATAGATAAATATTTACTCGGCACCCTCATATAATGTATTTGGCAATAATGTATAGTAGTTTTAACATGTATCACATGCAAAGGTCTTATAATAACAATGTGATCGTCATAAAACTTTACAATAACGAAAGAATAGACTGTAAGTGGTCCTAATAAAAACAATAATAAAGCAGTAGTTGTCCAAAGACTATCCTTATGAACAAAAAGAACAACAACGGCACAAACTACAGCTATCACCAAACTCCTTAAAGAACATGTTGTAAGTATAGGTCTATCGTTGTTTTGCATTGCTATTTTTTTTGAAAAACGATCTTATTGTACCCACTAAATTTGTAGTTGCTGATACCACTTTTGTCGCCGCTTTCTGAATTTCCTTTCCTCCTTTTTGTACAGCAGTTTTCACAGATGAAAAAGCAG
>JAEERB010000026.1 GCA_016285615.1 Bacteroidales bacterium
CCGTCTTTGTAGTGGCTGAGGTTGGGAATCTCGATGCGGTCGGCATCTTGTGTGTTGAGCAACACGTGGCAAACCTCTTCCAGCGTTGTCCACGCTTCGGGATGGGCTTCGTTGTCGAGTTCAAAGTAGGGAATCTGTTGTTCCACTTGGGTTAGGTCAAAGAGGTCGCCGTCGGGGCGTGTGTTGTAGGGTCGATTGTGCTTGAAAACGGCGGGCGTGGCCAGTCGCTCAATGCGGTAGGCTACATCCACCTGTTGGGGCACGCCGCTGAGGTTGGTGGCCTTGAGGCTATACGATGAGGCTGCCTCGTCGGCGCAGATCTGCTGCGGCAGGTCGAGGTCGAGCAGCAGGTTCTTCTGTCCCACGCAGACGGTGGCGTTCTCATGGTGCGTTTCGCCGTTGAGGTCGGTGACGGTGGCCGACATTTGGTAGTGGTAAACGGGAGCGTAGGCGGGATTGTCGGTGGGGTTGGCGCTGGCTGTAAAGGTGAAGGTAAACTGGCCGTTGGCGTCGGTTGTGGTCTCGCCCTGGGCAATTTCTTGTCCCGGCGACGATGGCAGCGGCCGCCACCACCATTTCCAGTAGGGATAGGAGGCCATCCTCACTACCCTGTATCGCACTGTGGCCCCGTCGATGGGATAGCCGGCGTAGGCCATAGCCTTGCCAACCATATTTATTTCATCTCCAATACGATAGGTGTCGGTGGGCTTCTCAATCGTCACTTCAAATTGGGGTCGCTTGTACTCTTCCACTCTGAAACTGTGACTGCCCAATCCCTTGCAGAAGATGGTGAAATTGCCGGTCCGTGTGTTTTCGGGCAGCTGGAACTCACCCGACACGGAGCCATAGTGGTTGGTGATAAGTGTCTGTTTGTCAATTTCCTTCCAGTTGGCATCGCGGAGTATGATTTCCACTTCCTTGTCGGCCACGGTGTAGTTGTTCTTGTAGGAAGATTTGACCATAATACACTTGAAATGAACCGTTTGCCCAGGTCGGTAGATGGCCCTGTCGGTGAAATAGTGCATCCGGGTGGTGGCGTTGTTGTCATCATCAACATCTTCGTCTAATTCGCGCCACCAGTGCCACTCGTCGGCGGTAATGGCATCTTGGCCTTCGGCCAGTTTGCAGACAATCTCAAAGTCTTTGCGGGCAGGTATGCGCACCATGCCGCGTTCGTCGGTTTTGCGGGTGGTAACGCCCGTCTTGTCTTTACTGTTTCTTGTGTACCAGGTGGTTACGCTGCGATGCGCCAGCGGCTCGCCCGTCGAGCGGCGGAAAAAGAGGAATTCGGCATAGTGTTCGCTGTCGTTGTAGCGACTGGTGTAGTCCAAGTCGGTCACTTGAAACCAGTCGCTGGAGATACCTTCAGCATTTGAGCTGCTAAAGGGTGTGGGCGACACGAGGAGAACGTACGAGCCAATAGGCAGGGCGGGCAGCACGTCGGGTTGCACCACTGTGCGATAGTCGTCGTGAGTCCGGGCATTGACGGTCCACTCTTTGATGAAGTGCTTGCTTATTAAGTCGTTATAGTTTTGTTTTCCAACACTTATAGGAGTTTTGAAAGGAATGATTCTACAATAAAGTTTATTACAATTCTTGTACTCGTAAGTGATGAGGTTGGGCTGATTGGGCAGAAGGTGACTGGCGTTATAGAATGTTACGCTTGGCTGTTGAATGCTGGCTTTGAGTAATTTAGCATTATTGGCGGCAATGGAGTTGGAAGCTGCCTGTATGGCCTTGTTGCACCACTCGATGGCTGTTTTGTTGTCGTCGAAGCCTTCGGGATGGGTGTCGCGGTCGTAGAGGTCGGCGCGTTGGTAATAGCGGTTGGCCAGGGCATAGCAGATATCTTCATAGCCCGCTTTGCCTGTCCAGGCTTGCGCCATTTGTTCTAACGTGTTGATTAACAATTCTTCTTTGTTTCCGATGGCGCAGTGTTCAAACGCATATTGCAGTCGCTCGCAGGTAATGACGGCGAGGGCTTTGGTATGGCCGCTCTGCAGGTGAAAGCGGGTCAGTTCCTGATATTGTAGCAGTGATTGATATTCAAACGATAGCGAGTCGGTCGAGCTGAGGTGCAGGTTGGTGAAGGTGACATTGTCGACCAGCAGTTCTGGCTGATCGCAGTGGAAGGGAGTCAGGGGCTGGGGCAGTTCCCAGGAGGTTTGCTTGAGAAACGCCAGGAAGTCGCGCACCAGAAAGTCATACAGCGTCGGCTCGTAATCCTTTTGGTCGTTGCCCATCTTCAGCAGGTCGCCGTAATCGCTGAGAGGTATGTTTTGCAATATAATTTTGGAGACCAATGAGTTGTGATAATATTCCAAAATGGCTTCCACGATAGTCTGTGTATCCCAAGTGTTTATGTCGGCAGGGCGCTCGCCTTCGATAGGGGTGCGATCGGTGATAGCGTAATGATTTTCTTCCAGATAGCTGGCTAACAGGTTGGCCATACAGTTATTCCAAATGGCATGGTTGGCCCAAGCTTGATTGATGCGATAAGAATCCGACTGATACAATATCCACTTTGTATCAATGCGCAATTTCTTTTGGATAAAGGCATACGCCGAATCAAAGTAGTTATCCTCCCTTTCCCGCATTCTCTGCAGTTTCAGCAGGTCGTTATTAATCTCTTTAGGTGTTTCTTGGGCGAAAGAAGCTGATAATGTACTCATTATTAAAATAATAAGAAAAAAATATTTTTTCATACGCTATGTAATTAGAAGAACAAAGAACAAAGAACAAAGGAGTGGAGATTTGCTCTGTGGTTCTTTTGGATTTGTTTTTTGTTCTTATTTTTTCTTTTGTACCGAGAACCCAAATTTGCCCAATATCTTGCCGAGGCCGAAATATTGGCCGTGCGAGTAGGCGGCGAGGTTGGCTGTGTAGAGTTGTAGTTCGTCGGTTTTGCGGTCGAAGAGACGCTCGTCGGCGTGGATGGCCACCACTTCGGCAAGGAACATGTCGTGGGTGCCCAGCGGGATGATCTGTTTCACCTCACACTCGATGTTGACGGGGCACTCGTAGATGAGTGGCGCCTTGACTTTGCTGGCCTTCACGGGCGTCAGGTCGGTCTCGAGGAACTTGTTGTACTTCTTGCCTGAGCGCACGCCGCACCAGTCGGTGCGACTCACAAGGTCGGTGGTGACAAGGTTGATGACAAACTGGCCAGTCCGCTTGATGATGTCGTAGGAGTGGCGTTCAGGGCGCATGGAGATGTAGCACATCGGCGGGTTCGAGCAGACGGTGCCTGTCCACGCCACCGTGATGATATTGTACTCGTCCATGGTTTCGCCGCAGCTGACCATCACCACGGGCACGGGGTTCAGGATGGAACTGGGCTTGAGAGTGCGCTTGTTTTGAGGAGACTTCATGTGATTAGAGTTAAGAAGTTAAGAAGTTAAGGAGTTAAGAAGATGTCTTAGTTTCTTAGTTCCTTAGTTTCTTAACTATTTAGTTTTCAGTTTTCCACTTTCAGTTTTCAGTTTACTTCACCGTCTTCACAATGGCTTCCACCTCGCGGAGGTAGTCGCGTTTGGGTTCTTGCGGGGCATAGACGAAGCCGTCAACGGTGATGTTGTATTGTCCGTCGGCGGAAGGGAAGGTGAAGCTATAGAAGGGTCCGCCCATCTTGTCGTTCACGCTCTCCCACAGTCCGCGCATCTCCATGCCGTCCTTATTGCCTTTGCTTAAGGGTTTTACGATGGGGAATCCCAGTTTCTCGGCCACAATGGGATAAGCTCCTTTCACAGCCCCAGGCACATACTTCTGTGTCATCTCGTTGCGGGCGGCGATGAGGTTTTCCTGTGTCAACTCGGTGGCGGGCGTGCGGTAGATCATGATGAAGCGGTCGTTCTTTTCGGTGCGGAAGCGCAGCCAGAGGAAGTCCTCGTAGTCGGCGGCCACAAAGTAGTGGTTGGGCACTGTCAGTTGGATGTTGAACTTGCTCTTGATGAGTTTGGAGATGCTTTCTTCTTGAATGCGAGCGAAATAGGTCTGTGAGCGCTTCAGGTCGTTTTCGTAGAAGCGTTGCATGATCAGTGAGTCGTTGGCGCGGAACAGGGCCATGCAGGTGTCGGCGTTGTTGCCTTTGAAGTAGGCGTAAATCTGCGGCGACGACCAGTTGTTCTCGATAATCTGGAAGTGGTTAGCCGCGTAGTCGGGGTTGATATCGAAGCGGATGATATTGCGGTGCCGCTGGAAGTAAGCTGTGAAGTCGCGGTTGCTGAAGGTGAGGATGTCGAACATGGGCTCAATCTGGTTGATGGCCGGCTGTGGCTGGTTGAAAAACTGGTGCAGCTCGTCAATCTGGGCGGCTGTCCATTTCGAGGAGTCGAGCACGAGGATGATCTCGCCGGCCTTGCCGTTCGAGAAGTTGTCGCTCTTGACGGAGCCGAAGCTGCTGGTGCGCTTGCAGGAGCCGCCGATGAGGATGATGGCGGCCATCAAAAGGAAAAAGGATAATTTTCTCATGGTTTGTGATTTTTGTATAATTCAATGTTTGTTGCTTGTTTCTTGTCCGTGGGTGCGTAGCGCGCTACGCACCCACAAGTATAGACATCAATGAATGAATAATTCATTGTTTTTCCAAAAAAGCCTTGCAATAATAACGAAAAAAGTTGTGCCAAAATTATATTAAAAAAAATGTTTCTTGACTGCATTTCCTTTTTCTTTTTTCTTATTTTTGCAACATACTTTGCAGAAGTGAATATTGTCGTTAACTAATCATAATTCATTAAAAAATTAAGGAGGACCATACATTGTTAAAAGGCAGATGTTTAATTGATCCCGCGGACTTTACTCGTGAAGAATTTCGCGAACTGTTTGATTTGGCTCATCAGATTGTTGCCAATCCCGAAAAATACAGTAAGAGTTGTGAAGGTAAAATCTTGGCAACTCTTTTTTATGAACCGAGCACACGTACCCGTTTCAGCTTCGAGGCAGCCATGCTCCGTTTAGGTGGCAAGGTTATCGGCTTCTCGGAGCCCAACTCCAGCTCGGTGGCTAAAGGCGAGAGCGTTGCCGACACCATCCGCACCATCGAGTGCTACGCCGACATCGCTGTGATGCGCCACCCCAAGGAGGGCGCTCCGCGTGTGGCCAGCCAGTACCTGACCAGCATGCCGCTCATCAATGCCGGCGACGGCGGTCACCAGCACCCCACCCAGACGCTGACCGACATCCTGACCATTGAACGCCTGAAAGGGTCGGTGGAGAACAAGACCTACGGTTTCTGCGGTGACTTGAAATTCGGTCGTACCGTCCACTCACTCATCAAGTTCCTCAGCAACTACGAAGGGGTGAAGTTTATCCTCATCTCGCCCGAGGAGCTGCGCGTGCCTGAGTACATCCGCGAGGAGGTCATCCGCAAGAAAGGCATCCCCTTTGAGGAAGTGCAGCAGATTGAGCCCTATATGAACCAGCTCGACTTCTTGTATATGACTCGTGTTCAGCGAGAAAGATTCTTCAACGAAGAAGATTACATCCGCTTGAAAGACCGTTTCATCCTCGATGCCGAGAAGATGAAATATGCTCGCGAAGACACTTACATCCTGCACCCGCTGCCGCGTGTTAACGAGATTAGCATCGAAGTGGATAAAGACCCGCGTGCCCAGTATTTCGTTCAGGCCAAGAACGGTATGTATGTTCGTATGGCATTAATATTAAAACTTTTAGGAATTTACTAAGCATCAAAATATCATGTTAGAAGTTACCAGTATAGAAAAAGGCATTGTCATCGACCATATTAAGGCCGGCTATGGCATCCAGTTGTTCAACTACCTCAAATTGGATAAGGCAGAGTACAATGTTGCTCTGATTATCAATGCTTTCAGCCAAAAGCAAGGCAGAAAGGACATCATCAAAATCAATAATGAAATCGATATCGACTACACATTCCTCGGCTTGCTCGACCCCAACATTACCATCAATGTGATTGAGGATGGCAAGATCAAAGAGAAGGTGAAGTTGAATGTACCCAAGAGAGTGGTGAACATCATCAAGTGCAAGAACCCGCGCTGCATCACCTCCGTTGAAAGCTATTGCGACCATGTGTTCCATTTGGTTGACGAAGAGAAGAGAACCTATCGTTGCGAATATTGCGACGATATCGTTACCCCGCATATCAACCGATAAATTAGCTTCTTAGAGATAAAAAGACAACGCCGGCACAATTATTCCGTGCCGGCTGCGTTATTTCATTTTACGCTTTATTTAAACTTACCAAGATATGGAAGAAACCAAAAAAGAGTACAATTCTTTTAACCTTATTCTTTTTGCATGGAAATGGCGTAAACCGCTCATTATCGTTTGTTTAGCCGCTGCTATGCTCTCCTTCGGGTTCTCTACCCGCTGGTTCATACGTCCGCGTTTCAAATCGACGGCTATCATCTATGCTCCGCGTACCAATTCGCTCTCCAAGATTCTGTTGAACGAGGAGAACTACAACGAGCGTCTCGACATCAAGGCTTACGCCATTGAGGAGGAGACCGAGCAGATGATGCAGATTCTCAACTCGCGCGACATCAAAGATGCGCTGGTTAAGAAGTTTAATCTGATTGATTATTACGGCATTGACACCACCAAGAAGGCTTGGCGTTCGAAGTTGTATAAGACCATCGAGAACAATGTGGCTATCAAACGTACCGAGTTTGGCGCCATCGCCATCCATGTGGCTGCTTGGGAACCCGATATGGCTGCCAATATGGCCAATGAGATCACCGCTCAGCTCGACCTGACCAAGAACCGCATCGAGCACGAGCGCGCTGTTGCCGCCTACGAGATTCTGAAAAAGCAACTGAAAGAAATTGAGGACGAGTTGCTGCGTATCGACGACTCATTAGCTGTGGTCATGTCGCACGGCATCTTCGACTATGAAAGCCAGTCGGAGCGCGTGATGCAGCAATATGCCATTGCCGTGGCACAGGGCAACAATGCCGCTGTGCAACGTCTGGAGAAGGAACTGGAGAAGTTGGCCACCTGGGGTGCGCTCTATGTTGAGTTACGCGACCATCAGTACAACTTCCGCGAGTACGAGTTCCTCTGCAAGTCGAAGATGATGAACGCCAAGGTGGACATGGAAAGCAACATGCCTGTTAAGTTTATCGTCGAAAAGGCAGTGCCCGCCGACAAGAAAGCCTACCCCAAGAAGTCGATCATCACACTTGTATCGACCGTCTCCGCTTTCATTCTTGCCTTCATCATCCTTCTCATTATTGAAAACGTAAAGAACGCCGCCAAACCGAAAGAGGACGAATAACAGCTTAACAGGTGAAGATGATGAAAAACACAAAATACATCCTGTTGGGTTGTGCGGCCCTGTTTATTCTGGTTAACTGCTATGCCCTAACCAGGGAGTTTTTTATGGTGCCGCTGCTGTCGCTGGCAGCCCTGCTGGTCTATTTGTTGTTTTTCCATGCCGATACGTTAGTCTATCTGCTGGCGCTGAGCATTCCCTTCTCCATCGTTATCCGTAACGAAAAGGTCAATCTGGGCCTATCGGTGCCTTCCGAAATCATCATGGTGGCCCTCACTTTGCTCTTTCTCTGTCGCATCATCTATGACCTGTCGGTGGACCGCCGCATTGCGCGGCATCCCGTGTCGATAGCCATCTATGTCTATCTGCTGTGGATGTTCATCACCTGCATCACCAGCCAACTGCCTATCGTCTCCTTCAAGTTCCTGACATCCAAGATTTGGTTCATTGTATCGTCGTATTTTGTTATTATTCAACTTATTAAGAATAATTTGAAAAACTGGGTGCGCGTCTTCAACTGCTATGGTTTCAGCTTGGCGTGCGTGGTGATTATCACCACTATCCGCCACGCCATGACGGGCTTTGCCGAGCATGGCAGTCACTGGATTATGGCGCCCTTTTACAACGACCACACCGCCTACGGAGCCATCCTTGCCTTTTTCATTCCCATTACCATCAGCTTTCTGTTTTTGCCGAAGACCACCCGTTTGCAGCGTGCCGGCTACATTTCCATGCTGGTCGTTTTCTTGATTGGCTTCTACTTGTCGTTCAGTCGCGCTGCTTGGCTCAGTCTGATAGGCAGCGCTGCCGTCTTCATCATCCTCAAGCTGCGCATCAAGTTGTCGTGGGTAGTGGTGGGTGCTACCGTCATCTTTGGTACTTTCTACTATTTTGCCGACGACATTCTCTACAAGATGAGCCGCAACTCGCAGGACTCGTCGGGCAAGTTGGTGGAGCATCTGCAATCCATCTCCAACATCTCGACCGACGCTTCCAATGTGGAGCGCCTTAACCGCTGGGTGTCGGCCTTCGGCATGATCAAGGAGAAGCCGCTGGTGGGCTGGGGACCAGGTACTTATCAGTTTGAGTATGCGCCGTTCCAGAAGGGCAAGTATAAGACCATTATCAGCACCAATTTCGGCGACCGTGGCAATGCCCATAGTGAGTTCATCGGTCCGTGCGCCGAGTCGGGTTTCCCGGGCCTGTTGACGGTGCTGGTACTTATGGTGATGATAATCTATTATGGCATACACACTTACATACAGGCTCACAGTCGCACGGTGCGTACACTTACGCTCGGAGCGGTGCTGGCGCTCATTTCCTATTACATTCACGGCACGATGAACAATTTCCTCGATACAGAGAAGTTGTCGTTCCCGTTTTGGGCTGCCTTTGCCTTGATAGTGGTTTGCAATACATTGTATATCAATAAGAAGGAGGAAGAAGTGAACGGAGAGATGAGAGAGGAGAACGGAGAGATGAGAGTTAAGGAGTGAATAGTGAGGAGAGGGGAGAACTGAAAATTGAAAACTATTAATTATTAAGATATTACATTAGTCAGATGGAAAAATTATATAAGATTGGAATAACACAGGGTGATATTGGTGGTATCGGTTACGAGGTCATCATGAAAGCCTTGTCAGACAATAAGATGCTGGAGCTTTGCACGCCGTTGATTTACGGCTTGTCGAAGGTGGCTGCGCTGAACAAGAAGATGGTCGATGCTGGCGAGTTCAGTTACCAGTTGGTGCGGAGTGCCGACCAACTCACCATGAAGAAGACAAACCTTCTGAATATCAGCGAAAAGGAAGTGCAGTTTGAGTTTGGTATCAGCAATGAGATGGCTGGTCAGTTATCGGAATTGTCGTTGAATATGGCTTGCAAGGATTTGAAAGATAATAAGATAGATGCCATTGTAACGGCACCTATCAATAAGGACAACATCCAGTCGCCCACATTCAACTTCCATGGTCACACCGAGTATTTCGCCCATCAGTTTCATGCTTCCAATGTGATGATGATGATGGTGGCCGACGACTTGCGGTTGGCATTCGTTACGCATCATCTGCCGTTGCAGGAAGTGTCGGCGGCGCTCACTGTGGATTTGATTTACAACAAATTGTGTCTGTTGCAGAAGACACTGAAGACTGACTTTGCTTGTACCAATCCGCGCATCGCCGTGTTGGCACTCAATCCGCATGCTGGCGATAATGGTCTCATTGGCAAGGAGGAGCAGGAGGTGGTTCACCCCGCCATCCAGAAGGCGTTCGACAATAGGATCAACGCTTTCGGTCCTTTCCCCGCCGATGGTTTCTTCGCTGCCGAGAAGTACCGCCAGTTTGACGCCGTTTTGGCCATGTACCACGACCAGGGCATGATTCCCTTCAAGCTTCTGTCGCATGGCGAGGGTGTCAATTACACCGCTGGTCTGCCTATCGTGCGCACGTCGCCGGCTCACGGTACCGCCTACGATATTGCCGGTAAGAATATGGCTGACGGGCAGTCGTTCCGCAATGCTATCTATCTGGCTATAGATATTTTACACAATCGACAAAGACTTGCTGAAGAATAGAATAATATGTTCACCATTGGAGAAATAGCTTCCTATTTGGCTGATGCCCATTCTGTGCTGACGCACCCTGCCGACCGCATTGCCGAGTTGGCTTTCGACAGCCGGAGGGTTGCGTTGCCCGAGCAATCGCTTTTCTTTGCCATTCGCACCGAGAAGAACGACGGTCACCGCTACATTGCTTCGCTGGTTGATAAGGGAGTGCGCAATTTTATCATTACCAATCCGATAGAGCAATACGCCAATTTCACCGACTGTAATTTCATTCAGGTGAAGAATGCGGTGGAAGCGTTGCAGCACATTGCCGCTGAGCATCGTCGCCGCTTTACCATTCCCGTCATTGGCATTACGGGCAGCAACGGCAAGACCATCGTCAAGGAGTGGCTGTCGCTTATGCTGGCCGACGATTACCATGTGGTGAAGAATCCCAACAGTTACAATTCGCAGATTGGCGTGCCCTGCTCGGTATGGCAGATGAGACAGCACCACGATATGGCCATCTTCGAGGCGGGCATCTCCAAGCCCGGCGAGATGGCGCGACTGGAAGAGGTCATCCGTCCTACCATCGGCATCCTGACCAACATTGGCGCCGCCCATGCGCAGTATTTTGCCGATGATCATGAGAAGCTGGTCGAGAAGTTGAAGCTTTTTACTCATGCTGAACAATTGATATATTGTTGTGACAATCAATTAATTGAAGAAGAGATAAGCAAACCTGCCTATCAGCATTTGCAGAAAATATCGTGGGGAGTCTCGCCAAAGGCACACCATCAGATAAAGTCGCAGCATATAGAAGGAAACCATACGCTGGTGGAGATTGACGGTGAAACCTACCATATCCCGTTTACCGACAGTGCTTCGGTTGAGAATGCCTTGCAGACCGTTATGCTGATGCGGTTGCTCGATTTCTCGGCCGCCCAGATTAACCGCAAGCTGGCGCGACTCACCTCGTTGAGTATGCGTTTGGAAATAAAAGAGGCTATCAATCAGTCGATTATCATCAACGACACCTATAGTTTGGACCGCAACTCGCTCCATATTGCCCTCGACTTTCTCGCTTCACAGCGCCAGTATGCGCATCGCACGCTTTTCCTCTCCGACTTCGACCAGGCCGGCATCCTCACCCGTGAGAATTATGAGGAATTGAATAATCTTCTGATTAACAATCATATAACAAAGCTAATTGCGGTAGGTCCCGCCCTTTTTGAGCACCGTGCCGCATTTCATATCGACGAACAGCACTTCTTCCAAACTACCGAAGAGGCATTGCACCATCTGCCAGAGATTGTCTTCCAGCAGGAGGCCATTCTGATTAAGGGTGCGCGTAAGTTCCGTTTTGAGCAATTTGTTGATCAGCTGCATTTTAAGACGCATTGCACCGTATTGCAGGTCAACTTGCCCGCCATCATTCACAACCTCAACTACTATCGCAGTCTGTTGAAGCCAGAGACCAAGATGACTGCTATGGTCAAGGCACTCTCGTATGGTTTGGGCGATGCTGAGTTGATTAATGAATTGCAGTACCATAATATTGATTATCTGGCTGTTGCCTACACCGATGAAGGTGTTAATCTGCGCAAGCACAAAATCAAAAACCCGATTATTGTGCTGGGTGCCGAGGCGCACAGTTTCGAGATGATGATACATCACCGCCTGGAGCCCGAGATTTTCAATTTCCACTATTTGCACGAGTTGATTAACACGCTGGCTTTACATCCTGAAATAGAAGAATTTAAGATACATATCAAACTTGATACAGGCATGCACCGTTTGGGTTTTGTGGCTGAAGACATCGAGCCGCTGGCACAACTTATCAACGAGCATCCTGCCTTGAAGGTGGCGTCGGTATTCTCGCATTTAGCGGCTGCTGAGGACCCTGCCGAAGATGAGTTTACGCTGGCGCAGATCCACCGCTTTGATGAGATGTCGAAGCAGTTGGTTGCTCACTTCAACTATCCGATAATGAGGCATATACTCAACTCGGCTGGCATCTCAAGATTCTCGCAATACCAATTCGATATGGTGCGTTTAGGGTTGGGATTGTATGGCTTTTCGTATGTAGAGAAGGATTTGCCCTACTTGCAGAACACGGTATCTTTGCAGACGGTTGTGACTCAGATTAAGCGAATTCCCGCTGGTGATACGGTGGGCTACAATCGCACTTACCGTGCGGCGCACGACATGACCATCGGCATCATTCCCATCGGCTATGCCGACGGCTTCTTCCGCGAGTTCAGCAACGGTGTGGGCCATGTGTCGATACGAGGCCGTAAGGTGCCCATTATCGGCAAGATATGTATGGATATGTGCATGATTGACCTAACGGGCTTGGCAGTGGAAGAAGGGGAGCCTGTGGTGGTTTACGGTGATGAGAATCCCGTGTCGGAGATGGCCGCCGCTATTGGCAAGACGCCTTACGAGCTGCTGACCGCCATCTCGAAGCGGGTGCCGCGCATCTATATCAAAGACTAATGGACCATTTTCTGCCCATAACACAAAAGGAGTTCCAGCAGTTGGGCTGGACGCAAGCCGATGTCATTCTCATCAGCGGCGATGCATACGTAGACCATCCGTCGTTCTGCACGGCCGTCATTGGTCGCACGCTGGAGCGGCAGGGGCTGAAGGTGGCCATTCTGCCGCAACCCAACTGGCAGGATGATTTGCGCGACTTCAAGAAGTTGGGCAAGCCGCGGCTCTTCTTCGGCATCACGGCTGGCAATATGGACTCGATGGTGAACCACTATACCGCCAACCGCCGTCTTCGCAGCGATGATGCCTACACGCCAGGTGGCAAGGCGGGTTTCAGACCCGATTATGCTACGGTGGTCTATTCCAAGATTGTCCGCTCTCTCTATCCCGACGTGCCTATCATCATTGGTGGTGTGGAGGCCTCGATGCGTCGGTTGTCGCATTACGACTACTGGAGCGATACGCTCAAGCCCTCCATTTTGGTAGATAGTGGAGCCGATGTCCTGATTTACGGCATGGGTGAGCGACCTATTGTTGAGTTGGCGAGGGCTATTGAGGCTGGGAAGTGGCCGGACCGACGGAGCGAGATTCCGCAGATTGCCTATCTTGAAAACATAGAGAATCAAGATGTTAACAACAAGGATGTTTTGCTTTTGCACGCTTACGAGAAAGAACTCAAGGACAAAAGGTACTATGGCGAGAACTTTGTCGCTTTTGAGAAGGAGACCAACAAGCGGCAGCAACGCACGATGATTCAACCTTACGGTGACAATTGTGTGGTGATAAATCCGCCATTT
Organism: Bacteroidales bacterium; assembly: GCA_016285615.1. The sequence continues at coordinate 13,088 of JAEERB010000026.1, forward strand.
CCACCTGCCACAACGGAGGAGATGGATAGGATGGCGTTGTTCAACGATATGATGTATCGTCCTCATCCCAAATATGATAAGAGAGGAGAAGTGCCTGCTTTCGAGATGATTAAGAACTCCATTAACATCCATCGCGGTTGTTTTGGTGGCTGCAGTTTCTGCGCCATTGCCGCCCATCAGGGCAAGTTCATCTGCTCGCGCTCTGAGCAGTCGGTGCTGGCCGAAGTTGAGCATCTGGTGCAACAGCCTTATTTCAAGGGACACATTTCCGATTTGGGCGGACCTTCGGCCAATATGTACAAGATGGGTGGCCGCGAGGAACGATTATGTGCTCGCTGCACGCGCCCGTCGTGCATCTTCCCAAATGTTTGCCGCAATCTCAACTTCTCGCATAAGCCTGTCACAGCTTTGTATAAGAAAGCGTTGCAAGTTGCTGGTGTAAAGCAAATTACCATTGGTAGCGGCATTCGCTACGACTTATTGCTCAACGATGACCCTGCAGTGGACCGGCAGAACGGCCTCACCGATTACTTGCGGCAGGTGGTCAATCACCATGTGTCGGGCCGCTTGAAAGTGGCACCCGAGCATACCGAAGCGGCGGTGCTCGACAAGATGCGCAAACCCCATTTCGACCGTTTCTTACTCTTTCTAAAGAGATTTAACGAGATGAACCGCCAGTCGGGCAAGAACCAACAGCTGATTCCCTATCTCATCTCTTCGCATCCGGGCTGCTCGCTCATCGATATGGGGCGCCTGGCTGTAGAGGCTAAGAAGTATCGCTTGCAAACTGATCAGGTACAAGACTTTACGCCTACACCCATGACTTACTCCACGGCCATGTACTACTTGGGTTACGATCCATATACGATGGAGAAAGTGGAGGTGGCTCGCAAGATTGAGGAGAAGAAAGCGCAGCATCTCTTGTTTTTCTATCATCATAAAGAAAATAAAGAATTGATTAGCAAAATGTTGCGACGCCATGGGGCTATGGGTATCGTGCGGCAGTTATATCCGCAAAGTTCTTTCAATCAGATAAAAAGGCATTCTTGATAAATATTAAGGATATGTTAATAAAAAATCAAAACTTTCTATATTTTCTTTGAAAAAAAGTTGTAGGTTTGCAATCATAATAGGGAAGTTTTCTTTTATTTGAATGTGGAAAAAATTGCGGGATAAAGGATATGGATTATGGTAAAGGAAGTATGGTACAGTCAGGAACTATAGATGTTGTTAATCAAAATATTCAACCGATCAGCATAGAGCCGCTTATTCGTTTAATTCGCGGACAGCAAGTGATATTGGATTCGGATCTTGCAATGTTATATGGTATCGAGACAAAACGTCTTAAAGAACAAGTTAATCGTAATATAGTAAGATTTCCGGATGATTTTATGTTTCAACTTACGGCTGATGAGTTTGCTGGTTTGAGGTCGCAAATTGCGACCTCAAACAGGCGCGGTGGAAGTCGCTATGCTCCATACGCATTTACGGAAAGTGGTGTTGCTATGCTTAGTAGCGTTTTACACACCGAAACAGCAATCTTGGCTAATATCCAGATTATGCGTGCGTTTACAGCGATGCGTCATATTATGGCTGCAAGTGTCCAAGTATTGGAGCGATTGTCGAATATTGAACATAATCAATTTGAATCAAATAAACGTATTGATGAAATTTTCCGTCGTTTAGATGACGGTGCAAAAGTCAAACAAGGTCTTTTTTTTGATGGACAAATTTTTGATGCTTACAAGTTTGTTTCCGGGCTTGTCAAATCGGCAAAGCAACGAGTAGTGTTGATTGATAATTATATTGATGAAACTATTTTAACATTACTAGACAAAAGAAGTGTAGGAGTGAAAGCTGTTGTTTACACAAGGCAACTTACGGCGCAGTTATCGCTGGATCTTGCACGTCATAATGCACAATACTCGCCAATTGACATTCTAGAATACAAACAATCACACGACCGTTTTTTGCTTATAGATGAAATGGTTTATCATATTGGTGCTTCTCTCAAGGATTTGGGTAAAAAACTTTTTGCTTTTTCAAAAATGGAGGTTTTATCGGCATCGCAATTGTTAGCTCATATTGCTACAGACTAAATGAATTTTATTATTGATACATTTTTATGATAAATATTATGGAACAGAAGATTGCAATCATCACAGGTGCCGACGGCGGCATGGGCACGGCTATCACTAAGACAGTGGTTAATGCTGGTTTTCACGTTGTTATGGCCTGTCGCAATATGGAGAAGGCAGCTAAAGTGAAAGACAAACTGGAAAAGGAGACGGGCGTCACCATCGACCTGCAGGAGTTGGACTTGGCTTCTGTCGCATCGGTGTTCCGTTTCGCCGACGAGATGAAAAGTCGCTATACGCGCATCGACTTGCTGCTCAACAATGCCGGCACGCTTTGTCATTTTCCGAAAGAGACCGTCGACCATCTGGAATATACCGTGGGGGTGAACTATTTTGGCCATTATGTGCTTTCGTATGAGCTGTTGCCGCTGATGGGCGAGGGAACGCGTGTGGTCAGCATGGTGTCGCTGACCTACCGTTTTGGTGTCATTCGCGACACGCTCTTCACGCCGCGTACCAAGGCCGATTTCAATAGGTTTACCACTTATTCTGATTCGAAGTTGGCGCTGCTCTATTTCACGCTGGATGCTGCCGAAGCATGGAGAGACAAGGGCATAAAGGTCAATTGTGCCGATCCGGGCATCGTGGATACTGAGATTATCACGATGGGCAACAAGGTGGTGGATACGATGTGCAACCTCTTGTTCCGTCCCATCATTCGCAAACCCTTGAAAGGAGCCGCCTCGCTGTTGCATTTGGCGCTGTCGGAGGAGACTAAAGACCTGACGGGCCAGTGCTTCGCCTCAAAGAAGCCCGTGACCATCTCGTCCAAAGTGCTGAACAACCCGCGGCGTCAGTGGTTGCACGAGAAAACCGAAGAACTGCTCGCTGAAATTAAGCGGACTTTGTAAACAGTTTAAACTTGCGTTTCAGGAAGTTGATAAGCCAATGCGGCAATATCAAGAAGAGGAAAATGAAGAGATAGTTGATACATCCTGGAACGTAGCATACCTTCCCTTTAAACAAAGCTTTAACGCCTTTGCGGGCAACGGCCTCTGGCGAAAGCATGACGCCCCAGCGGCGGCAGCGGCGTCGCACTTCGGGCGATAGATTGTAAAGTGCTGTGTCCACAGCTCCCGGGCAGACGGCGCAGACCTTGACGCCAAAGTCGTTGAGCTCATCGGCCAAAGAGCGGGAAAATGCTTTGATGTAGCGTTTTGAAGTGCCATAGACTGCCAATCCTGGAAAGGATTTCCATGCTGTAATTGACGATGCATTAAGGATATAGCCCTTTCCGTGCTTTTTCATCTCACTGCCAAAAAGAGCGCATAGCAGCGTGGGTGTAGTGATGTGCAGTTCCACCATGGCTGCGGTACGTGCCAGGGGTTGCTCTGTAATCAAGTCGAAATAGAACATACCCGCATTGTTGACCAGCACCTCTACTATCCACCCCTCACGTTGGCAGGTGTCGAAGAGTTGCTGAGCTGCCTTTTCGTGCGCCAAGTCGGCATAGAGGGCGTGTACTTCCACATGGTAAGAGTCGCGCAATTGTGCGGCTGCTTTCTCGTTTTCTTCTTCCTGGTTGCTGACAATGAGAATGTTATACCCTTTTTCGGCCAATACTGAAGCGTAAGCAAAGCCGATTCCCGAACATCCTCCCGTGACTAATGCGTAATCCATAACACGTTGTTTAAAATACAAAGATAGAGAAAAATTCAGAATTCAAAATTCAGAATTCAGAGATTCCTTCGACGGTGTTTTCGACAGGCTCAACCACCGCCTCGGAATGACACCAACAGCTCAACAACACTTAACTCCTTAGTTTCTTAACTTCTTAACTCCATTCCGCAAGCGTAGCGCAGCGGAATCTCCTCACTTTTCACTTCTCACTTCAAAATTTGTTGTACCTTTGCTAAATTGATTTAGACAAATATTTACAGAATAATTAACTGATATAGAATTGTTTATATGAAAAAGATTGCTTCTTTAATTATGGTTGTGATTTTGATTTCCTGTTGGTTGCCTGCATCGGCGCAGAGCAATTCGTGGAATATTTTGTTCAACAAGACGGTGCCGGCCTGCACTTCGCCTATGGGTATGACGGCAGGAGACACTTGTCTGTACACGGGCAGTGCATCGAAGGCGGTGTTGTTCCGTCTCAGTTTCGATTCGAGCAAAATAATAGATTCGGTGACGGTGAAGGGGCTTCCGAAGTCGTCGTTGGGCACCTATTTCTTGGGGTTTGCTTGGGACGGCACTTCGCTCTATGTGGCCAATGGTGATGCCGCTATCTATCATTTGAATGCTGCTATGAACGCTGTGGCTGACACGATAAAGTTGCCCACTGGTACGACAGCCGGCGCACTGGCTTACGATCCTACTGCCGACAATGGCAAAGGAGGTTTTTGGACGGTTTTGCAAAAGTCTGATATTAAGTTGTTTTCGCGCAAAGGCGAACTTCTCAACACCATCACAGCCGAGGATTTGAACTATGTTGGCGACTACTGGGGATTGGCTATCGACACGCTGACGGGCGATGGTGTGCGTCTGTACGCACTGGAACGTTATCCGCAGAATATCTTCCGCATCCATATTCCTACCAAAAAAATCGATGCGCCGTTGCACAATATCACCTCCGATTTTCCCACATGGGCGACCAAGTACGTCTATGGCCTCTACATTTCTGACAAGGTGGTTGCCGGCAAAACCACACTGGCAGCGTTCTACATGTCGCGCTATCATGTAGGCTACGACTTTGCCACGGTCAACCATCTCGATTCGGCCGGTGTACGCCTTGTGGGTAGCGATATGATTCCTTACCATCGTATCAATACGCCACTCAATGTCACCGCTCGCTTTGTATGCACCGCCGCCGAAGCGCTGACATCGGGCACGTTCAACTATAGTGTCAACGGTGGCGAACCTGTGACCGCCGCCTTTACGGGCAATTATCGCGACTATGTGGGTGGCTTTGCCCTGACGCACGGCGAGCCCTTTACGCCTACGGCTACTGGCGACTATACCATCAAACTATGGTTGTCGGATGTGAATGGCTATGAGGGACTTAACTCCGATACGCTGACACATACTTTCACGGTTTACGAACGTGGTGTGCAGCGCACGGTACTGCATGAGGGCTTCACTTCAGCCACGTGTAATCCCTGCAAAGCAGGCAATGCCATCCTGCAAGAGCTTCTTGAGACGCACAAGAATGTGACCTGTATCAAGTACCAGATGAACTTCCCCGGCGCCGGTGATCCCTACTATACCAGTGAAGGTGAAACGCGTCGCATATATTACAATGTGATGTCGGTGCCCTCTTTGCGTGTGGATGGTAACATCTTCAACGGTAACACGGGACAGTTCACCGCCGCTGCGCTTGAGCACGAGATAGCCCGTCCCGCACTGGTGGAGCTGGGTTCCACATTTAGATATAACGGCGATAAGAAATTCAATGTCTCCATTACCGCCCGCCCGCTGGAGGCAATCAACGGCAATATCCGTCTGTTTGCCGCCTTGGTGGAAAAAGAAACTTGCAAAAATATTGCAGATGAGTATCTTAGACAGTATGGAGAGCCGACATTCTCCTATAATTTCGATACCCTTTTCCATTATGTGATGAAGAAATTCCTCACCCCTGTAACTGGTACAGTTATTTCTTTGAATAATACAGAACAAACTGTGTCACAGAATTTTGAATTCCAATTTGTGGGTAATTACCGTCTTCCTAATGATGCTTCCAGCCCCATAGACTATACTAAGGAGCACTCGGTAGAGAACTTCAACAATGTGGCTGTTGTTTATTGGGTGCAGAACTACGCTACCAAAGAGGTGTTGCAAGCCGGCTATAACGAAGGTGGTGCCACGGGCATTAGCGAAGAACCGTCAACTTCTGATTTGAATTTCCGCATCTATCCCAATCCTGCCAATAATGTGTTGAATATCAGCACAGACCATACTATTAAGCATGTGGCTGTTTACAATATGTTCGGCCAGCAAGTGATGACTGCCAGTGGCACTTCGTTCGGTGTGGGCAGTCTGCCTGCAGGCGTCTATATTCTGAAGGCCGACACTGACGAAGGTATGATTACACGTAAATTTATCAAGAGATAAGATGCTTTATATCAGGAATAACAGCACCGATCCGCGTTTTAACCTCGCCGCCGAAGAGTATGTGCTAACGCATTTTCAGGATGAGGTTTTTATGCTGTGGCGTAATGCCCCATCCATCATCATTGGCCGTTACCAGAACACGCTGGCCGAAATCAATGCCGACTACGTGAAGGAGAACGGTATTGTGGTGGTGCGTCGTATGACGGGCGGTGGCGCTGTTTTCCATGATTTGGGTAATCTCAACTTCACCTTTGTCCAGAATGGCACGGAGGGTGATTTTCGCAGTTTTACCAAGCCGATATTAGAAGCCCTATGCGCTTTGGGTGTGGATGCTGAATTTCAGGGACGCAACGACCTGGCTATCAATGGACAGAAAATCTCTGGCAACGCCCAGTGTGTACATAATGGGCGGATGTTGCACCATGGCACGCTGCTCTTCTCGGTGATGATGAACAACCTGGCTGATGCCTTGAAAGTCAACCCGTTGAAATTCAGCGACAAGGCTGTCAAGTCGGTGCGCAAGCGCGTGACCAACATCAGTGAGCATCTGCCGCAGCCCATGACTATCGGCGAGTTCAGCGACTATCTCATGGACTTTGTGGTACAGCATGGCAGCCAAGGAGAGCAATATGACTTTGCAGAGGAGGATTTGCGAGCCATCAATGAACTGAAAACCAGCAAGTACGATACGTGGAACTGGAACTTCGGTGCCTCACCGCGCTATACCTATACCAACGAAGCCAAAACCAGTGGCGGCCATGTTCAGGTGTGTGTTAATGTGAGCAAAGGCGTGATTGATGAGGTGAAAATCTATGGCGACTTCTTTTCTCGCAGAAATATAGAAGAACTCGAAGCCCAACTGAAAGGAGTGCCTTATCGGCACGAAGCCATTGCTGCCGCCTTGCATAAGACTACCGTAAATGAATATATTTGTAATATGACTGAAGATGAGTTGGTTAGAATAATAATATAAATTCAGAATTCAAAGTAAAGACGGGGCGCGCCCCGTCCCTACAAGCTTCCAGTCTTAACTGCCCACTATTCACTTCTCACTCCTCAACTCTCAACTCTCCGTTTCCCATGCCTCTTCTACACATCATACAACACAAATCGAAACTGATGCCGGCGTTGCCGCATCGCATCCTTATCAACGACCAGCTGATAGGCATTACCAAATTGCCAGAGGTGACCTTGAAGATGCCTGCAGGAACCTTTAAGATAACGATACAGAGCATGTTTCCGTTTATCTATTCTTCCACTTTGGTCCATTTACAGGATGGGTTGGAGCACTATATGGTTTATAAAGACCGCGAGAAGTGGTGGGATATCCTTTTTGTCGTCGATATTATTCTTTGGTGTGCTGATTTCTTTTTTACGCTTCCACATCCGTATAATATTATTTATCAGATTTTTACTAATGGATATTTGGTGTTGTGGCTTTTGTACGAGTGGCTTATCAGGAAGAAGTATTTCAAGATAGAGCAGTATGACAAGCCTGCTCCGCCAGAGGAAGTGTCGGAGGAGGCTGCAGAATAATTTTGTCGGTTGCCGTTGATTCCAAAAATTGCCGTATTTTTGTCGCTCAAAACGGATGCAATCATGAAGATGTTGACAGTCATCGGGGCGCGTCCCCAGTTTATCAAGGCGGCGGCTGTGAGTCGTGTGCTGCAGACTTATCCTGACGTGGAGGAGGTTATCCTGCACACGGGACAGCACTATGATGCCGACATGTCGGATATCTTCTTTACGGAGATGGGCTTGCCCCAGCCCAAGTACAACATTCATGTCAATGGCTTGAATCATGGGGCGATGACAGGGCAGATGATGGAGAAGATAGAGGAGGTTTTGCTGGTCGAGAAACCCGATTGGGTGCTGGTATTCGGTGATACCAACTCTACACTGGCTGGTGCTTTGGCTGCCAAGAAGTTGCATATCAAAGTGGCGCATGTGGAGGCAGGGCTCCGCTCGTTCAACATGGCGATGCCCGAAGAGATTAACCGCCTGCTCACCGACCGCATTTCCGATATTCTGTTTTGTCCTACAGCCACGGCGATGGCCAATTTGGAGAAGGAGGGCTATGAGTCGTTCCCCATCGAGCGCATCAATATCGGTGATGTGATGTTGGATGCCGCTTTGATGTTCGAGCCACAGGCCAAGCAGCCGGCGGGGGAGATTCCCGACAATTTCATTCTGGCCACTGTACATCGTGCGCAGACTACTGACAATGCCAAGCATCTGAGCGAGATGTTCGAGGCGCTGGACACCATTGCTGCCGAGCAGCCTGTGGTGATGCCCCTGCATCCACGGACGCGTCGCAAGTTGGAAGAGCAGTCGTACAACTTTGCCAATTCGCCCATCCACTTCTTGCCGCCGGTGGGCTATCTTGAGATGTTGTGGCTTTTGTCGCACTGTTCGCTGGTGATGACCGACAGTGGCGGCTTGCAGAAAGAGGCCTATTTTTTCCGTAAGATGTGCATTACGTTGCGCGAAGAGACCGAGTG
>JAEERB010000185.1 GCA_016285615.1 Bacteroidales bacterium
GAACAAAAGAAACGATTTGCCGGAACGGCGCATACCGGTCACTATTTTTATCAGACCATTGTGTCTTCGACTCCAAAGCTTTTCAATATAGGTGTCTCGTTGTACTATCATTCTGTTCGATTTTTTTGCGTAATTACGCAATTATTTCGACTGCAAAGATACGCAAATTTTTGTCAATAGAAAGAAAAAAAATGACAAAAGTTTGAATTTTATATGTGTAATCTTAACTGGAGTTTAGTGATGTGACTTTCCCTGAAATTGGTTGACAGATTTGGGATGATTAAACTGAATTGGTTTACATTGTTTCGTCCATATCCCTAATTTGGTTTACACCTTCACGGTTTTGGTTTACACTTTGCGTCACATTCGACTATTTTTGTTTACACCCGTCCTGTTTTGGTAGACACCCTGTTTTTCATTACTGGGGGACAATCCAGAGTGACTTCTCTTTTGGCAAAATCCAGGCGGGGCTCGATGCCCCGCCGGATTTTTCATCACTGGTGGCGCAAACCGTCGTGATTCTCTTTTGGCGGTGCAAAGGTACACACTTTTTCTCAATCGGGAGGCCTCTCCCAAGGATTTCTCCAGCACTTTTTCTGTAACCCGCTCTGGCTGTGCGCCTCTGAGGGCGTCTGGTACCCCACGCTCATGTGCGGTCTTTCGTCGTTGTAGAATCCTATAATACGTTGTACCTCGGCTTTGCATGTGTTGCCGTCGGGAATGACCATTCGGTAGAGCCACTCCGTCTTGAGGATGCCGTTGGCACGCTCGGCAACGGCGTTTTCCAGCGGGTCGCCGCTCTGTGTCATGCTTATCTGTATCTTTCTGTTCTTGAGTGTCTCCACGTAGGCGTGGCTGCAGTACTGGCAGCCGCGGTCGGAGTGGTGGATGAGGTACGGGGCATCGCCTTCGGGGAGTGTGGCCAGAGCCATGCGCAATGCCTCCAAAGGATATATGGTGTCAAGGGTAGGCCCGAGGGACCAGCCGACAATCTTGTGTGAGTAGAGGTCCGTCACCAGGGAGAGGTAATACACCCCTTTTTCTGTCTCGACGTAGGTGATGTCGCTCACCCACACCCTGTTGGGAGACGTCACCGTCATCCCCTTGACGAGGTTCGGGTATCTCCTGTAGTTGTGGTTGGAGTCGGTGGTGACATAATGTCTGCGGCGCCTGATCTTCACCATCAAACCGTGGCGGTGGAGCAGTTCGATGAATGTGTCCCTGCCGGGAAAACAGCCGGTGTCCTCAAACTGCCTCTTCAGTATCAGCCACAGCTTTACGCTGCCCAGCCTCGGATTGTCCCTGCGGTAGTCTTTTACCTTCTCCACAATCATCGGCTCAAGCGCCAGCGGCTTGAAATCGTTGTCCTCGCCGCGCTTGTAGTACGTCTGCCTGCTGTAACCAAACAGTCCGCACAGCGTGCCGAGCCCTGCGCCCGGCTCCGCCTCGCGGAGCAGACTCACTGTTTGGTGCCAGCTTTTTTTCTTATCGGGATGTTGAAGTTCGCCTCAGCCACGTCTATCATCGTGTCAAAGGCCTTGGAGCGCAGCTTCTCAAGCTCAAGTGCCTCCTGGAGGCGTTTGTTCTCCGCCTTCATCTCCTTGAGTTCCTCTTCCAGCTGCTGTTTGCTTTTCTTTGACATGTCGGTCTCGTTGTCCGTTTCCGGCTGCAAAGATACGCAAACTTTTTCATTCAGGTACTTGTCAAGCCACCCGTACAGCACTACTGCACTGCTGATGTGGTACTTGGAAACAATCTCCGATGCCGGGCATCTGCGCTCGTGGTACTCCCGCGCTATCGCGATTTTGTCCGTCTCGTCGAAAACATACCTCTCTGTCTCGACTTCCTTCCACTCGTAACATCCGAGTTCTTCATTGTACACCTGGCGTGTCTGTGTCTTTTGTCTCATTTTTACTTCTGGTATTGCTCCCAAAAGTGTCAACTTTTTTCAGGTTAAGACAGATTTAATATTACTTTATCATAAAAATCAAAATCAATGCCAAAGGTGATTGGTGACAAAATGGCATAATGGGAGAGGGTGTCAAAATGACGAAAATAGGTTTGACTACGTCGCAATAATAATGTATATGACATTATTCGACGCTTTTTCTGCATCTTTTGTTGTCAATAGAAAAATAAAGAAAAGAAAAAAGGTTGTCGTTTATTCTTGTTTTCCAGCCAAGATAACTACAATCTCGCCTTTAACCTCTTTAGCGGCGAAGTGGTCGTGAACCTCACGTAGGGTTCCTCGCGCAGTCTCGGCATGAAGTTTGCTGATCTCGCGACTTACGCTCACTTGGCGTTCTTCTCCTAAGGTTTCGATAAGTTGTTCAAGGAGTTTTACGAGACGGAAGGGGCTTTCGTAAATAATCATTGTGCGGTTTTCTTCTGCTAGTCGCTGAATAGCGGTTTGACGACCTTTCTTGTGTGGGAGAAAACCTTCAAAGACAAAGCGGTCGCAGGGTAGACCACTGTCGATAAGAGCAGGTACGAAGGCTGTGGCACCTGGGAGGCACTCAACATCGATTCCGTTTTTCACGGCATCACGAACAAGCAAGAATCCGGGGTCGCTAATGCCGGGTGTTCCGGCATCGGTGACTACGGCTATTGATGTGCCGCCTTGGAGCTTTTCGATTATTTTGTTAACGATTTGATGTTCGTTGAAAATGTGATATGCTTGCATAGGAGTAGCGATGTCGTAATGCTGTAAAAGCACACGGCTAGTGCGAGTGTCCTCTGCGAGAATAAGGTCGACCGACTTCAAAACCTCGACGGCACGATAGGTCATGTCGCCGAGGTTTCCCACTGGAGTCGGTACCAGGTATAATTTCATAAGAAAATGATGTTTATTCCTCTTCGAAATCGTCGGGAATTTCCATGTCGTGGAATACATTGGTTACATCGTCGTCCTCTTCGAGGATGTTGATGACCTTGAGTACTTTGCGGATAGAATCCTCATCGATGGAACGTGTGGTGTTGGGGATGCGCTGTAGTTCGGCGCTTTCGCATTCGATACCTTTGGCTTCAAGCATTTTAACCATGTTTCCAAAGTCCTCGTATGCGGTGTAGAGGGTGAGGTATTCATCGTCGACTTCCATTTCTTCGAGGCCACCGTCGATGAGGTCCATTTCTAGGGCTTCGATATCCATGTCGGGTTTACGAGGAATTACGAAGACACCTTTGCGAGTGAACAAGAAGGCTAGGCTGCCATTGGTTTCAAGGGTGCCACCAAATTTGTTCATGATGGATTTGACGTTGGCAACTGTGCGGTTGTTGTTGTCGCTGAGAGCCTCGATGAATAGTGCGATACCGTGGTTGACATGGCATTCGAAGGTGAGCTCCTGCATTGCGGCGGCGTCCTTGTCGTTGGCCTTGTTGATGGCGCGTTGCAGAGTATCCTTAGGCATGTTGCAGCCACGAGCGTTCTGCACGAGAAGACGCAGGCGTGGGTTGCTGTCGGGATCGGGACCACCTTCGCGTACGGCGATAGAAACTTGTTTCAAGATGTTGGAGTACTGTTTGGAGCGTTTGGCATCAGCGGCGCCTTTAGCTCTCTTAATCTTTGACCATTTATTGTGTCCTGACATGATAAAAAATATTTATTATTGATTGATATTTTAAAAATTAGTTTTCAATAATTATGTTATATATAATGAATTTTTTATCTAATTCATTCTGAATCTGATGTAGGTGATAGGTTTACCTTGCTCGAGGAACATGCTTTCGTAGAATGTTTTTACGTCGACAGCTTCTCCACTATAGTCGGTGGCGTAGAGGTCGGCGGATGAGAATTCCACGCTATAGCCCGCGGGTGCTATTACTTCGTCCATAGTGTAGTCGAAAAGTTCTCTTGAGTCGGTTTTAAGATTTATTGGGCTATGAGGTTTGAGTAGCTGAGAGTAGTAATTAAGGAAACGAGGGCTTGTGAGGCGTTTCATTGGTTTTTTGGGTTGAGGGTCGGGGAAAGTAATCCATATTTCGGAGACCTCATTTGGTGCGAAGAAACGGTTGATAAGTTCGATACGAGTGCGCAGGAAGGCGACATTGTCCATTTTTTCCTCGTTGCTTGTTTTGGCGCCTCGCCACATACGAGCGCCTTTGATGTCAATGCCGATGTAGTTTCGGTTAGGTTGACGCTGAGCTAGCGCCACAGTGTATTCGCCTTTACCGCAGCCAAGTTCGAGCACTATGGGGTTGTCGTTGCCGAAAAATGTGTTCCATTTGCCGTACCAAACGAAATCCTTTTCCTTAAGGTCTTCGAATGAGACTTGGATCAGGTTGGGGAATGTTAGATTTTCAGCGAAGCGAGCAAGTTTATGTTTTCCCATTCTTAGTGATTTCTCTAATATCGTTATATTACCATTTCTTGATACTCATGTCGCCAGCGT
>JAEERB010000186.1 GCA_016285615.1 Bacteroidales bacterium
TCTACAATTTTCTGTTTTCAATTTTCAGTTTTCACTTCTGCTTCTACCGCCGCTTTAACCGCATCTATCACAAACGCCACTTGCTCATCGGTGAGGTTGTAATAGACGGGCAAGCTAATCTCGCGCGAGTAGTTGTCGTACGCCACAGGATAATCCTCCATCTTATAGCCCATATTCTTGTAGCAAGTTAGCATAGGAAGAGGAATAAAATGCACGTTTACAGACACTTCGCGTTTAAAAATGGCTTGCATAATGGCATCGCGTTGCACCTCGGTAATATTTCTGATGCGTAAAGGATAGACATGATACGAGGAGACTCTTTGTGCCGTCTCATATTCGGGAACCTGAAAGCGTTCATCATCCTTAAACGCCTCAGTATAAGCATTAAAGATAGCCTTACGGCGTGGCAGCATATCCTCTTCATAACGTTCCATCTCCACCAGGCCGATAGCCGCCAGCACATCGGTCATATTGCACTTGTAGCCCGCCTCGAGCACATCGTAGCGCCAGTTGCCAATCTGAGTTTTGGCCAAAGCATCTTTCGATTGCCCGTGTAATGATTTTGTACACAAATATTTATACAATGCTTCCAAATCAAAGGGCGCGGGCAAATTGAGGCAGATGGCACCGCCTTCAGCCGTGGTCAGGTTCTTCACCGCATGGAACGAGAACACCGACACATCGGTAAGGCTGCCCGTCCTGCGTCCATGATATTGAGCACCAACGGAATGGGCTGCATCGGAAAGCACCAGAATGCGACCCAACTGCTGCTGCTCGGGCGTTTGCGGATGGAACAGGGCACGCACCTCGGGCTCAGTCACAAGAGCATTAATCAACTCATAATCACAAGGATAGCCTGCAATATCAACGGGCATCACCACTTTGGTACGCGGTGTGATGGCCTTGCGGATATTCTCCACATTAATCAGAAAGTCGTCGTTCACATCCACCATCACAGGCGTAGCGCCGCAATGCACTACTACATTGGCAGTTGCACAATAAGTATAAGCTGGCACAATCACCTCGTCACCATCCTTCACACCATACCAGTGCAACATCAGCTCCAAACCGGCAGAAGCCGAACTGACACAGAGCACCTGCGGCACATGGCAATAATCGGCAATCATTTTTTCCAGTTTCTTGGTACGCGGACCCGTGGTAATCCACCCCGAACGGAGTGCCGCAGAAACCCCTTCTATGGTGCGGTCATCGATACGAGGCGGTGAGAATGGTATATACATAAGTACTTTAATTAAGTCGTTCTAATTTCTTGATTTTCTTCTCTTTCGATAAATTCGAAAGTTCACTGATATTGGCAGCGAAAGTGAAATAGTTGGGGGTGGCTCCCGGAGCAAAATGCGCACGCGAGAAGCCGATGCGGATAGAATGGATATTCACCATAAAGCCGTATGAGAAGCCCGCCAACGACTTGCCCTGCGGGATCTTCATCTCCTGATGACGCTGGTGGTTGTAGGAGACAAACAGCGACAAATACTTGACGGGGATAATCTCGATACCCACAATCACATGGCGGAAGAAGTTGTCGAAGAAGCGGGCGGCCTTATTGGGATAGTGCAACTCGCCGGTCATGGCGTCCTTTTCAAGGAACGGCTCGTACGAACGCACGTCTATCATATTCCAGCGATAGAGCGAATGCAGTGAAATGTGGTAACGCACAGGCAGATGCGCCAAACGCTGCGACAGTGCCAACTGCAAATCGAACGGCAGCGGCTCATAGCGACCAGACGTGTAAGGTTTAAGTTGCGAGCCGAGATTCTTCACCATCAATGTCAGCGACAGGCGGCGTTTGGCATTGTAATACGAAGCCGCCACATCGGTGGCGAAGCCGAACGAATGGTAACTTTCGTAACCCGAATAGACCAACTTCAACGCTGCACCGATAGAGAAGCAGCTGTCGAGCCGCCTACCCCAGCCCCAATAGAGCGCATAATCGCCTGCGGTGAAGCTACCCGTCTCATTGCCCACATTGTCGCGGCCTTCGAACTTGCCGTAGCTGGCAAACTGCATACCAAAAGCCATGCTGCCCACTTTGTTGAAAGTGTGCGAGTAGAGCGCTGAGCCGTAAGCAGCGTTGGAAAAATAATCGGTCACGTTGGCTGCCAGCGAAGTGTGATGGTCAGGACTGATGGCCGAAGGATTGTTGAATAGCATCGACGGATCGTCATCGCGCACCGAAATGAGACCTCCACCTAAAGCCGCTTCACGACAGGAAGTGCTAAAACTCAAAAAATTATAGACGCTCCTACCGCCCGTCTGCCCCAACGAGGACAACACGGAGAAACATAAAACAGCCCAGCAAAACAGACTTTTTCGGAGCATAACAACAATTTGGCTACAAAGATAATAAAAATAATGCCATATCAGCGAAGTTCTCTTTTCCAGAAAAATAGTAACGGACGATTACATCCATTATTTTTCTTAACTTTGTGGAAAATTTTAAAACGATGGAACAGACTATTCAGAATCAAATCGATCAATGGCTTAACGGCAACTATGACGAAGCTACTAAAAGTGAAATCCGCCGACTGATGCGCGAAAATCCGGAAGAACTGCGCGACGCATTCTACAAAGACCTTGAATTTGGCACGGGCGGCCTTCGCGGCATTATGGGCGTTGGCTGCAACCGAATGAACCGCTACACGGTAGCCAATGCCACCCAGGGATTAGCTAACTTCTTGAAAATGAATTTCCCCAATGAGGCTATCAAGGTGGTTGTCGCCTACGATTCACGCAACAACAGTCGCCAGTTTGCCGACATCACCGCAGATGTACTGTCGGCCAATGGTATCTTCTGTTATCTATTTGATAGTCTGCGTCCTACGCCCGAGCTGTCGTTTGCCGTGCGACATCTGCATTGCCATGCGGGTGTTGTCATCACGGCCTCGCACAACCCTAAGGAATACAACGGCTACAAAGCCTATTGGCAGGACGGCGGTCAGCTGGTGCCGCCTTACGACCACCAAGTAATTGACGAAGTGATGAAGGTTACCCAATCACACGAGATAAAGCTGACACGCAATCCCGAATTGGTCAAGTTCATCAACAAAGAAGTGGACACGCCTTATTTAGAGCGCATTGCAGCATTATCACTCAATCCGCAAGCCATCCAACAAGCTAAAAATTTCAAGATAGTCTATACTCCGCTGCATGGCACGGGTATCACAATGGTTCCCAAAGCATTAGAGATGTACGGCTTCAAGAATGTGCATATCGTGGCCGAACAGAGCACGCCCGACGGCAACTTTCCGACCGTCGTTTCACCTAACCCCGAAGAGAAAACGGCCCTCACCATCGCCCTGCAACAGGCCGAAGAGTTGGGAGCCGACCTGATACTGGCCACCGACCCCGATGCCGACCGCGTAGCCATTGCCGCCCGCAACAATCACGGCAAAATGGAACTGCTCAACGGCAACATGACCGGCAGCCTGCTGATGCACTATCTCCTTTCCCAGTGGAAAGAACATAACAAACTCACTGGCAAGGAGTTTATGGTCAAGACCATTGTCACCACTGAACTGATAAAAGATATGGCAACCCACTATGATGTGGAGTGCTACGATGTACTCACCGGCTTCAAGTATATTGCCGAGAAAATCAAGGAGTTGGAAGGCAAGAAACTCTTCATCGGCGGCGGTGAAGAGAGCTGCGGCTACCTGGTTGGCGACTTTGTACGTGACAAAGATTCCGTCTCCTCATGCTGTATGATTGCCGAAATGGCCGCCACGTGCTACAACGAAGGCAAGACACTATTCGACTTGTTGGCAGACATTTACCGCCAATACGGTTTCTATAAGGAGGACCTTTTATCGATAACAAAGAAAGGCATCTCGGGCAAAGAGGAAATCAATGCCATGATGGAGAAATTCCGCACCAATCCGCCGAAAGAGATTAACGGCTCGCCCGTCATCAAAATCAACGACTTCAAACTGCGCAAATCGCACGACCTGCTAAAAGGCAGCGAGAGTGCACTCACCCTGCCCGTTTCTGATGTGCTGCAATTCTTTACAGCCGATGGCAGCAAAATCACCGTGCGTCCATCGGGCACAGAACCGAAGATTAAATTCTATTTTGGTGTAAAAGAAGCCTTTGGCGCCAATGACGATTTCGAACAGACCTCAGAACGACTGTCCGCCAAAATTCAAAACATCATTCATGCTATGGGGCTTAAATAGCGGGCTCCGCATTCGGGGAGAATCGAATATACGAAATGAGCGAGCCATCGGCGAGCCAGATCTTCTCGTAGTGTGTCTGCACCGTCGTTAATAGCTCATTATCAGATTGTTCGTAAACACTCTCGATATTTTCCTGCAACTGCCAGCCATTGAGTTCTATCTGTTCCAACGTGTATTGGTAC
>JAEERB010000187.1 GCA_016285615.1 Bacteroidales bacterium
CCTGCTGTGAAAGAGATAGTTTACAAGTATCTCCGCCTGGCCGATAGCACTACGGTAGAGATGACAAGTGACGAGATGATGGAAGCTTACGAGAAAGACGCTCGCTTTGATGAGAAGTACGAATACCTCGACCGCATAGACAGCACGCTGGAAGATGCCGTTATGCCCGAAATTCCTGGTTTCAATATGGTTGACAGCCTCGGTGGCGATCATTCTATCGAATTGATTCAAAACGACAAGTCAACATCCACCTTTATCGTCTTTATGCACGATTTGGAAGAGACTAATGAGAAAGGTATTATGAGTCCTGCTTTGAAGCTGTTGGCAGATTCATGCATGGGCATGGGTGTTGATTTTGTGGGTATTACCAATTCTCCGCAAGAGTATATCGATGCCTTCATCAGCCAGTACAACATTACTTTCCCCATCTACAGCAACGCTATCGATCCGGTGAAAGGTCCCTTTATGGTGCGCGATGCTATCCGCTCCAATCCTGGACTGATGCAGATTAAGAATGGTATTGTAGTTGGCAAATGGTCGTGGCGCGATTTTCCGGCCATTGACAAGGTCGAATTCTAAGAGTTTGCTTGCATATAAAAAGCCGCTTTGGAACACTCCAGAGCGGCTTTTTTATGTTTTTGGGGGTCGTTTGTTATCTTGGTGTAAGTTTGATGAAGGGAACCATCATCTCTTCCATCGAAATGCCGCCATGTTGGAAAGTGTTCTTGTAATACTTTACGTAATAATTGTAATTGTTAGGGTAGGCGAAGAAGTAATTCTGTAAGGCGAAAACAAAGCGCGAGGTAATGCCTTCCTGCGGCAGGAATATGTCGGCAGGGTTCTTAACTTCGAACAACTCCTTGGCGTTGTAATCCAAGTTGCGCCCAACCTTGTAGCGTAAGTTGGTATTGGTATTCTTGTCGCCAATAAGCTTAATGGGCTTCTCAATCTTTATGGTGCCGTGGTCAGAAGTGATGTATACAGGTATCTTCTTGGCTGATAGGAATTTAATCATATCTAACATGAGCGAGTTCTCAAACCACGAGGCGGTGACGCTGCGGTACGACTTCTCATCTTCGGCTAATTCTCTAATCAAATCCACGTCGGTGCGGGCGTGTGACAGCATATCCACAAAGTTGAACACAATGACATTCAATTGGTTCTGCATCAACTGATGGAAATTGTCGAAGCAGCGTTTGCCAAACTCAAGGTTCAGAATCTTGGTGAACGAATACTTGATATTTTTACCGTAGCGCTTCAGATATTCACCCAAAAGTTCCTGTTCGTACTGGTTTTTGCCGCCTTCATCGTTTTCATCTAGCCACAGCTGCGGATACTTCTTCGAGATGTCCAAGGGCATCAGGCCGGCAAAAAGGGCGTTACGCGCGTAATGCGTGGCCGTAGGCAGAATACTGTAACAGATATCCTCCTGTTCGGCATGGTAGTAGTCTTGGATATATGGTTGGATGGTTTTCCATTGGTCGAATCGCAGGTTGTCCACCACAAATAAGAAAGTAGGTTTCGTGTCGGACAGGTTGGGGAACAGCTTCTCTTTCAGCACGGTATGAGAGAGTAGGGGTTTCTCTTCACTGCGTCCGGTCAGCCAATTCTGATAGTTCTGTGTTACAAATTTGCAGAATTGCGTGTTGGCTTCTTCTTTCTGGTTGATGAGCACTTCGGAAATGCCACTATCTTCAATCTTATCCAGTTGTAATTCCCAATATACCAATTCTTTATACAAGTCATTCCACTCTTGCAGCGACAGTCGGTCGGAGATGCGCATCGAGATGTCGCGGAAGGCCTGTTGATAGGCCATGGTGCG
This sequence comes from Bacteroidales bacterium, assembly GCA_016285615.1. Next base: position 1,823 of record JAEERB010000187.1, read on the forward strand.
GCGTTCAGTGGCGATTTTCTTGTTTTCGGTATTCTTCTTCAAACAAAGCAGTATCTGATTGGGATTCACTGGCTTAATAAGATAATCGGCAATATTTGAGCCGATGGCGTCCTCCATAATGTGCTCTTCCTCACTCTTGGTAATCATCACTACGGGGATAAACTCATTGATGCTCTTGATGCGGTTCAGAGTCTCCAAGCCGCTAAGTCCGGGCATGTTCTCGTCCAAAAAGATGATGTCCACCATTTCGCGTTCCAGCACTTCAAGGGCTTCGTTGCCACTTACCACGGGAATAACATCATACCCCTTTGATTGTAAGAAAATAATATGTGGTTTGAGCAGGTCTATCTCATCGTCTGCCCACAAGATCTTGATGTTCATATTAGTTCATTTGTTAGGTGATTAATATTATTTAACGGCAAAATAATATTTATAGTATTCTAATTTTTAAAAATAAAATAGACTGCTAAAATGAGAAAAATGAACCCGATGACATGATTCAACCTGAAGGTCTCATTCTTGAAGAAGAGTAGGGTAAAGGTAGTGAAAACAATCAGTGTGATGGCTTCTTGCAATACTTTCAACTGCCATAAATTGAATGGTCCGCCGTTGAGCGAATAACCAAATCGGTTGGCAGGCACCTGGAAACAATACTCAAACAGGGCAATTCCCCAACTGAATAGAATAATAGCTGGCAATCCCAAATGGTTGAACCAGCTGAAACTCTGCATTTTCAAATGGCCGTACCAAGCAAAGGTCATAAAGATATTGGATATAATCAGTAGGAGGATGGTAATAAATGCTTGCATTTTTGTTGATATGTGGTTAATAACTTAAATCGTGATGTGCCTAGGAAAGACGTTGCAAAATTAATAATAATATCTCTCGGAGAATTAAATATTCGTCGTCCAGTCTAATCCTTACCAAGAAAAATCCTCAATTTTTAATGTTTGAGATATAGGGTAGGTGAGTAGTAATGATTTGTTACGGATGTAATTTTACAATTATAACAAATCAAATATGTATGATACATTCGTAAAGGATAGTAGATACGATTGTAAAATGTTTAATTTGATGAAGCAAGTACAATTGTACGATAATTCTTCAAAATCATCTGAATCGTTGGTATGATTTCAACAAATGCACCAATTGTGTAATTATGTATGAAAAATTGTTATCTTAAAATCGTAACTAATTCATTTCCATAATAATTATCTTTATTGATTAAAGTTGTAGGTAAAATAAATGTACGGCGTTATTAACAGCATTTGAAAATTCTAAATATTATATTATTTTTATTGTTAAATCAGTTATTTACCTATTCAATTTAAAGTAAAGAACTAAGTAGTTTTCAACAATTTTCAAAATAGCCATTTTTATTTGTTAAATTTGCAGTTGTAAATACTAACGTGTTTATATTTGTATTTGATGTGCGATAAATCTATTTTCACTTTGTAAAAATTATGGTTGACAGAATTAAACAAATCATGGAATACAAGCAGCTGACGCCTGCTGTTTTCGCAGAACAATTGGAAATTAGCCGTTCTAACTTGACACATTTGTTTAGTGGCCGCAATCAGCCCAGTCTGGCATTGGCTAAAAAGATATTGGAAACATATCCTGATATCAATACAGAATGGCTGATTATGGGAGTTGGAAAAATGGTAAATACGGATTTACAGCCAAACGACACTCCGTCTGTAAATGTTGAAACGCCCGTCACAACTGCAAATCCTGCCGAACTCGACCTCTTTTCTTCGCTCGAAGAAGTGCATGATACCCTCGCAACAAGTACTGAGCAACCGACTGAGGAGTCATCGGCCATGACAGAAACTCCATTCACCGAAGTGGAAACGGAGCCTGAGAGTGTCACTCCTGATGTAACCAATGTTTCTCCTGTCGAGATTCCATCACGCAAGCGTACGACCTCAAAAAGAGCCAATAATTCGGATGGCGGCCAAGGTAAGTCACAAATTTTCGATTCTCGTGGCGATAAAAAAGTGAGAAAAATCGTTTTTTTCTACGTAGATAAGACTTTTGAGGAATTTTACCCCGAATAATATTTTTGACAAATTTCCGTTATTTAGATAAATAGTTGCTTCTAAACGACAGATTTGAATTTTTTAGGTTAAAAAAAGAGGGCGAAAGGATATTTCTTTCGCCCTCGCTCTTATTGGTATTGGTCTTTAGTGTTTAAAATGTCTCACACCTGTGAATATCATCGAAATGCCATATTGGTTGCAAGCCTTGATGGAGTCTTCATCGCGGATGGAACCGCCAGGTTGGATGATGGCAGTGATGCCGTAATCTTTGGCCATGGTCACCACATCGTCAAAGGGGAAGAAGGCGTCGCTAGCAAGCACAAGCCCTTCTGTCAGACCATTTTGTCGCGCTTGTTCCATGGCAATGTGAGCTGAGCCCACACGGTTCATCTGTCCTGCGCCTACGCCTGCCGTTTGGTTGCCCTTGGCTAAAACGATGGCGTTTGACTTGACATGTTTGCACACCTTCATGGCAAACAGCAGATCCTTCATCTCTTC
>JAEERB010000188.1 GCA_016285615.1 Bacteroidales bacterium
GTCTCTTTTTCTTTGGCGGAGAAGGGGGGATTCGAACCCCCGGTACCCTAATCGAGTACGACAGTTTAGCAAACTGTTGGTTTCAGCCACTCACCCACCTCTCCGTAGCTGTCGATTTCTGTGAAAACCTTTGTTTTCCTTCAGCGAAATCGGGTGCAAAAGTACGAACTTTTTTTGAATTGGACAAAACTTTTTTCGTTTTTTGCACTTTTCAGCTTTAATTTATTTCTTTTTAGCCTGATTCTTAACGCCTTCGATTTTTTTCTTTATTTCCTCCTGGTTGCCCAAATAGAAGTCATTTTTGAGGTTCATCTGGTCGTCGAACTCAAAAATATAGGGTACAGCAGTGGGAATATTGAATCCAACAATGTCCGCATCGCTTATCCCTTTGAGGGTCTTTACAATACCTCGTAGGCTGTTTCCGTGAGCCACTACCATCACTTCGTCGTGCTGTTCGAAAGCGGGTAGGATGGTGCCTTCATAATAAGGCATCAGTCGTGCGATAGTGTCGCATAGGGCCTCGGTAGCGGGCAGCTCGGCATCGCTTACGGCATCATAGCGCGGGTCTTTGCGGGGATTGCGCTTGTCGTCGATGTCCAGTGCGGGAGGCTGTACATCGTAGCTGCGACGCCACTGCATCAGTTTCTCTTCACCGTATTTCTTCAGTGTCTCGGCTTTGTTGGCACCCTGCAGGGCTCCGTAGCTCTTCTCGTTGAGGCGCCAGCTCTTCTCCACGGGCAAATAGTCCATGTCCATGGCATCGAGAATCTGGTTCAGGGTTTTTACAGCTCTTTTCAAATAAGAGGTGTAACACATCGTGGGACGGTAGCCTTCCTCCTTCAGCAGGCGGCCAGCCATATAGGCCTCGCACATGCCGTAAGGGGTCAAGTCCACATCGGTCCATCCTGTAAAAAGATTCATTTTATTCCATTCGCTTTCTCCGTGGCGAACAAGTATAAGTTTCTTCATGATAAAAATGGGCTTAAAGGTTTATACCTAAATTATTTCTTGTTTCTTTTGTCGGTGAATATGCCTTCTTTCAGCAGTCTTTTGTGCGACAATATTACTATCACAACACCTGCTATTATCATCGGCACACTGAGCCATTGCCCCATGTCGAGGGTCATGCCTTTCTCAAAGTCCACTTGCTCCTCTTTCACAAATTCGATGACGAAACGCACACCCCATAGGGCTATCATCCACCATCCGAACAGACGGCCATTGTGCAGTTTCCCTTTTTTGCGGAGATAGACAATGTATGTGACTAAAAAGATAAGTAGGTAGCAGAATGCCTCGTAGAGCTGGGTAGGGTGTTTGGGTACGGTCTCGCCGTTACGCTCAAAGATAAAACCCCAGGGAAGAGAGGTTTCTACACCATAGATTTCGCTGTTAAAAAGATTGCCTAAACGGATGAATGCACCGCCCAATGCTATGACTATTACCAGTCGGTCCAACAGCCACCACGCATTGAATTTGTTCTTGCGGCACCATAGCCAGATGGTAAGCAGTATGGCAATGGCTGCCCCGTGGCTGGCCAGACCCTCATAGCCTGTGAAATTTCCCGTCTGCATATCAATGGGGAGGAAAATTTCCGGCCAATGAGCTGCGGTCAGGAAATAGTCGGGCTGATAGAACAGACAGTGTCCCAGACGGGCTCCCACCAGGGTGGCCACAAACATCCATATAAGGAGATTCTCAAGATATTTTGAGTCAACTTTTTCGCGCTTGAACATGTTGGCGAAGATGAGGTAGCCCAACACAAAAGCAAACAGGAACCCCAATGAATAATACCTCAGTGCAAACGAACCGATGTGAAACATCACAGGGTCTACATTCCAATGGATGAAATTAAGCAGCATCTTTTCTAAATTAAAAATTGAAAGTTGAAAATTGAAAATTAGGCTGTTGTAGCTGATAATCTTCAATCTTCAACTTTCCATTCAGTATTGTATTATTTTGCGTAATTCACGGCACGGGTCTCGCGGATGACGGTCACCTTGATTTGTCCGGGATAGGTCATCTCGTTCTGAATCTGGCGCGACAGGTCGAAGCTCAGCTTGGTAGCATCGGCATCGCTTACCTTGTCGGCACCCACAATCACGCGCAATTCGCGGCCCGCCTGTATGGCGTAGGTCTTCACCACTCCGGGGTAAGTCATGGCCATGTCTTCCAGTTTCTTCAAGCGGTTGATATAAGCCTCCACCACTTCGCGGCGGGCACCGGGACGGGCACCACTGATAGCGTCGCACACCTGAATAATCGGGGAGATAAGATTGGTCATCTCGGTCTCATCGTGGTGGGCACCGATGGCGTTGCACACGTCAGGATGCTCCTTGTACTTCTCGGCCAGTTTCATACCGAAGATTGCATGTGGCAGCTCGGGATCTGTCTCAGGCACTTTTCCGATATCGTGCAGCAGTCCGGCGCGCTTGGCCAACTTGGGGTTCAGTCCCAGTTCCGAGGCCATCGTGGCAGCTAAGTTAGCCACTTCACGGCTGTGCTGCAGCAGGTTCTGGCCATACGATGAACGGTATTTCATGCGGCCCACCATGCGCATCAACTCATGGTTCATATTGTTGATGCCAAGGTCTATGCAGGTGCGTTTACCCACCTCGGCAATCTCCTGCTCAATCTGGCGGCGGGTCTTGGCAACCACCTCCTCAATACGTGCGGGGTGGATGCGACCGTCGGTCACCAATTTATGCAGCGACAAGCGGGCTATTTCGCGTCTCACGGGGTCGAAGCCGCTGATGATGATGGCATCGGGCGAGTCGTCGATAATAATCTCCACGCCTGTCAGGCTTTCGAGAGCACGTATATTGCGGCCTTCGCGTCCAATGATACGGCCTTTCACCTCCTCGTTCTCCAGATTGAACACACTCACTGTGTTCTCAATGGCATTCTCGGTAGCGGTGCGTTGGATGGACTGGATGACAATCTTCTTGGCCTGTTCGTTGGCGGTAATTTTAGCCTCTTCCACAATGTCCATGATGTTGCTTGCAGCTTCTGACTTGGCCTCGTCAGTCATCATTTCGATGAGGTGTTGCTTGGCTTCGTCGGCGGTCATGCCGGCAATATGTTCCAGTTTCTCAATGCTTTCGTTGTACACTTTCTCCACTTCAGCCTGCCGTTTGCGGAGCACCTCTATTTGCCCGTTTAGGTTTTCACTCACCTGTTTCAGCTCGTTGCTCTTCTTTTGCAGGTCTTCCACCTTCTGGTTTAGCGATTGTTCGCGCTGTTTCAGTTTCTGTTCCTGTTCGCGGATGGTGCTGTTCTTTTCGTTTACCTGTTTGTCGTGTTCGCTTTTCAGTTGCAGAAATTTCTCTTTGGCTTGCAGGATTTTATCCTTCTTAATCATTTCGCCCTTTTCCTCTGCATCTTTAAGCACTTGTTGGCTCTTGGCCAGCAGGCGGTTGCGCAGTGTATTGGTGGCGAGCCATACGCCCACACCGCCGCCTACAACGATTCCGATAATGATACCTATTCCAATCATAGTTTGTTGTTGAATGTTTTTGGGGGAACTTCCGCCGGCCTTTGGGACTTTCAGTTCAATTTAGTCTAAAGAATCCTGCACCAAATCATCCGAGAGTTATGGTAAACTCTGAACTGTTAGGATTTGAGTGCCGGGTGTCTCAGCCATACAACCTACCCACCCCTGAGCTTACTCGGTTTGTAAATGGTGTTGAGTTTACAAACTGTTTCAGATTCGATGCAGGATATTTCCTTTGTTGCGTCTAATCAACACTGTCAAGCAGTCGGTTTATCTCGGTGAGCCTGTCCTCCAGTTGCGTGTCTTCAAACCGATGTGTGGTCTTTAGTTTCATAAACTGGGTAATTTGGGTCAAAGCCACCATTGCCAACAAATCCTGTCGGTCGTTATAGGCATACATCTTCGCATAACTATTGGCTTGCGAGTCAATCAACGCTGCAGCCTGACGTAAGTATTGCTCGTCCTCCGCATTGATTCTCATCCTGTATGGCCGTTCCAGTATTCTTATTGTGGCCGGTAGTTCGCTCATTGTATTGCCTTTGGTTTTTTATTATTTCTTGACTATTCTGATTTGTTGATTAATGCCAAACTTTTGTCTATGCTTCGTATCAGTTGATTGATTTTAAGTCTAATCTCTGCAGAATCGCCCTGTTGAGTCAGCGTGTTCCCTAATTTTAAATTATTGTTTTGTTCTTTTAAATTATTAATTACTATATTTTGTTTATCCACTTGCTCTTGCAGCTGCCGGCAACGCTCGTTTGCTTCCTCTGCCTCCACACGCAACCGCCGATTCTCACCTATCAGTTTGCGAACCTTCATTTCTATCTCCACTACAATGGCTTCAAAATCAAACATAACCTTTG
>JAEERB010000189.1 GCA_016285615.1 Bacteroidales bacterium
CTGTTCTATCAAAGTAATGCCATCGGTTTGAACATCTGATAAATCTCGTATTCTCTGAAACAATCCCTTATTTGCTTCTAAAACAGAATGAAAATAGTTATTTTGAAGTAATTCCGCTTTACAATACTTATAAATTTCTCGATGTGCTTTTCTCTTTTCCAGTTCCTGTTTCAAATTATCTACTTTTATTTGAACATCAGCAATCGTGCTTGCGACTCGAACCTCACGATACAGCCCATCTTCTTTTAACTCATATCCCACAAATGCAAGTTGTTGGTTGATGGCCCCCAGAAGCCTTTTATATTCATTGGGATTATTAACATGTCTAGATGGAGCAAGAACGCAACTTATAAAGTTCAACACTTGATTTGAACACCTGGTCTTATTCTGATTATTAGCTAATGCATTAAATAATCGATATCGTTTTGTTAGCGTTGGATCTGTGTCTTCAATTTTTGCCTGCAGTAAAAATCGATGTATTTCGGTGCCAGTTAGACCTTGATTAGTGTCTCCTAAAATATTACTTATCATTTCTAAAACACTTGCTGGCAAGCACTTTCTCAATATAGTTGACATATTCACAAATAATTATTGCCCCATCTTTGCTAAGAGCAAAGACTGTAATTCGGTTAATTTCTCGTTTTCTTGTTCAATTTTTAGTTGATAACTAAAAATTGAGCCTATAGTTCTGGAATAACCTTCAGTCACACTATTTGGAGGAATGATTGCAGAATAATTCTTCATTGTTTGACCAGACACTTCATCAAAAGTGGAACCAGTACTTTCTTCAGCAATCTTATCTCTTATCGAAAGTAAGTAGTAATAGACGTATTCAAGTCCAATATTATCTTTTGGTATAATGGATTTAAAACCTTGATTAGTACAAAGTTCTTTCGTTGTAATAGCCATTAAGCCAATTGGAGCACGTGATGAGAATAGGACACTTCCTTTAGGGAGCATCTTTGTGCTGCAAGATTTAAAGCCTAATTCCGTGATATCCTTTGCACCTTTAGAAATAAACTTTATAGATTGCTTAGACAAATCAGCAGGAGAGAGCCAAGATATTCCTTCATCACACCAAAAATCAGGATTATTTGTTGACGGGGTCGCTCCACCAACTATTTCACCTAAATCTTCAAGTGTTCCCATGTGCCAGCCTGGGGGGAGGTTTTCAATGTCGATGTTGGTGATGAAGGTTTTTTGGTAGAGGGCTTGGGCGGTGGCTTCGAGTTTTTGGATCATTTGCTGGTTGAGGTGGATGCGGTCTGTGAGCGTCTGGTATTCCGCCACAATTTCGCGCTGGCGCTCAATCGACGGCACTGGTAGCTGCATATTGCAGAAATCTTCCCACGTCAAACTGCCACGCACTCCACCAACTGCGTAATAACTTGCTTCACGGTCAAACTCGCTACGAGAAAACCACATCATCAAATATTGAGGAAGAAGCACTGATTTATCAATGACCTCAAACATTGGATAAGCGGGTGACATGATGGCTTCATCTTCCTCGAACATAGCAACGGGAATTTTTCCGTCACGACTTACCTGCATCAAACTACACGCAAACTGCTCTCGGCAAATCACTTTATAGTTTGACAAATCTGTGCCAATCACGTTCGCTACCGATGGGATAAAAGCCTTGTCAATCGTGAGGCCAACAAGTTTTGTCACCCGCAGGTCTCGGTTGCGGATGTTTACTTCCCTGATATGGTCGCCTAAACGTTGGTAATTCATGGGCACGGGTTGGTAAGAAGTCACAAAAATAGTCATTTTTCTCTGAATTCTTTATGGAATCAGGGAAAAATGTTACAGGGTGTAGCCGAGTTTGTCGAAGAGGGCTTTGAGGTCCTGGTTGCTTTGCTCTTCTTGCTGGAGCAGGTCGCGCAGGTCGGCTTGGAGTTGGCGCATGCGAGTGTCGAAGTCGATCTGCTCATCGCGGTTGCGGAACTCGATGTACTTGCTGGGGACGAGGCTCCAGCCCTTCTGCTCAATCTCGTCGAGGGTGGCGCTGTAGCAGTATTCGGGCTCGTTGTGGTAGATCTGCTCGTGTCCCTCACGCTGCCAGTTGTGGAAGTTCTGGGCGATTTGGGTAATCTGTTCCTGTGAGAACTGGATGTACTTTTTCTCGAAGGGTTCGCCCCACTGGCGCAGGTCGATGAACAGGACTTCGTCCTCACGGTCGCGGTAACGTACCATTTGGCCGTTCTGCTCCACCACGCGCGCTCGCTTGTTGTGGTTGAGGATCCACAAGGTCACACTGATGTCAGTCGAGTAGAACATGTTGCGCGGCAGGATGACGATGGCCTCGACCAGGTGGTTGAGCAGGAGCTGGCGGCGTATGGCCAGCTCGGTGCCGTCACCACTCAGGGCGCCGTTGGCCAGCAGGAAGCCCGCCGTGCCGTTGGCCGAGAGTTTGGAGACGATGTTGAGTATCCAACCATAGTTGGCATTACTCGTGGGCGGTGTCTCGTAGCCTACCCATCGCGGGTCGTCCTTGAGTTCGTTGTCGGCACGCCAGGCCTTCTGGTTAAAGGGCGGGTTGGCCATGATGAAGTCGGCCTTGAGGTCCTTGTGCTGGTCGTTGTGGAAGGTGTCGGCCGCCATGTCGCCCAGGTTGCAGGCTATGCCGCGGATGGCGAGGTTCATCTTCGCCAGCTTGTAGGTGGTGTTGGTGTATTCCTGTCCATAGACCGAGATGTCGCGCTTGTTGCCGTGATGTGCCTCGATGAACTTCATGCTCTGCACGAACATGCCACCCGAGCCGCAGCAGGGGTCGTAGATCTTGCCACGGTAAGGCTCAATCATCTCGGCGATGAGGTTAACGATGCTCTTGGGCGTGTAGTACTCACCCTTGCCCTTGCCCTCGGCGATGGCGAATTTGCCGAGGAAGTACTCATAGACGCGTCCGATGAGGTCGTTCTCGGGGTCCTTGAGAGTATCGATCTTATTGATTTCGTCAAGCAGGGCGGCCAGCTTGGTGCGGTCGAGCGCAAGGCCCGCATAGTAGTTGCTGGGGAGGGCACCCTTAAGCGTAGGGTTGTTCTGCTCCACCTTGGCGAGCGCCTTGTCGATCTTGATGGCAATATCGTTCTGCTTGGAATTCTCAATCAGGTAGTCCCAACGGCTCTCGGGCTCGAGATAGAAGACGTTCTTGGCATTATAGAACACAGGGTTGTCGGCAAAGGCCGCCTTGCCGTCGGCCATCAATTCGTTGCGCCGCTCGGTAAAGCGGTCGTTGGCATACTTGAGGAAGATGAGGCTCAGCACCACGTGCTTGTATTCTGCCGGCTCGACAGCCCCACGCAGTTTGTTGGCCGACTCCCACAAGGCCGCCTCCATACTCTTTGACGGTTTCTGTTTTGACGGGTTAGCTATTCTTGGCATATCTTATTGTTCTATCAGTTCTTCTTTCAGCCGGAAGGCTTCGGGGTCTATCGTCATTTGGTAAATATTGATTTCATGATTGCTCTTGCGGGCAACCTTAATTATGTTATCTTTCTCTTTCTTGCCTATGTTTATTCCCAAATAGACGGACTCAAAACATTCTCCGCCTATATCAAGAAAGGCAGGAACTTCTTTATATGGGATGGGCGTATCTTCTTTCTTCTGTTTGTGGAAAATGTATTTAATCTTTTCGCAAAAGTCTTCTTCTTTGTGTTGCTCCGGAGGTAATCGCATGTGCTCTGGCGAAGGTTCGTATGCAAACAAGCGCACTTCTTGTTCATGTTCCCAGGCTTTAGCTTTGGTGGCCATCTGGTAATGGAAATAGTTGATCAAGTCACTATAAAAGTCGGGCTTCTCTACCACTTCCCAATACTGAACCTCCCATTCTTGACATCCGAGAATCATCCCCGACATCCGAGAATAGTACTTTCGTGTTTTCTCTATATCCAACCCGATGCAAACCCCTTGATGTTTGTTGTAGTAACTCCACATCAGCAATGAATCGTATACTTTCGAAAGGCTGCATATATACGATTCTTCCCGGTATCTTCTAAATCTGTCAGATTGTAAAAAGGAGATAACCTCAGGCGGCCAGTTCTTGCATTCTTCTGGTGGCACATTCTTGACATTAATCAACGCAGGGTGGCAGTCGAATGGGTCGTTCAACTGCGTGGCATTGGTGAATCGCAACGTCTTGTTGTATAACATTGCCAATCCTCCTGTTACGTCAAGATATTTATATAACTTGTCAGCCATCCAAATGCTTATACTAATGAATTGCAAAGATACGCATTTTTTCTAAAACGGCAAAATCAATTAGCTGAGCCAACGGTAATGTTGCCGATGAATATCGACGGCGACACACG
>JAEERB010000190.1 GCA_016285615.1 Bacteroidales bacterium
GTTGTTGGCTCCAATTAATGTATCCGCTCCATGTCTGCTGAGTATTATTGACATCGGTATATGTTACATTAATATATCCGAAAGCATTGTCTTGTATAGTACCTCTCACATAGATGTTTCTCGTTGCTACAACATTTGAATACGTCGGTCTTTTCGAGAACGGGTTGGGGATGGTGTTATAGGAATATTTATTGTCTTCGCCTTCAGGGTCGTCATTTTCAAGTGTCTTCAGATAGACGAATTGGTTGCCTGCTTCATTGGGGCCTACCTGTACGCCTGTGGCATCGGCAGTCCAACTGTTATTGGCGGGGGTCGCTGCATTGGTGGTGCTCACCGTACCCGTGCCATTGCCGAAGTAAGTAATCTTCACATCGGCAGGGTTGAGGCTGTGGATGGGTTGGTCGGGGTCGCTGTAGTAGCTCCAGCTATGGTCCTCGCGGTCGTCCAACAACACTACTTGGCCATAAACGCCATTGCCGTCGCTGCCACCACCACCAGGGATGAAGATGGCAGCAGCCACAGCAGAGGTGGAGAACCCGATCTGCGCCGCCATGGCTTTCATAGTGGTACATGGTTGCTCGGTGAAGGTGACACGGATATATGGGGTGCTTGAAGTGGTCGGGGTACTGCCGTCGGTGGTGTAATAGATGGCGGCACCATCGAGGCTGCAAGCCAAAGTGGTCAAACCACTAGTGCCCGAAGTCTCAAACGAAATGGTCGGCATGGGCGCATAACGCTGGGTGACCGCCACCGTAACCACATCTGAAAACACGTCGGGGCAGGTGGTGCCTCGCGTAGCAAAGTGGATATAGAAAGGTAATGCCAATTCGACATTGGTATAGTCGATTTCGCCCGCAGGCACAGTGTTGGGCGTGTTGTCGGGTTGCTGGAACTCTTGGCCGAACTGCTCCCATAGTCTGGGATCTTCGGTAGCACCATTGGAATTACCATTGATGGTCCATCTTATGTAATAAGTATCGTTCACGCCAGTGGGTTTGTTAGGGAAATACGTCACCACTTTGTCAGCAACCTCATCGTGGGTATAGGTGGGGTCTCCAGGAACGCGAATCGCATTGAAGTTGAATGTGTTTTCATCCGAAAAATGCTCATCGTCAATTTTGGTTCTCGTTGTCACGGTCAAGGAGAAGGTCTGGGTGCTCAAGTCAACCCATGCGCCTGTGGTAGTATAGTTTTGCCAAGCGCCTGAGCCCAGCTTGTATTGCATCGGCATCGTGCCACCTTCATCGGCGTTGCAAGTGGGAATAAGCACCATCTGGTTGGCACAAGCGGCCATCACGGCAACAGGGGCTTGTGGCACGAAGGCATCAGTCTGGGTGATGGTGGCCACCCAACCTTCGTCACGCCAACGTTCATCTGACGTGAAGTGAATGGTCATATTGCCATGTGAGATCACGGTGAACTGATCCAAACTACTGGAGTAGTCGTTGCAGGTTAAGATGCTGATGAGGTTGTCTTCATCCACCGCATCGCCTTCGTAGAAATAGATGAAGTCATTGTTGATGAGGAGCTTGCTGAACTCAACCTTGATACCCTTGCCTTCAGGCACGGTGAGGGTCAATGTGTAGTCCTCGTTATGCTGGTACCAAGTGGTCCAGTTGTACTCATTGGCGTTTTCGGGCTCAGTAATGGGGTCGAAAAGCAATGGACCGCCTGAATCATAAAACAAAAAACCTATTGATGGCACCTGACGTGTCCCGTTTGTCATTTTAAGAACTTCGCCTTGTGCTTTTGCAAATAAGGTGAAAAAGGCCATGATCACACTCATGGCAATTGCACTTATCACACGTTGTTTCTTCATTTCTTTATTTTTGAAATTTGTATAAAAATTGCTTGCAAAGATACGCCACAATCTTTTTTTACCTTTTTTTCCGATTCGGCGTTTTGAAACATTTGATTCGGCAATTTGTAAAATATTGACTTACAAATCGGCAAATTATTGGTAAATTCGGCAATTTGTAAACCTTGGCGTGGTTTTTAACATTTTTTATCATGTTATAACAATGAGTAAAGCTATCTTTGCATTCAAATTGTACATAATGAAAAATTATATCGTTCCCTTTTGTGTTTGCATCGCTTTTTTGTGCTGCTGCCATCATCCACAACCCCTGCCGCGAACAGATAGGTATAGTGCCGACTCATTAATGAGGCTTGCTAACGTTGATTTTGAGGCAGCCTGTTATCGTGTCATTGAAGGTGAACAAAACGGCGAATTGTCGGCATTTGAAACAGCGACTATCATGGCCAATCTTTTTTACCGTTATACAGATGACTATGGCCTGGCAATGGACTTTTGCCGCGAAGCACTTTCCATACTTGACCGCGATGATGATGTACAGCGGGTAAATGTTTATTATTTACTTAGCACAATTGCTGAATCTTGCAAGGATTTCCATACCTGTATCAATGCGTGTTCTGAAGGCAAGGAAATCGCTCATCGGTACAAAAGCATGAAGTTCGAAGAGCATTCGTTCGACTACATCGTGGGTAAATGTATGTTCGACCTGGGTCAAGAAGAAGGCTTGGAGCTCATGCAGTCATCCATCGACATGGGGAAACGGGTGGCAAAGACTGACAGTGATTATGGACATCTTTTGTTTTTTGTCAACAACTTAATTAATTGTTATCTCGCCGTTGAAGACATGGAATCTTTGCTTAAGGTAGCCGATGACTTTGAACAAATGATTGACCAGATGGAAGCCAAGTTCCCTTGGGCTCGGACCTATTGTGACCAATGCCGATATGATATGATCATGGCTCGCGCCACAGCCAAAGCCAACCTCGGCAAGTATGTTGAGGCAGAAACTGATTTCAACAAGGCATTGTCTTTCAATTATGCCAACACGTTCGATAGTTACCGAACACAAATCAGTTATTATGCTGCTTGTGGCAATGTGGATTCCGTCTTAAGTATCATGGATCGTTTCCCCTATCAAGACGATGATACCATCAAACGTCTCTATCGAAGAAAACTTTCGCGCTTGGAACAAGTTTACCGCGTTTCTGGTGACACGGCCACAGCTCGACATTACCAACAGCGTATCGACACCTTGACGCAGCTGATTAACAGGTTTGAACAACAAGAGGGCATCGCCGTGAATGCCGTCAAGTATGAGGCACAGCAATATAAATTGGAATTGGATGATTTGTCGAAGAACATAAGGAAACGCTTCACTTCTTTATTTGCGCTGGTCATCCTGTTGCTTTTGGTTTTTGTTCTCCTGTATCGTTTTAGCAAGAAGAAAATGGAGAAATCATCCGATGAATACAAGAAAAAGACGTTGTTGATGAAAGATGAGTTGACACGGCTTCAGAAACAAGTACACATCATAGCTCAGGAAAAGATCCAGCCAGTACCCGAAGCCTCCCAGCAGGTTGCGACAACGTTACAAGCTTTCGTTGAGGATCAGCAGCTTTATCTTAAAAAAGACATCTCACGAGCTTTGGTGGCCAAAATGTTGGGCTGTTCGCACCAAACCTTGACAAAGATGCTGAACGAGATACAGCCTGAGCTTTCCTTTCCCGATTATATCAAAGGGCTTCGCATCAAATATGCCTTGAACCTCATCAAAGAAAATCCGGGTCTCACCGTGCAGCAAATCGCCGACCAGTCGGGCTTCTATAGCATCAGCAGCTTCGAGCGTTCCTTCAAGTCCGTGACAGGGAAGACTCCGAGGGAGTATTTGAAGGGTGAGAAGTGAGAGGTTATTTCATCCTGAATTCCAAAGTTCCGCCATCCAAAATCTGTTGGTGGGTGAGCTTGTAATCCTTAATGGGCTTCCCGTTCAGTTTTACGCTTTTCACATGGATGCGTTTTGGCGTTTTGTTGGGTGCTGAAATCACAAAATCATGGCCGTTCTCAAGGTGTAATGTGGCTTTTGTGAACAACGGTGTGCCAATGACATATTCTGCTGAGCCGGCGTGGAAGGGATAGAAGCCCAAAGCGGAGAAGATGTACCAAGCCGACATCTGGCCGCAGTCGTCGTTGCCGGCATAGCCGCAAGGCGTAGCACGATAGAACTCACTGCGCACCTGCTCCACCAACTCCTGTGTGCGTTCTGGCTTACCAGCGAAGTTATAGAGATACACCGTGTGATGGCTTGGCTCGTTGCCGTGGGCATACTGCCCGATGAAGCCGCTGGCGTTGCCATTGACCTCGCCGGAAGTGGCGGTGAGGCTGAAATTCTCATCAAGTTTCTTCAAAAAGCCTTTCTTGCCGCCGAAGAGGTCGATGAGGCCTTGTGGATCCTGCGGCACAAACCACATATATTGCCAAGC
>JAEERB010000027.1 GCA_016285615.1 Bacteroidales bacterium
AGTTAAGAAGTTAAGAAACTAAGGAGTTATTTTTCGTTGAAGTGACTTTTGCTTCTGTCCACATCTTTGCCGAAGCTTTTGTTGGCCAGTTTGCGGTTGCGGGGGCGGTAGGTGCCGTCTTCCATCTCTCGTAACATCACCTGGGTGAAGAGCTTAAACATCTTTTCTTCTTGTGTTTCATCTTGATAGAAGGCTTTCCATGCGTAGTCGTAGAGCTCTTGCAGACGCTCGGGTGTCATGTTTTTGGGGTAATAGACCACCTGACCGGCGTTGTAGTGATCCCAGTCCTTATCAAAGATACGCCCTTGGCGCATCAGGTCGTCGTAGGCTTTCGTGTGCGGGAAGGGTGCCAGGATAGTGAATTCGGCCAAGTCCAAGTCTATCTTGAGCAGAAAGTCAATCAGACGAAGAATGTCGTCTTCGGTTTGGTTGTCCAGGCCGAACAGGATGGTGCCTTCCACGCCGATGCCGTAGTCGTGGTAGCGTTTCACGCGTTCCTTGATGTAGTCAGAGGTGTCGTAAACAGCCTGATATACATACCATGCGCCCGCTTGCGCCGCCAAATCCAGCACTTCGGGATCGTCTTCAATGGTGTGGCTGATCCATTTTTTCTTTAAGGGAATCATCTCACGGAAGAGGTCCATTTCCCATTGCTTGTTCTGTGCCAGTGAGTTGTCAACGATGAACAGACGGTTGTTGTCGATACCAGCCATATCCTCAATGGCTTTGTCAATGGGGCGGGGACGGAAGCAACGGCCGCCAAGGTAAGAGACGGCGCAAGGATAGCAGCTAAAGCGGCAACCGCGCGAGGCATGGAACAAATCGACCATCTGAACGCCTTTGTGGTTGTAGAGCTCCCGTTTGTATAAATCGCGGCGGGCAGGCCCAACCATCTCAATGGGAGGTTGTTTGCCCATGTAATTATAGACTTTCTTGAGCTGGTGTTTCTTGAAATCTTCCATCACGGCTTCCATACGGCCTTCCGACTCGCCAAGAAAAATGCTGTCGGCATGTTGCAAGGTCTCTTCGGCATGCAACATCGTGGAGATGCCGCCGAACATGACGGTTTTGCCGCGGCGTCGGTATTCGTCGGCAATGGCCCAGCCTCGTTTGACTTGCGTGGTGAGCATCATCGAGATGGCGACAATGTCACATTCCTCGTCAAAATCCAGTTCTTCAACATTTTCGTCGGTGAAAGAAATATCGACATATTCGGGCAGGGTGGCTGCAAAAACAACCGGTCCGTGAGGGGGTAAGTTGAAAGTGGTCTGCCCGGGCAGTTTCTTCCACTTGGGGTATATTAGTTTGAGTTTCATTCTGTTATCCTAAGTGTATCTCTTTGTTTTAGGCCGATTATTCTTTATAATTTGCCGTTTGCAAAAGAAGATGCAATATTATAAAATAATTTTCAATTATTGGGTAATCGTTTTAAGGTCTATAATTTGGTCGTAATCAGCATCATTGTCCAAGTCGGTTAGATAGTGCAGATTGGCGGGTACGGCCACACAATGGCGCGCCGTGTCCACAAGGTCAGGGTCATCATCGTAAGCATATATCTGCCACTCTTTTTTCACTAAGGCCGTCAGCAGTGCCCATTCGCCTTGTCCGCAATGCTTGATGAGCAATCGGCCGCTTTCAGGCAGCGTTTGCACAAACTGGCAGAGCTTATCCACACTCTTCAACTGTTGGCGACACGCTTTCTCTACTTCGCGGCCTTTGTAAATATAGTTGTGTAAAACATTGTCTTTGAAATAGATGATGTCTTCTTCGTGGCGACAAATCTCGTCATATCGTTGTTGGAAGAGGTGGCGTACCAATCGTGCTGTTTCTTTGCATTCTTTGCCGTTGCGATACTCGGCATTGTCGGGTGTAATGCGTTGCTCGATGCTGACGCACACTTTTCCGCGACGTAGCAAAGTCTCTTCTTTGGGGAGGATGTGGCCGACACCATGAAGCACAATCGGCAGGATGTCTATACCTAACTGCTCGGCCAAATGGAATGCCCCCTGGTGGAAGCGCAATACCGAACAGTCGGCAGAGCGGGTGCCTTCGGGAAATACCAGGATGGAATAGCCTCTGTCGGTGAGCTCTTTCAGGCGTGGTATGTTCTGTTCGATGCCGTTGGTGAGTGGCAAGAAGTCGGCTCCGCGGACAATGCTGCGGTAAAACGGGAAATTCCACGCCCACGTGTTGGTCAGCGCAATGATGTTCGGCGAGAGCATTAAGGTATAAACCAGGTCAAAATGCGACTGGTGATTGCAAACGATGACCGCCGGCTTGGAAAAGTCTTCTCCGCAAGGATTGTCCACACGATAGGGTACTTGTGGCATTCCTTTAGCGATGAAGCGCATCATATTGCGCAAGAGCTTGTGATACTGCTGTTTATGCTTGTGTGTGCGTCCGCGTAACGTGAGGATGAAGAAGGCTGCCAAAGCCATGAAGATGGAGCCCAAAACGAAGAAGGTGAAAGCATAGACGGTGCGCAGGAAGTTGACCAATGTGATGGGCTGCTTGCGCGGCTTTCCTTTTTTCTGTGTAAGCCATTTAAAGATGAACGGCGGGATGATATAAGCCATCAGGACAACCGAAAACATACCCACAATGGTCACTTCGGCCAGTGATTTCATGGCGGGATGTTTGGCGAAAATCAGCATGCCAATGCCGATGAACATGATGGAAGAGGAGAGGATAATCGAATTCTTGAATTGTGACAGCATGGGGCGCCCAAAGCGATATTCGTAGCTTAAGCCTTCGGTGACGAAGATGGAATAGTCATCGCCCATGCCGAAAATGAAAGTGGCCAAGATGATGTTGACAATATTGAAATTGATTCCTGTGAGGCCCATAATGCCTAAAATCCAGATCCAGGCCACAATGAGCGGAGTGAATGCCAACAGGCTGATTTCCAGTCGCCCAAAGGAAATTAAGAGGAATGCAAATACGATGAAACCACAGATGAAAAGCACATAGTCGAAGTCTTTCGAGAGCGCGTTTACCAAGCGCGAAGCAATGGAACTGTCAGTGAAGGCAAAGATATTATCATCGATGTGGTTGAACAGCACCTCTACTTTTTCAGCATCATTCTTGCTTACTTTCAGTAAGTTATATACTAAAAAGTGATGGTCATCTTCTGATATGTAATTGGCGGCCATCTCTTCTTTAATTAAGCTAAAGTATTGATGGTCTTGTGTTTGATAATCATTGTTGATGATATCTTTACAAGGTTGGAAGGCGGCAGGTGTAAAGCCATTTGCAGTGGCGGCTTTGTCTAAATTTTGAAAGAAACTCTCTTTCTTATCTTGCCAAAATTGATTCCAACGGTCAATTTTTGCTTGTTGTGTGGCGAAAGAAGGGAGGAATTGTCCTACACCATTCAGTTGGCCTATCCAGAACGAGTGCTTCTGGTACTCTTTCTGTACCAGTTCATTATGTTGCAAAGCCTCATCCAATGTGCTGCCTTCGGCGATGCAGTAGAGTGTGCGGCTGTTAGGGTCATTTTCGGCTAACAATTGGTCGAATTTCGCTCGCTGCTCATCCGTCATATAGTTGATATGATGCATGTTGGTGTCGAAAGCAGTGCGACTGCTGAAGAGGTAAAAAACAACAGTCAACACGACGATGGCCACCATAATCAGGCTGTAACGTTCGGGGCGGAATTCGGCCACCGACTTGAAGGCCAACTGGCGATCTTTGCCTGGATAGTGTTTGCCTAAGAGATGCGGTAAGAATATCAGTACAAAGAAGATAGTGCCTATCAGCAGCAGGGCGGCAAACAACCCTAAGTCCTTCATGGCATCCGAACTGATGAACATCAAGCTGATGAAGGCACCCACGGTTGTGATGTTGCCGGTCAGCAGAGGCGCTGATATGTCTTTGATAATCTGCTCTTTGTCGTCAGTCCGCTTGAAGTGGGAGAGCAGGTGGATAGGGTAGTTGATAGCTATGCCTATAATGATGGAGGCCACGCCAATGGCAATGAGCGACACGGGATTTTTAACAATGGCAATCAGACCTAAGGCAAACAGTCCGCCAGCAAAAGTGGAGAGCAGGATAAGCAGAATGCTACGCGCATTACGATAGTAATAGAAGAGAATGGCCACAATGAGCAATAACGACAAGCTGATGGCCATGAAGCTGTCTTTCTTGATTTGTTGGGCATTGGTGAGGGATATCTCTGCTGCGCCAAAACTGCTTATATTTACTTGATGGTCAAGTTCTTCCTCAACTTCTTTTGCACATTGCTTGATTTCTTTGATGAGCTGGGCGTTGTTCTTGGTTTCGCTGATGGGGAAGCGGGAAGTGATGACCACAATGGCTTCGTTGCCCTCCTTGTTGAAAATGTAGCCATCTTCAACGTTATAGTTGTTGTCGGGGCGGAAGTTGTTGAGGGCTTGTAATAACGGAGCTGAGAAGAATAGCGGGTCTTTTTGGATGATGGTGCGCAAGGTGGCTACCGGTGACGAGAGTAATAGCTTGTCGTTGGCCAGTTGCTCACTAATCCGCTCGGACGTAAGTAGCGTGTCCATGCGGGCATAATCGTCCTCAGTCAGGAAATAGGGCATATTGTCGATGACAAAAGCCGTCAGTTCGTTAATTCTCTCTTGGTCAATCTGATATAGCAAATCTTGCATGTATTGCCCGCTGTCGACTTCGTTCATCTTTTCGGCAAACAAATCTGCGGCGGTCTCGACAAGCTCCACCGCCGATTCTTCTGTCGCATCGGTCGCTGAGCCTGTCAAAGCAACCGATGCAATATTGACCATAATCTTGTTAGCGGTGCCGATGTGCCCGTAAGCATAGTTGATGCGCTCGTTCTCTTTGTTGTTGGGCAGAAAACTGCTGATATCCTCAACAAAGTTGATTCTCAAGGCACTAAGCAGACAGAGCACGGTAAGCAGCGCCAATAGGCCCCACATCATGGCCTTGTGCCGGTTGAGATATCTGTATATGTTGAGGAATATCTTTTTCATTTGGGTTAAAGTTCTTATTGTTGAAGTGAGCAGTGAAAAGTGAATAGGAGTTAAGGAGTTAAGAAACCAAGGAGTTAAGTATTATTAGGTTACGAATTTGTGAAATTATAAAGTTATATTAATTGTAAATTGTAAATTATAAATTGAATTATGAATTATGAATTGTGCATTTGATATAATGGTACAGCATCGCCGGATACCCGTAAAGAATGGCAGCAAAGGTGAAATACGCATTCAACAGGCTTATTCTGAAGAAGTCCCAACCCGGTCGGAAGTGCGACACGCGCTCTTCTTTGGGTGGGTAATAGACATTGATAGGGATCGGTACGATGGGAATGCCGCGCCACGCTGAGCGTACGAGCAATGCCAACTCCGCTTCATAGCGACTTGACACGAGTTTCATGCGTCCCATTTTACATAGGGGATAGAGTCTGTAGCCTGTTTGTGTGTCGGGCAACCGCTTGCCGGTTTGTACGGTAAACCAGAAGTTGGAAAATCGGTTGGCAAAGCTGCTCTTTTGTGGCATGTTTGGCAGGCCAAACTGGCGACTGCCCACGATGAGCGTGTTGCTGTGTGTGGTCAGTGCTTCGGCAAAGATGGGCAGGTCCGTTGCATAGTGCTGTCCGTCGGCATCCAGGGTGATAGCATAGCTAAACCCTTGTTCCATAGCGTTTTTAAAACCAGTAGTCAAGGCTTTCCCTTTTCCTCGGTTGGTCGTGTGAGTAATGATGGTGACGCTTGAGGGCAGTGTTTGCAACACTTTAGAGGTTGTGTCAGTTGAGCCGTCGTCAACCACAAAGATATCGTCGCAATAGGCCATCACTTGACGAATTACATCCACCACAGTCTTGTCGTTGTTGTAGGTCGGAATGACAACACAAACTTTTTCGCGCTTGAAGAGCGCCTTTGTGGCTTCTGCGTTCATCTGACTATGCTTTGCGGAGTGTTATGTCGATTTTGGCGAAGACGGTATCGGTGTGCTGCACAATGGCTTTAACACGATATTCTTGATTTTCAAGTTCTTCCCATGTTAGCAGATAGTCAAGTTCGGGTGTCTCATCAGGACGGATGATGTTGAGAAACTTGATGCCTCTGGCTTTGTGTAGCGTATATTCCTGTTGGAGATAATGGGAGAACAGGTCGATGGCCATCTGTGTAACACAAACGCCTGGTGCGATAGGGCATCCGGGAAAGTGTCCTTTGAAGATAGGGTGCTCTGGATTGAGCTTTATAGCGAAGCGGGCCGCATGGTCAGCGGTATCCACTTTTTGGATGTCAAAAAAACTGTGCAGTAGCATGGTCATTTGGTGAAACTGTTGGCAGGTAAAGTCTGGTTGACTTTCTTGTTCGTGAAAATGAGGGTGGTAGTATCGCCATTGCTCTCATTCAGAATGACTTTTTCAGCCAAGTAGTCCTTGCCGTTCAAAACAACGCGAATAGAGGAGTAGTTGGCTTTGATTCTTTTATTGATGGGCTTTAGAACGGCTATATAACTGCCGTCGTGGCTGTTTTTCAAAAAACTGATGTTAAAATTGGTATTGTCGCAAATATTGTCACCGTTAATGGTGTTGATGATCATCTTGCCCAGCTCGTTGAGCATTTTGTTAGGACTGTTGATGGCGCCTTTGTCGGTCAGCAGGGAGACTTTCTGGTCGTCGAACAGCATGGTGAGGGGCTTGGGTGATTTGTACTCCCAGCGCAGTTGGCGTGGCGACTGGTAACAGAAAATGCCTTTCTGGACCACTTTTTCGGAGAATAGGGCCGAACTTTTCTCTTGGGTGAAGTTGGCACTAAGAGTTCGTAACTGTTTGTGTGCCTTGCTCACAGCATTGACCAACTGTGTGCGTTGCTCGCCCGTAACAGCCACTTCCTGATTGCTTTGCGCAAAAACAACCCCCAGCAAGCAGAATAGAATCAATGATATAATGCCAACTCTTTTCATCTTTCAGTTTTTAGTTCTCATCTCTCCGTTCTCATCTCTCATCTCAATTAGCCTCTTACAATCAAAAAAACTCCCACCATCACAATCGCTACTCCAATCCATCGGGTGAGCGGAACAGCCTCATGGAAAATGAAGTAGGCTGCAAGCAGTCCGATGATATAGCTGATGGACAGCAGCGGGTAGGCGAGACCAAAGGGATAGCGCTTCAGTACATACATCCATACCAGAAATGCTGCCAACGCACAGACTCCCGAAGCGGCGAATTGCCAGGTGGTGAACACGGTCTTGAAGTAGGACCACGACCAGGAGAAATCGCCGAACAACTGCACTGAAACCTTCAACAACGACTGTGCGGCTATCAGTAATATTGACTGTATAACGATTAAAATGATTAAAGTTAACATGATGATAACAGAATAAATGAATGATCTTTATTGTGAAAATGGTTGTAAACCAATATGTTTTTCGGCTTAATGGAAGCGTTACACGAAGTGTACAACAAATGTGCTGGAATATGCTGCCGTTGCAACATAATGGCAGCCGTGTATGTTCCAAAGGCTGATGCGCAGTACGATTCGCCAAAAATGTGCTTGTACCAGGCAATGGGCGTCTGCGGGCAATTCTGCTGTGCAAAATGCAGATAAACCTCGTCATTTTGTTGGTCTCCGTTCAGTCCCATCACAATGGCCGAAATATCATCCATACAGAGATGTTCTTGGGCAAGAATTTGCTGCAGAGCATCGCTAAGTTGCTGCTCACTTGGGCAGTACAGGGCTTTCATTGCTTTGATGGCACATAAATTACGACTGTCGGCCGTGTCGGTGAGTAGCAGATTAACGGAACTGCTCCCCGAAAAAGAGCCTGCGGTGTCGTGGCGGTGCAGAGCGGCTTCGTCTGACGTTGCTTTCCAATAGCCAATTTTGCCCAGCATTTGGAAATAGGAGGGCGTCATCTCTTCGTGGCCGCAGACTAATGCCGAATGGATTTCGCCAAGATGCATTTGCGTAAGGGCGTCTAAAAGGCTGCTGTCGAATGAGGTACCCCGATGCGAGTAGGTGCAGTTGTAGCCGTGGCATTTCAAGTGCAACGCCATCTGCGAACTGATGGTGTTATGTGTGGATTGCATAAATGGGGTCGGGGGGAGACACTCCTCGTCATTGTCAAGCATGGCATTCAGGAACTTCTCCGTATGTTCGATACAGCCGAGCCCTGTTCCTGTGATGATGGCATCAACTTGCTCTTTTTCACCTTTTTGCATGACATCTACGGCAGTGGCAATGGCACGCTTGAAGAGTTTGCCCATTCGGCGTGCTGCCATCGGGTTGATGTATTGCGCGTAATCGGGCTCCTGTGAGGCGCAGTTGACTTCGGCTGGAAAGACTGGCTGGTCAAACCATTGCTCGTCAAGAGGTTGCTGAAGCGATATTTGCGATGCGGCGCGAATGTACACGGGTCGTGCGGCTGCTTTTACAGTCACTATATTGTTGTTTGCCTGAGAATTAGGCTCGTAGGATGAAAAGATGCACGAGGAATCGTTGCCGCCAAACCCGAAGGAGTTGGTAAGCACATGACGCAAGTTCACATCGGTGAGCACCTTGGCTACCGGCTGGAAATTGTGCTCGGCCACAGGGTGTTGGTAATGGAGATTGGCGGGGATAAAATGGTGTTGCAGTGCCAAGATGCTGATAACGCTCTCCACACTGCCGGCGGCACTGGTCGTATGGCCGGTGTAAGCCTTGGTGGATGATACAGGCGGCATTTGGTCGCCAAAGATGCGCATCATGGCAATCCCTTCGCATTCGTCATTGTTGGGCGTGCCTGTGCCGTGAGCGTTGATGTAATCGATGTCGGAGGGTTGCAATCCGCTGTTTGCCAATGCTTTTCGCATTGCCAGGAAGGGACCGTCGCCTTGAGGTGAGGTGGCTGTCTGGTGAAATGCATCGCAGCGGTTGGCGTAACCGCTCAACTCGCACAAAATCGGCACATTGCGTCGTTTGGCCGACTCTTCCGTCTCAATGACCAGATAAGCGGCGCCTTCTCCTAAGTTTAATCCATTACGTTGAGCATCAAAAGGTTTGCATTCCTCTTTATCCAAAATCATCAAGGTGTTAAAACCGTTGAGATGGAACTTCGACAAACATTCTGTACCGCCAACAACGGCAATCTCCGAAGTGCCGTCCTTGATCAGGTTTGCTCCTAAAATGATGGCGTTAGCGGCTGAAGAACAGGCTGTTGAAATGGTGCTCGTCAGTTGGAACTGCCCTTTGTATTCTTCGGCAATCATCTCGGTGCACGAGCCACAGTCGTGCATGCCAATATATTCGTTCCAGTCGTCATTGTTTTGGAAATCGTGATAGTGAAGTTCACTCTTCTCCATGCCACCGACCGTATTGCCGGAGATGAAGGCTACTTTATCGGGAAATACCTTGTCCAAATGTGCCTGCTCCAGCGCTTCTTTCATGGCTACGCGTGCCAACAGCGTGGTGCGGTTACAGCGTTTCTCAAGGGGCATGCCGATGAATTGCTTCAACTCCTCGTCGGTATAGGCCACTTCACCTGCAGGCAAGTCATGGTGCTTGGTCTGCAAAATGTGCAGTTTCCCAATGGCACCCTGACCGCTCAGAAGCCGCTCTATAGTAGCTTCTTTGCCATGCCCCATGGATGTGATTATGCCAAGACCGGTGACGACAATTTTGGGCATCGTTTATTTCGTTCTGTGTTCGTTAATGTATTCGGCCATTACACGTACCGACTTGAAGATCTCCTTGCCTTCATTGGCGTTTTTCAACTTGATACCGTAGTTTTTCTCAAGCAGCACAATCAGTTCCAATGCATCGATGGAGTCCAAACCCAAACCTTCGCCAAACAAAGGAGCGTTCTCGTCAATGTCTTCGGGTTTCATGCCTTCCAAATTCAACACATCGATAATTTCTTCTTTTAATTTGTTGATTAATTCTTCCATTGGTTTTATGTTTAATTATTTAATTCTCAATCTTTTATCTCTCATCTCTTATCTCTCATCTCTCATCTCTCATCTCTCATCTCTCATCTCTCTGTTCTCCGTTCTCCGTTCTCCGTTCTCCGTTCTCATCTCTCCACTACCTTCATCCTCACATCCACTTCGTTACCATCCACATTCACCCATCCGCAAATAATGTGCGTCAACTCAGGATTGGCCATATAGGCCTGATTGACAAGCGTATCCATCAATTGCTCATCGAACGAGGGCATAACATAGAAGGAGGATTCGCCGCCCGTTTTGTGGCGGATGGCTATTTCGCCTGTCACGATATTGGCAAGGGTATAGACAAACACGGCGGGGCTAGGGTAGTAGTTGTCGGTAGCGATAGTCTCTTGGAAATGTCGGTCATTGTCGAGCGATGAAGCGCTGTTCAT
This sequence comes from Bacteroidales bacterium, assembly GCA_016285615.1. Next base: position 10,309 of record JAEERB010000027.1, read on the forward strand.
CAGGATTATACCCCAGTCGGCTTTTACATTCTCACGGTCGTAGTCGAAATCTTTCAGCAATAATTCGGCGCCCAAGATGCCAGCTTTGCACAGTCGGTCCATCTTGAAAAATTTGGGATATTGCATGCCGATAGCATGGTAAAGCTTTGAAAACCAGTCCTCTGAAGCATCGGTTCGTTGCAAGATAGTCTGTCCGTTCACCTTTGCCGTTGAAGCGGTTATTTCGCACTTAATCAACGTATTGAAGATTGGTTCTGTCATAGTGATGCGTGCTTTAAGGTGAATAATAAGGCTGCATTGCTTCCGCCGAAGCCGGAAATGAGCTTCAGAAAGGCGTTACCGTGCGCAGGCGTGTTTTCCATGCAGACATTGAGCGGTTGTGCCGTGCCAGGTTCTTCTGTTCCTAAACTCTTGATGACCATTTGTTTCTGTAAGGCTATGGAGGAAAGGATGACTTCCATCACTCCAGCGGCTCCTAAAGTGTGGCCGTAATAACCTTTCAAACTGTTGACGGGGATCTCTTGCAGGTCGCATCGCTGTATGGCTATCGACTCCATATCATCGTTGTAGAGCGTGGCTGTTCCGTGAGCGTTGATAAATGCAATTTGCTTTGTATCAAAGTTTTCTGCAACTTTATTAATGCTACGCTTTAAGCCTTCGCCTGTGCGTGAGGGCCCCGAAATATGGTTGGCGTCGTTGTTGATGGCGCCGGCTGTCATGACAATGCCTTGGTCGGGAATTTGTGTTTCATCCTCACAGCGGGCATAGACAATGGCAGCGGCAGCTTCGCCCAAGTTGAGTCCGCAGCGGTTCTTGTCGAAAGGCTTGCAGCGTTCTGGCGAGAGCGCTTTAAACGACTGGAAGCCTGCGATGATGAAGCGTGAGAGTACTTCGGCGCCAATAACTACTACATAGTCATACAAATCGCTGTATTGTAGCATGTTAAATGCGGTAATTTGGGCGGCGCAGCCTGAAATGCAGGCATTGCTGACGACAATAGGCGTGTTGTGATTGCCGAAATGTGAGGCGATAAGCTGGGCTGAATGCCATAGATAGGCTTGGTGGGCAGGTTGTGCCTTTTCGTTTTCCAAAGCCTCTACGTTGCCTTTAGTAGTGGAAATGACGAACAGCACGCGTGGGTTAGAGGCATCTATTCCAGCACGTTGAATGGCGCCTTCTGCGGCTTGGATGGCAATATTCTCAAAGCGGGTGTACTGTTGCAGAGATGTTTTCTGAAACGTCTCTACAGGGAAAATGGAAGCGAAAAAAGGCTCCGGAATGTCCCACTGCTGCTGGTAATGGCGCAGTTGACTGTGTCCCGTGGCGATGGCTTCAAAGTTGGCTTCGCTGCCTATAGCCAGAGGGGTGACCATATGGTGCCCTTTTTGGTATATGTAGTGTTTAGTTTTCACTCGGTCTCAGTACATTTTGTTCTGTCACAAATACTTTCATGTCGCATTGCGCCAAGATTTGCTCTTTGCACTTGATTTCGGCCTTCACCATGGTGGCACTGAAGATTTCCGATACGATATCCACTCTGGTTGTCAATGTTTCTCCTGCGGGCGGAAAAGCGTTGATTTCTAGATTGCTGATACTTCCGATAACGCCAATCTTTATGGGCTTGTCTCGGTTCAGCCAGCCGATGCGTGTAGCACACGTCTGCGCAATGTTTTCGAGCAGACCGGCCGCAGTCAGGTGTCCGTTTTGTACGAAAATGTGTTCTTCAGGAATCTTGAAATTGGTGATTATCAATGCATCGTTGCATTCCAAGAAGGTGTCCACCATCAAAACCGGTGGCTGTTGCGGAATATATTGTGATGCGTTGACAGGCGTCATATCAGTTTGCTTTTCCCATTAAATTTGCAAAGATACAAATTTTTTGCAGACTGACAATATATATGTGCGAAAATGAACCGCTTGCGGTGTGTCTTAGAGTTCGCACTCCACAATGCTATGGCCTAGTCCGATATGGTCGTGGATTTTCGTTGTGCGCAGGCCGGCTTGCTCAATGCAGCGTAGCATGTCGCCAGAGTAGTACATCTTACTGTTGCCATTGGCCATGGCTGAGAAGTAGAGGCTGATTTGTGCCAGACAGAAGGAGGCCGTTTCAAAAGCCTGACGGTCCCAGAAAGTCTCCATAATGTAGAGTTTGCTGCCAGTGCTCATTGCGGCGGCTGCTCTGCTGAGGATGCTGGTAATTTCTTCTTCGGAGAAGCAATCGAGGAACTGACTCATCCAAATGACATCGTAGCCCTTAGGAAGCTGTGTGTTGGTATCCAGTAGGTTACCGCTGTAACCGTCGATGCGGTCGGCACCGTCCATTCCCTTGGTTTGTTGGCGCATCATCTCCAATTGTTGCGGCAGATCCATAATGGTTACATGCACATCGCGATTGTATTTCACACATTGCGTGGCCCAACGGCCGGTATTGCCGCCCACATCCAATAACTTTTGGGGTTTGTTGGCAAAGACAATCTCCAAGGCTTGCTCGAAAGAGTTGTCGGAATAAAAGTGGTCGAAAGCAAACCAGCTTTTTTGTACTTGGGGCGGCAGCTGCGACAAGCCTTCATAAATGGTGGGCCAGTTGCCGAATGTCTTTAGGCCTTCCGGTTTTCCATGTAGTAATGTTTCTTCCAAATCGAACATTCCCAGATAGTTAACGTCATGGTTGAAGTCCATGTTGACGCGTGCCATTTGGTCGTTCAGCAGAAACCAACCGGCTTTGGCTAAATGGAATTTGCCCTCTTTGAGCAATACAGTACCTAAGGTGAGTGAGGATTCTACCAGCACTTTAACGCCATAAAGCGAAACGCCTGTCTTGTCGGCAATTTCTTCCATGGTAAGACCCTCTTTGTGGTCGTCTAACAGTTGGAAAATGCCGAATTTGACCATCAGTCGTGACACTTGGAAAATGATCGGACCGAAAGCGATTTCTTGTGCCAGTCGCTGTGCCTGCAGAGCGGTGAGCCGTTCTTTGCCGTATAGCTCTTTTTGAGGTGAGTTTAATTCCATTATTGTATTGTTTTTCAAATTGTTAGCCTCTTTTGTTTTCTCCCCAGAAAGGATAATAGTTAAACCATTGATGAGGATATTGGTGCAGCATATTTTCCAACGAAGCGACGTATGCCTGCAAGATGGCATCGGTGCGTTGGGTAACCGAGTCGGTCTCTTCGTTGATTTTCAGTGGCTTCATGTATCCTTTGTATTGGGTGCCTTTTTCTTTCATGATAAATGTCGATACGACAGGTACTTCCATTTGTGCAGCCATGATGAATATGCCCGTAGGGAAGTTGGCGTCATGGCCCATGAATTGGCATTTCTTGACTTTCCGGCCGCCCATATAGCGGTCGCAAAGAATGGCGATGATTTCCCCGTTGTCCAAAGCATCCTTGATGGTGAAAAGGTGCGACATGTCTTGGCGAATGGGAATCGTCTTTACCTTCTGCTTGCCGAAAGCGGTGTTTCTATGTGTTTGGTAATTAGAGTTTTCTCCGTCATATATTACACAACTGATCGGCTTTTTGTCTTGCGATAATCGTTGGCCCAACAACTCGAAGTTGCCTATGTGTGAACCGGCCAGGATAATGCCTTTGTCCTGATCCAGCAGCGAATGGAAGGCCTTCCAGTCTTCGTCGTCAAAGTGAATGTCGAATTGTTGGTGATTGCCAGCCAGCACAGCAAATTTGTCCAGCACGACCTTGCCAAAAGTGAGGTTGTTCAAGTAACAGTACCACAGATTTTTAAGTCCTTTGACTTTCCAAATTTCCTTGTAATAATTGTGGGTGGCTTTGGTGCCTTTGCGTGAGAAAATTAAGTAGAACGGGATGATGAGAAAGAGAATGGGGTAGAGCAGTGTGACACGGATGTGTTTCAGCATGACAAACAGGGCCTTTTGACCGAAGTTGCCGCCACCCGTGGTGCCTTGCCATTGTCGTTCTTCAGCCATCGTTTATTGGTTGTTGAGTTTGTTGTCGATGAAGTTGTAGAACTGGCCTAAGGTCTTGATCTCTTTCATCTCTTCGTTCTTGATTCGGATGCCGAATTCGCGGTCCACAATGACGACAATGTCCACGAAATCAAGACTGTCGATGCCGAGTTTCTCTTTCAGCAATGCGTCTTCCTGAATCAGGTTTTCATCTATTTCGAGTTCTTCGATCAGGAAAGTGTTGATGGTTTTAATGATATCTTCTCTGGTCATATTTGTTATATTTTCTTGATTACTAAGGCGCTATTGGTACCACCAAAGCCAAAGGAGTTGGAGAGATAAATGTTTATTTTTTTCTCGGTGGTTTTATTGATGATATTTAGATTTTTGGAATATTCGTCTGGGTTTTCGAAGTTTATGTTCGGAGCGATGAAGTCGTTGAGCATCATAAGGTTAGAATAGACTACTTCGCTGGCGCCGGCCATCCAACACTCGTGCCCTGTCATTCCTTTGGTGGAGCTGATGGGGGTGTGGCTGTCGGCAAAGAGTTGGCTTAAGGCGAGGGCTTCGAATGCATCGCCCTGTTGCGTAGAGGTGGCGTGGGCATTGATGTAGTCGATGTCGCGGGCTGAAACGCCGGCTTCCTGCATGGCGCGCATCATGGCGGTGGCTGACCCGTGGTCGCTGGGTTGGGAGATGTTGGCTCCGTTGGAGGAGAAGCCGTAGCCTGCCACTTCGCAGATGATGTGGGCGCTGCGTTTGACGGCATGTTCGTATTCTTCGAGGATGACGGTGGCGGCGCCCCCGCTGGGTACCAATCCGTCACGGTCGCGGTCGAAAGGCCGCGAGGCTTTGGTGGGCTCATCGATGCGGGTTGAGAAGGCGCTGATGCCATCAAAGCTGCTCATAGAGAGATAGTTGGTTTCTTGGCAGCCGCCGCAGATGACCATCTCTTGCAATCCTTGACGGATGAACATCGCTCCCAGGCCAATGGCATGTGAGCCGCTGGCGCAAGCCGCACTAACGGTGATGTTGACGCCTCTCAATTTGAAGATGGTGGCGAGGTTCATCGTGACGGTGGAGTTCATCGATTGGAAAATGGCGCCAGAGCCCAGCAAGGTGGTGTCTTTGGTGCGCAAAGTGGTCTCGTGCGAGTCAATGACCGCCTTGGCTGACGAGTCGTTGCCGTACAAAATGCCCGCTTCGTTGGCCGCTAAGTAGTCGAGGTCGATGCCGGCGTTGCGAAGTGCTTCAGCCGTGGCCATGTAGGCATATTCGCCCTCTTCGGCCAGGCAGATGCGTGCGCGGCGGTCCAGGAGTCCCTTCAACTGCGGGCGCTCCACGATGCCTGTCAACGGCGACCGATAGCCGTATTCACTGCGCAACGGGTCAATGCCAATGCCCGACTTTCCCTCGTAGAGCGATTGGCGCACCTCGTCCAGGTTCTTGCCCAGACAAGAGTAGATGCCCATTCCAGTGATAACGACGCGACGAGACATATTCAATTTTTAATTGATAATTGACAATTGATAATTATAAATTGTTAATTGTTAATTGTTAATTGTTAATTGATTAACTGTAAAGTCCTCCGTTAACTGAGATTACCTCCCCGTTGATGTAGGCGGCGTCGTCGGAGGCTAAGAAGCCCACAACAGCGGCCACTTCCTCGGGTTTGCCAAAGCGTCCTGCGGGAATCAGTTTCTTCAGATTGGCTTCGTCCAGTCCTTCTGTCATGTCGGTGGCAATGAAACCGGGAGCCACAGCGTTGACCGTAATCTTGCGGGAGCCCACTTCCTGAGCCAGCGACTTGGTAGCGCCAATCATAGCGGCCTTGGCGGCTGAGTAGTTGAGTTGTCCGGGTTGTCCTTTCAAGCCCGATACAGAGGCAATGTTGATAATACGTCCTGCACGGTGTGTCATCATGTTCTTAACCAGGCGGCGGATGAGATAGAAGGCACCGTTAAGGTTGGTGTTCATCACATCGTGCCAATCTTCGTCGCTCATGAAGACTGCCAGCGTGTCGCGGCGAATGCCGGCGTTGTTGACTAGAATAGAGATGTAGGCGTCGGGATTTTGGCTCTGCCAGCGGTCCAGCGCTTCGTTCATCTGTTCCTCATTGGATACATTAAACGGCAGCAATTCGGCGGTGCCGCCAGCGGCTTCAATTTGTTGTAAGGTCTCCTTGGCAGCATCGTGGCCGCTATTGTAATTGATGATGACATGGCAGCCCATTTGCGCCAATTTGAGGCAAATAGCACGTCCAATGCCTCTCGAACCTCCAGTAACTAAGGCGTATTTCATTATAGTATTTCTGTTTTAGTTTCTTGTAAAAAATTGATTACTTGTGCAATATCCTGATATTTCGGGGTGTCTTCAATGAAGACGGGCACAATCTTGCGAATGCTCTGGTATATAGCTTTGGTTTTGGGCGCCAGTTTGTCGCTGATTTTCAGACAATCTACAGCCTGTGCCAAGCCAATCAAGTGAATGGCCATGACCTGGTAGGCATTGTTAATGACGCGGCTAGCCAGAATGGCTGCATTGGTGCCCATGCTTACAACATCCTGATTGTCATTGTTGTTGGGGATGCTGTGCACGTACATCGAGTTGGCTAATGTTTGAGATTCAGCCGTGGTGGAGGTGGCGGTGAACTGCAGCGCCTGCATTCCGTAGTTGAAGCCCAGTTGTCCCAAGTTGCAGAATGGCGGCAGGATGCCGTTGATGCGATCATGGCAGAGGTAGTTCAACTGGCGTTCCATCAGCACGGTCAACTTGGCGATGGCTATTTTCAGCTTGTCCATTTCAAAGGAGATATAGTCGCCATGGAAATTGCCGCCATGATATACATTTTGCGTATCGATGTCCACGATGGGATTGTCATCCACAGAGTTGAATTCGTCCACCAGCGTCTTTTCGGTGTATTGGAGCGTGTCGTAGATGGGACCCAGGATTTGGGGCACGCAGCGCAGCGAATAATAGGGTTGTACCTTGTGGTCGAATATTTTCTCCTTGTGTTTGTGGTACATCTCGGTCTCGCGCTTAAGCATGCAGGTGCCGCCGAAGGCGATTTCGCGCATCATTTGGGCGATGTATTTCTGTCCCGTATGATTCTTCAGCATGTTCAGTTCGGGAGCCATGAAGTCGTCGTAGGAGGCGGCCACTTCGTTGATGAGTACCGAAGCGAGCGTGGCGAAGCTGAGCAGTCGCTTGGCGTGATGCAGGTTGACGATGCCTACGCCCGTCATCATGGCGGTGCCGTTTACCAAAGCCAAGCCGTCGCGCAAATGCAGTTTCAAGGGCTTGATGTTCAGTAAGGTAAGGACTTCAGAGGTGGCTCTGCGGCGACCTTCGTAGAAGACTTCCCCTTCGCCGATGAGTGCTAAGGCCATGTGGGCCATCTGTACCAAATCGCCACTGGCGCCCACGCTGCCATGTTGCGGGATGACAGGGTAGATGCCTTTGTTGATGAAAGTCTGCAACTGCTGCATCACATCCGGGTGGATACCCGACTTGCCATTGAGGAACGTGGCAAAACGCGCCAGCAGGGCGGCACGCACATAAAGGGGCTCGAAAGGCTCGCCCGCACCGGTGGAATGACTACGTATGATGTTGTATTGCAGCGCGTTCAATTCCTCGTCGCTGATACGGTACTGTGCCATCGGACCGAATCCGGTATTGATACCGTAGATGATTTTATCTTTTGAAAAGTCTTTTAGAAAGTTATAACTCTCTAAAATGGTATTCTGTTCTTGTGATGAAACGCTGAGGGGCTTGTTGGCGAATACTATCTGTTCAATTTCTGCTAGGTTCATAGTTTCAACTGCAAATATTTCTTTTTCAATAGGTTTCCTAAGAAACAGGTCTCTCTAATTTTTTGAGTGTATGTTAATACAAAAGTGCAAAAATAAGGATTTTATGCATTAATTTTTCATTTTGGGCGATTTTTCTTTTCCCTGAAAAACTAATCTCTACTTGATAGTGAGTGATTAATTGATTTTTTTTATTTTTGTCTTTTAATTTATCGAATTGGAATTCACTTTATTATCATATTTCTATAAAACTTTAATCTATTGAAAATCAAATTATTAACCAATTTAATATTCTAGAAAATGAAAAAAGTATTATTGATTGTTTTCGCTTTGATGTTGGGTGCATCGGTGACCGTTTCCGCCCAATATACCAAGACGGGTATGTCATTCCAACTTGGTGGTGTTCTTCCTTCTCTTGAATTTAACGATGATCCTGCGGCTCCCGTTATTGTTCCCGGAACCAACAGTTTCAACGGCGGTGGTGGTGCCATGTTTGGTGCTTCTTTTGGCGTCAAATACACTTATATGATTAAGAATAAGGAACATCAGGATATTGGTCTTGGTGTGTTCTTGTCGGCTGATGCTATGTGGAACGCCATGAATAAAAAATTGAGAGAAACATACGATGATCAGGAATGCACACATCCGCAGTATGTCAATGTTCCCATTATGGCTGGTGTAAGCTATACCACCCAGTTCAGTTCTGTATTTGGCATTTGGGTTGAGGGTGGCATTGGTGCCGACCTGTTCTTAAAGACACCCGAAGGCTGGAAAAACAGCACAACGGAATATAAATTGAATGCTGAATTTGCTGTTGAAGGCGGCGTTGGCTTCATCTTCGGTCGTACTGTCAGCATAGGTGCTCACTATTATTGGTTTGGCACTCATGATGTGAGAACTAAAGTTCAGAAGTACCACGAAGTTGAACTTCCCAATAATTCCTATTCCATGAAAATGGGTGTGTGGGCATTTAAATTGGGATTCCACTTCTAATAGATAATTGTTTGAGAATTACGCCTGTGCGGATTGGACAACTGTCTGTGCAGGCGTTTTTTAATTGAAAAAGATGAGACGATTTGCGGTTGTGCTATTGCTGATTATAGCTTGTCTTTCAGCCGGTGCGCAGAAAGATTCCACCCGTCGTAAAGTGGTTCATGGGTTCGATGGGGGCATGATGTTGCACACGGGATACATGATGGGCAACATTGCGCCGATAGGCTATCATGCCAAAGGATTCACCTTCGGTATCGGCGGTGTGATTCGTGTGCATCTGGGCGACCATTGGATGCTGGGCAGCGAAGGCTACATGTCGTCGATGGCGCAACTCAAGAATGGCAGCTATATCAAGTGGGGCTGGGGCGGCTTTTTGGGCGAGTTTTATTGGGCTTTCAAGAAAGTGATGCCGTATGTGGGGTGGACCGTCGGTGGCGGCTCCATGACCACCTTCATGATGTTTGACGGTGATAGCGGCGATTGGCAACATGAGGCCAACGCTATCTTCAACAAGCAGACCTTTTTGGCTGTCACGCCCTTCATTGGCTGCGATTTCATTGTGGGCAAGGCGTTGCATCTAACCCTAAAGATGGATTGCTTGAACAGTATTGGCAAGAGCGGGCTGCTCAGGCCTTTAGGTCCCAGACTCTATTTCGGTGTTATCTTTTATCATTGATGAGGAAAGGACAAAAAAAAGCCGCAACTTTACAGCTGCGGCTTTTTTTCTGTTTCCTATGGTATTAGCAGATATTGATGTTTCGTGAGAGTTTGTGTTCTTCTTTTTGAACTCGAGGCAAGGTGATGGTCAGGATACCGTTTTCAACCTTGGCTTCAATATGCTCTTTGTCAACATCTTCGGGCAGTGAGTAGTTCTGCTCGTAATTGGTGTAAGAGAATTCCCTACGCAGGTAGTGGTGTTTCTTGTCGTTTTCTTTGTGTTCAGTCTTATTCTCAATAGCCAGGCAGAGGTTGCCTTCATCATTGATGCTTACACGGCAAAATTCTTTGCGGATACCGGGCGCAGCCACTTCCATAGTGTAGGCCTTCTCATCTTCTCTAACATTGACTGCCGGTGCGGTGGTATTGGCACGAGGCATTATGTCGTTGTTAAGGAATTCTTCGAACATTGTAGGAAACCAACTGTTTTTAAACATTACTGGTAACATAATAAACCTCCATTTTTTTAATTTGTTAGACTTTTCATTTTTACTGCCGCCTCCGCTTTCGCCTCAGCGACGCCTCCTATTATGCAACCAGCGTGCCAATGCTAAAAATGGACAAATTGTCACTGACATGCGACAATCTGTCCATTAACCATATAAACCCGTAAGCCCAAAAAAAGAGACCCGTCTCCCGACAGGTCTCTTTATACTATAATATGGTAAGGGTTCCGATTATTGTGTCACTCTTTCCAGCCACTTCACCATGCCGAGCATGATAGCCATGGAGACGAAGCAGACGACTGCGAAGACCGCCCAGCAGTATTTGATCGGCCAGGCGTTGTACATCACAGGACCGAGCCAGATCATCAGGTTGCCGATAGCGGTAGCGCCGAGCCACAAGCCCTGGCACAAGCCCACCATGTGGCGAGGAGCCACCTTGGAGACGAATGACAGACCCAGCGGGGAGATGAACAATTCTGCAACAGTCAGGAAGAAATAGGTGACTAACAGTACCCAAGGAGCGGCTTTGGCATGACCGGCGGCAGCCATTTGGGCGAGATCCATGGCACGGAATTCAGTGCCGGAAGGATAGTTGTTCACGATGGAGATAATCATCAGGAAGAGGTAAGCCATACCGGCGATTGCCATACCGATTGCAATCTTGCGAGGCGTGGAAATGGGTTTGCCTCTACGCGCCAAAGCGCCGAATATAACCATGATGATCGGGGTGAGCACAATCACGAAGAACGGGTTCAAAGCTTGCCAGATTTCAGGGGCAATCTTCTCCGTTTGGACAAAGTCGCGGGCAAACACAGACAGGGACTGGCCATTCTGGTGGAATGAGAACCAGAAGAACACAGCGATACCCAGCACAGCGAACAAAGCGTACAACCGTTGTTTGATTTCCTTTGCCATGGCGAGTTTCTCCTCTTGGGTGTATTCCACCACTTGGGCCTGCTCTTTCTTGGCGGGTTGCGGCAGTTTGTACTTATTCATAATGAAAATCGTCAGAGAGATAAGCATGGCCACCACAGATGCGATGAAGGAGAAGTGCACACCTTGGTTGAACACGGTGATGTAGTCGGAGCAGAAAGCGGCGGTGTCCGTGAAATTGTAACCACTTTGGAGCACGGCCTGCATGGTCTCCGTGAAC
>JAEERB010000191.1 GCA_016285615.1 Bacteroidales bacterium
GTGTTGATATTGAACATATTTCATATTGGCTCAAACGCTACGAAGGACATCTTGGCGTTGGCATTTGCTCGTGCCGTTATGGCCGCAAAAAGCTCGATGAAGGCTGCGCCGACGACTACCGCGATTGGTGCATCGGCGTGGGCGACATGGCCGACTATCTTGCAGAAACTGGCCGCGGCCACTATATCACCTACGATGAAGCTATGGCTATCCTCAAGAAAGCGGAAGATCATGGCTTTGTACACCAAGTGACCAACATTGACGGTGAAGGCAAAATTTTTGCCATCTGCAACTGCAATGTAAAGATTTGCAATGCTTTGCGAACATCACAACTATTTAACACGCCCAACCTGTCACGCAGCGCGTATGTGGCCAAAGTGGACCCGAAGAACTGTGTAGCCTGCGGCCGATGCGTAGAGTACTGCCCTGCCGGCGCAGTCAGATTGGGACAGAAACTCTGCACCAAACAGGGAGAGCAGACCTATCCCAAACAAGAGCTGCCCGATGCCAAGAAGTGGGGTCCGCACAAATGGGATGAGGATTACCGCGACAAGAACCGCATCAACTGCTACCCCTCTGGCACTGCACCTTGCAAGACTGCTTGTCCTGCACATATCGCCGTTCAAGGCTACCTGAAGAAAGCTGCTGAGGGCAAATATACTGAAGCACTTGAACTTATCAAACGCGAAAACCCGTTCCCCGCAGTGTGTGGTCGCGTATGCAACCGCCGTTGTGAAGACGCCTGCACGCGTGGCACCATCGACCAACCCATCGCCATTGATGCTGTTAAGAAGTTCATCGCCGAACAAGACCTCCATGCTGAGACACGCTTCATTCCCGAAGTCAACATTGCCTCTAATGTGCAAGACCATTGGGAAGAGAAGATTGCCATTATCGGTGGCGGCCCGGCCGGTTTGAGCTGCGCCTATTATCTGGCCACCATGGGCTACAAACCCACTGTTTTCGAGAAAAATGAGATACCTGGTGGTATGCTTCAATACGGTATCCCTTCATACAAACTGGACAAAAAGGTGATTAAAGCCGAAATTGATATCATGCGTGAAATCGGCGTAGAAATCAAGACTGGCGTCGAAGTGGGAAAAGACATTACCATTCAACAGCTTAGAGAACAAGGCTACAAGGGATTCTACGTTGCCATCGGCTGTCAGGGCGGCAAATTGCCCGGCATTGCTGGTGAAACGCTGCCTGGCACCACCACAGCCATCGACTTCTTGCACAACTCAAATTGCGGCACGCAAGTCAGCGGCAAGGTTGTTGTCGTGGGTGGCGGTAATGTGGCCATCGATGCAGCACGCGTGGCTATGCGCAGCGGCGCCGAGTCGGTTACCATGCTATCACTCGAAACCGAGGACATCATGCCCGCCTCTTTGGAAGAACGCCACGAAGCCCGCGAGGACGGCGTAATCATCAATCCGGGCTGGGGCCCGAAAGAAGTGCTTGGCACAGATAAGGTTAGCGGCATCGTTTTCAAGAAATGCACCTCCGTATATGACGCCGACCACCGCTTTGCCCCGCAATATGACGAGAACGACCTCATCACACTGGATGCCGACCTCATCATCTTCGCCATTGGCCAGACAGTCATCTTGAAAGATCTGTTGAAAGACACCAAGGTGGAATTCTTCCGCGGCGTATATCCCGTAGCTGACAAACTCACCTACCAGACTGCCGAAGAGGACATCTTCGTTGGCGGCGACTGCTACACGGGACCCAAGTTTGCCATCGACGCCATCGCCGCTGGCAAAGAGGCCGCAGAATCACTGCACCGCTACGTTCAGCATGGCCACATGACCATCGGTCGTAACCGTCGCGACTTTATCGAACTTGACAAAGAGAACATTGTTGTAGAATCGTACGACAACTCCTCTAGACAAGTGGAAGGTATTGAAAGTAAAGAAGATAAATTCAGCGAGTACACCTTAACCCTGACCGAAGAGCAGGTACGAAAAGAGACCGCCCGCTGTCTGAGCTGCGGAGCTTCGGTAGTGGATGAGAACCGTTGTATCGGCTGCGGCATCTGCACCACCAAGTGCGCCTTTGATGCCATCCACCTCTTCCGCGAACATCCCGAAGCGTCGCACTTTGTGACCTCCGAAGACAAGTTCAGCGCCATCCTGCCGTACATGCTCAAGCGGACGGCCAAGATCATCTTTAAGAAGTAAATGTTGAGAGATGCACGAATTAGGAATTGTCTTCTATATTATCAAAAACGTGAAACAGGTAGCTGAGGAAAACCATGTGGACCATGTTTCCAATGTGGTGATGGATATTGGCGAGGTTTCGACCATTATCCCCTCCTACCTCACCGATTGTTGGCGCTGGGCTGCCGACAAGGAGACTCTTCTGAAAGGGTGCAAACTCACCATCAATACTATTCCCGCGATCACTTTCTGCGGCGACTGCCATCAAGAATTCGAGACTGTGAAACATGGCAAGACCTGTCCCCACTGTCAAAGCGAAAATACATGGCTTCTACGCGGCAACGAAGTAGAAATTAAAGAGTTACAAATCGAGAGTTAAAAGTTAATCATTTAAAACATTATAGAATTATGTCCTGCTTTTTAGTTCCTTTAACACAAGCGCTGGTAACCAGTGCTTACCGAAAAAACAACGCAACGGCTATCCATTCCGACAAAGCTTCGGCGCTCAAGCGGAATGTTCCTGCCTTGGAGAAAATGCTTTGGGGCGGTTCGGTCATGCTCATTGTTGACCACATCATCAATGGTGAATTGAGTTGGCGATTCCCCTTCTTCACAGCACTGAATGACGGCTGGGGAATATTCCTCCACGAGATCCTTGCCGTTGGCGTACCGATGTCGCTGGCACTGACAGCCGTTTGGGCTATTTATGCCGTTTTGAAAGAAAAACACAAGAAAACAACCTCAATATCTATTTAATAACTTAAATTTATTTATTATGTTTTTTCAAGTTTATGGGGCTAACGCCCTCGCCCAATGGGGAATGCTACTCGTCGTTCTCGTTGGCTTGATTCTTTTCAACGAGTTTGCCCGTCGTACGAAAATTGGCGGCGCCATCACATTCTTTGTTATTCCGTTGGCACTTACGGTTTACTTCGTTGCCATTGCTGTCGGAGCTCGTATGGGTGCCGAATGGGCAGTGACCAACCAAACACACGTGTACATGAACGGCTGGTTCCACTATGCCAAATTGTACGCCGCACTTACAGGCTGTATTGGCTTTATGATGATTAAATACAAATGGGGCATCGGTGCCAAACATTGGTTCAAACCTTTCCCCTTTATCATCGTGGCTATTAACATCCTCATTGCCGTAGTTTCCGACTTCGAATCAGCAGTTATGGGCTGGCACAAATGGTGGCTCTCAAGCGAAGGCGTATGGCTTTATGGTGGCTGGCACAACGTGTTCAACGGCATCGCCGGTATCCTCAACATCTTCTGTATGACCGCATGGTGGAATGTATTCCCCTCTAAAGACAAGAAGGATATGATCTGGGCCGACATGACCTGGGTATTCATCGTTGTTTATGACATCTGGAACTTCGCCTACACTTACAACTGCTTGCCCACCCACTCATGGTATTGTGGTATCGCCCTGTTGCTCGCTCCTACCGTTGCAGCTCTGCTGTGGAACCGCGGTGGTTGGATCCAGAATCGTGCCAACACACTGGCTATCTGGTGCATGTTTGCTCAGGTGTTCCCGCTCTTCCAAGAGACTTTCTTCAACGGCAAACAATTCTTCTCATGGGCTGTTCTGCCTACGCAGTACGTCAACGGCATCGAGACCGTTAACGCCATCTATGCTGCATCGGGTCTGGGTGATGAAGTCATTGCTCACACCACCGTTGCTGCCGAAGGTGTAACTGCCGCTAACCCCAACGCTATGCTGTTCATCAGCGCCCTGGCTTTGATTACCAACGCCATCGCTCTGTGCTACATCCTCGTTCAAGCTAAGAAACGCCACATCAACCCGTACAAGGAAGATGTATTCATCAACCAGAAGTACTACAAAGACGCTGTGGCTCGCGCCGATATGGAATAGTATCGCCTTACAGCTTTTAGAAAAAAACGCCATCGGAAACCGATGGCGTTTTTTTTTATTCTTTCACTACTTTGACCGTATGTACTTTTTGTGGCGACGAGAGCCTTAACAGATAGGCGCCAGCACTGTACTGCGCCATCGACATTT
>JAEERB010000192.1 GCA_016285615.1 Bacteroidales bacterium
ATAATGATTTGATACCCGTTTGGATTTTTTCCGTCTGTTTTCTACGAGGTTTTTGAACCCCTGCAGCATAGTGCCACAATTGCCGCTCGTTAATTCCTGTTATGCGACTCAATGCGGCTTTCGTAAAAATGTTACTATAATAATTGATAAAAGTAGCCGTGTCAATTTTAAATATTAATTCATATTTGTCAGAAAATAAATCGCAGGGCGTTGGGTTGTCTTCAAGGTATAAGTCAATGGCTTCGCGTATATTTGATTCGATTTCTTTCAAGTTGTTTCCCACAGTTATGATGGGAGCACCTTCGATATAGGCGCTCAGATTTTTATCCGCATATTCTACGGTTACTTCCACTTTTCTCATCTTATTTATTTTTCTTTATCTTCTTACTAAGGCCGGCCTGCTTTAAAATGCTATGATACGTCCCTTTTTCAATTCCTTTGTTTCCATGGTTGGGAACAATGACAACGATATCGTTCTTTTCGAACTTAATATGACTTCCTCGTTGACTTTTAACTAGAAAACCATTTCTTAGCAATAATGTAATTACATCTTTTACAGATTTATAGCTCATCTTTCCCGTCTAATCTTTTACATTGCAAATATAGTAAAAAAACGAATACTTTAGTTTTTTTATGAAAAAAAAAGTTTTTTATTTTTGTAATGTAAAAAAATGTTTTATGAAAAAAGTTTTTTTGATGGTTATATTCCTCATTTGTGGACTATATGGACTACAAGCGCAGAAATTTGTTCCGGATTCCACTTTTGAGAAACACTATTTAATTACTGCTGATGTGGCAGGAGGAGGCAATTTGATTGTAGTTCCGTATGTAAATGTGATGGCTGGAGTTGGTATGCAGTATAATTTTAGAGAACATTGCGGAGTTGCGGCAGGATTGAGATATTTAGCTGTTATTCCTACCAGAAATTTTTCAGTGCACTATATGTTGTTTCCGCTTGAAATAGAGTATCATGTTCGGCATTTTTATTTAAGAGGTGGCATAATATTAGGAGTCGGATTGAACGCGTGGGTAGCAGATAATGCCAAAGATATTTTATTATTGGGTGGTACTATAGGATTAGGCGGTCGTATTCCTTTGAAATCGCATGATAATCTTACGATAGGAATTCATTATGATGTTGAAGAAGCTTTTGGTTTAATTTATAGAACGGATAATAATAAAGCTTCGCGTCACTTTACCTCAAATGTACCTCGCGGTTCTGTTGTTTTGAAAATTGGTTATGAACACCGTTTTTAAATGAATTTGTATGGAAAAAACTAACGTCATGCGTCTGTTGGCGCAGAACAATATCCCCTTTACGCCGCACGAGTACGACAACACGTTGACGGATGGTCAGCGCATTGCCGAGGTGCTGGGCGAGGCCGCCGAGTCGGTCTTTAAAACACTGGTAACCGTGGCTAATACGGGCGAACATTACGTGTTTGTCATTCCTGTTTGCGCCTCACTCGACCTGAAAAAGGCGGCCTCAGCTGCTGGTGTGAAGAATATTCAGATGATTAAGCAGAAAGAGTTGCTGCCGCTCACAGGCTATATCCACGGCGGCTGCTCGCCCGTGGGTATGAAGAAGCCGTTCCCCACCTTTGTGGAAGAGAGCGCCACCCTCTGTGAACACATCTTCGTCAGCGCCGGCAGGGTAGGGTTTCAAGTTGAATTAGCCCCCGATCAGCTTGTGCAGTTTGTCCATGCACAATATGCGGATCTGATTTGAAATTTCAGAATTCAGAATTCAAAATTCAAGATGGGACGCATCGAATGCGTCTATACAGGACAATAGTTTTTTGAAAAAAATGTTTTTTGAACCGAAATTTTTCTTATTTTTGCAGCCGAAAAAATGAACCGCCGCATTCGTCTAGTGGTCCAGGACATCAGATTCTCAGTCTGAGGATCGCGGGTTCGAATCCCGCATGCGGTACCAAACTGATCCCGAAGGATTTACATCAATCTTTCGGGATTTTTGTTTGCTATCATAAAAACATACAACTAAAATCTAAAAACTTAAAACTCATTGCGTTTATATCAAAAATAATGTATTTTTGTGGAATTAAAATCCAATGAAAATGAAAAGACTCATACTTGTTGCCGCTTTGATGATGGTCTTCTTTGCGGCATTAGCGCAGACTCCGAAAATAAGTTATCAAGCAGTGGTTCGAGATGCCGATAACTACCTCGTGCCCAATACGGAGGTAACTGTGGATGTGACGATCACATACGGTGCTAACATGTACAGCGAGACAGGCTTGACGGCCACTACCAATGCGAATGGTATGCTGTCGCTGTTGATTGGCAATGCCAGTGGCTTTGAAGACATTGAGTGGGAGAATGCAACTATCACGACCGTGGTGAACATGGGTGATAATACTATTGAGAACACAACAGCTGTAACGGCGGTGCCATGTGCTCTGAGTGCTAAATTGGCCGCAGATGTAGATCCGAACGGCAGCGCTTTGACAGCGATATATGACAAGATTAATAGCGATAGGGCTACTTTGCGTACAACTCTTCGGGATACTGCTACTGCCATACGAAATGCCATTCCTGCTGCACCAGTCAACGCTGATTGGGATGCCACAAGCGGTGCTGCGGAAATCCTTCACAAACCCTCTATTAACGACGGTGTGCTAACTATCACTCTGCCGGACGGCACGGTGAAAACTTTTACAGCAAACCAAGCTGAAAATACCGAGGTGACGATTCCGTCATACACGGTGACACCACAAGATATTCTTGATGCGGTTGGTCAGATGACTTCCGAGCAGAAAGAGGCTGTGCGCAATGCACTGAATATTGGTGGCACGTCCTCTGGCAATTCTCAACCATGACAAACTATTGGCAAATATAACAGACAGAGAAAAAATGAAGAAAGTTTTAGTTTTTACTGTACTGATAACGTTATTCTTTGCAGCGTTTGCCCAGAGCCCTAAAATTAGTTATCAAGCTATCCTGCGCGATGCCAACAACCGTTTGGTGACCAATACGGAAGTAACTGTGGATGTGACCATTACATACGGCTCAGACACATACACCGAGAAGGGGCTGACCACCACCACTAACGCAAACGGCCTATTTTCATTGGAAATAGGTAGTGTTGATGGCTATGAAGCCATCAACTGGAACAATGCCACCATTACGACCGTGGTGACCTATGGCGATGATATCATTGAGAATACCACTCCAGTGACAGCGGTGCCTTATGCGCTGAAAGCCAAACTTGCCGATGATGTGAATCCGAGCAGCACGGCTTTGACAGAAGTCTATAGCCAGATATATAACGACAGTGTCGCTTTGCACAAAGCCATTAAGGATACAGCCAATGCTTTACGAAATGCAATCCCCACTGTACAAGATCAAATCAATGCCGATTGGGACGCCACAAGCGGCGCAGCGGAAATCCTTCATAAACCTGCCTTCAACGACGGAGTACTAACCTTTAAGCTACTCAATGGTACGGACATAACATACACGGCTAACCAGCAAGGCAACACCGAGGTGAATATTGTTTTGCCCAAAATGAGTGTACAGGACTTCCTGGATGTGCTGAGTCAGATGACACCCGAACAGATTACCGCTTTGCGGGACTCGTTGGGTATTCCCGAACCAGAGACCTTCACATGTGGCACATCCAAAATCTCTGATGTTGATGGCAATACATACGAAACCGTGCAAATTGGCGAGCAGTGCTGGACCAAGACCAACCTGCGCACTACGAAATACCGCAACGGCGGCGCGATTCCCGAGAATCAACAAGCTTCGTTGGGAACTGCCTCATTGTATCGACCCTCCACAAGCGATGCCGTAACCGAGCATTATACGGACTCCATCTACGGCATGTACTACAACTGGTATGTCGTGAAAGGCGATACGCTCTGTCCCGTTGGCTGGCACGTGCCGACCCAAGCAGAGTGGGAGCAACTGACAACCTTCATGAGTAGCCAGAGCAGATACTGGTGCAGCAGTAGTAATTCCGACTATATCGCCAAGGCATTGGCCGGCACCCATCATTATACAAACCAAGACGAGGAAACCATATATGCTTGGGCAAACGAAGATAAGAATTGTGCGGTGGGCAGCGACCGGGGAGACATTGAAAAAACGAATACCTCTGGCTTTTCCGCTTTTCCTGCAGGCTATTGGAGTACTA
>JAEERB010000193.1 GCA_016285615.1 Bacteroidales bacterium
TTCAGCTCGTCGGTCGACTTAATCTGGATGAATTTACTTGTTTTGTCACCTTCGATAGAAACGGTAAGGATACCATCAGCGGTGTTGCCAAGCAGATAGTCTTTAACCGTAACGTCAACGGTCACTTTATCGGTAATCACGGCACCGTCAGTCGGAGCAACCACGGTTACTGTGGGGAATGCATAGCGGGCTTCTGTAACCTCGCTGGCGTCCATATCTTCTACCATAGCCACAGCCTTCAGAGTAGCGGTCTTAGTAAGAACCACACCTGTTTCTGCATCGTAAGCAGTTGAAGAGGCCGTAGGAGTCGTACCATCGGTGGTATAATATATGGTAGCGTTGGCTTCCGTGCAAGTGATATTCACTGTCAGTTGCTCATCGTAAACAACGCCCGATGCTACGCTAAATACGGGAGCAGGTGCGTTGGCCAGGTCAACTTCAAAAGTGCGAGTTTCTGAAAAAGCATTGGCAACAGCAGCTGCATTGGTGTCAACCAGTGTTACGGTAACAGTATGGCTACCCGAAGCGAGTTCAAATTCGTGAGCTTTCAAGGTGTCCAAATCAAACCAAGTGGTGTTTGCATTGTCCATTTGAACTTTCACACCGCCCTTACCTTCTGCAACTTCGAAATTCTTTACAGCCACATCCAATTTAACAACACCAGTAATAACGGCGTCGGCTTCAGGAGTTACAATCGAAACATAAGGAATAGTGGTATTTTCGTTCACTACTACATCGTTAGCATCACGAGGAGCAATACGTTTTTCAGAAGTGAAAACGATGGCGATACCCGTCACATTGGTAGGAGCTGAAGGAGGAATAACACCTTCGATGGTACCGAACTCATTGTAGCAATAGAACAATTTAGCATTGGCCGACATGGTCTTTTTGCCCAGCGTTGAACCCTTACCGAAAGCGTCATGATTTTCGAACTTAACATCTTGCAAAGTAACCAAAGCTGCTTCGTAAGAACTGAAATTGGTGTTCAACTCTGCGGGATCCATCACCACGGGCTCAACAGCGGCACCAGCTACGGGAGCAGCAAAATCGTGAGTGGGGATGAACTCGTTCATAGTGTTGTATTTGTTGTACAAACCGCAGATGCCGCCTTTGATCACATCACCGTTCTTGTAGGCGTGTGTGCAAATGCCGTCGCGGTCATATACCATCAGAGAGGCCGTCGTATCCTGAACGAAGATATAATGATTGTTTACGAAGGTTACCGTCACATCCGAAGCAATCTTGTAAACCACCTTGTTGAGGGTCTTGTTGGCAGCTTTGAAGGCTTGAATTGTACCATATTCCGTGGGGAAAGTGTACGAAGCAGAGGCAACTGCACTGTAAGTAGAGTCGTTTAACCATGCTTTTGCCTTAATGGTCATTGCCTTGTCCACCAAAACGGTTCCTGTGCAAATCGCCGAAGTGTCAACGGGATTCTTTCCATCAGTGGTGTAACGGATTACAACACCGGGAGTAGCACAAGTTATTGCCACTTCTGTAGGTTCATACAACAAGGTGCCTGAAGCGGGCGAGAACACCGGAGCTTCTACTTGTGCATAGCTTAATGCAGTGATAAACAGTAAACTGCAAGCTAACAACGTAGTAAAAATTCTTTTCATAAAATTATGCTTTTAATTAATAGATTAATTCAACTCCAAATATTGAAAATTGCTGCAAAAATAATAAAAAAATGACAGCATTCGGTATCCGAATGAATATTTTTGAAAAAATGAGGAAGATGCCTAAAAATTAGAGACTTTCCACTCCTCGCCACACTTTTCCAAGGTAACATAATCGATGTGCTGAATCGTATCCTCTGGAGCCGTGAAAACGACCGTGACCACAGCCTGATTGCCGGCATCGTTGTAGGACACATCACCTACAGAGATATGCTGTTTCTTGATTTTAGGATGCAAAAACGCCTGCTTTTCTTCGTTGAAGCCTTCTTCTATCAGACTGATTTTTTGCGACATATAAGGCGTACAATACTCGCGGGCCTTTTCAAAATCCAAATTTTGATAAGCATAATAAAACGACTTGACCACGCTTGCAGGCTCATCGCGATGACAAGCCACAACCACGCCCAACAAAGCAGTCACTATCAATATTTTACAAAACGATTTCATAGTATCAATTCAAAATTCACAATGCACAATTTTCAGTTCTCAGTTCTCCTCTCTCCTCTCTCATCTCTCCGTTCTTACTAATCATCATCAGCAGCAAAAAAGTTATGAGGCCGTTGACAATCAGCAATTCGAAACCAAATTTGTAGCCGTTGAAGAGCACTTGCGAATACTTGGAGAGCACGAAGCACAACACGGGAGACACGATAGCCAAAACAGGCACCAGTGCAGGCCAACGCACCTTGCGTTTGGTGAACATACCAAAGGCAAAGAGTCCCAAAATAGGACCATAAGTATAACTTGCCACCGTGAAAATAATGGTTATCAGCGCTTTATTGTGGAAACGGGAGAAAACAATGATTATCAACAGGAATACCGTAGCCACAGCCACATGTATAATTCTTCTCAGTCGAACTTTCTGCTGCTCAGATATTTGAAGGTTATCAATTTTGATAATGTCAAAACAGATGGACGTGGTTAAAGCCGTCAGTGTGCCGTCGGCACTGGAATAGCCGGCAGCCACCAATCCCACCACAAAGGCAATGGATGCGAAGACACCCAGATAGTTGAAGGTGATTTCAGGATAGATACGGTCGGTGGGCATACCTTGCAAGATAATGCCATTTTGCGAAGCATATACCAACAGCAATCCGCCCAAGAAGAGGAACAGCATATTGACGAATACCAGTATCCCTGTGAACGAGAGCATATTGCGCTGTGCATCCTTCAAATTCTTGCAAGTTAGGTTTTTCTGCATCATATCTTGATCCATACCCGTCATGGTAATAGTGATGAACATGCCTCCGATGATATGTTTCAGGTAGAAGTTGCCCATTCGCCAATCGGTTTCAAAAATTTTGGTATGGCCTGCCTGTTGCATCGTGTTCCACGTTTCGGGGAATGTCATATTCAAATCTCTGAAAATGATCACGATAGTGATAACCAAGGCGGTCAGCAGGAAGGTGGTCTGCAGCGTATCCATCCACACCACAGTTTTGATACCGCTACGGAAAGTGTACAGCAAGATGATAATGATCATCACCAATGCCGTGAGCCACAAAGGAATATTCCATTCATCGAAGATGAAAATCTGCAAAACATAAATAACCAGATACATACGGAGCGCCGAGCCCATCAAGCGCGAGATGATAAAAAAGACCGAGCTGGTTTTGTGCGCCTCCCCTCCCATCCTTGTGCCAAGATATTCATAAATGGATGTGAGGTTAAGCTTATAATACAGTGGCAAGAGCACGTAGGCAATGGCCAAATAGCCCAACACATAGCCTATCACCAGGCAAAAATAGGTGAATTGCGTGGTGGCCACATCGCCAGGCACCGACATAAAGGTAACACCCGACAACGAAGCACCAATCATGCCGTAAGCCACTACAAACCAAGGTGATTTGCGGTTTCCCGTGAAATATGTATTGTTGCTGGCATTGCGCGAAGTGAGCCATGCTACTACAAAAATCAAAATCGTATAAATCAGAAACAGGCTGAAGAGTATGATTCGCATTGATGAGAGTTTATTTGAAAAAACGGGCAAATATAACAAAAAAGCGACTACCCTCATGGGAAAGCCATGGTAAAAATGTGTATTTTTGCAGCCGCAAAAAAAAGATGACATGCTCTATACCATCATTACTGCATTCTCGATAGCCATTCTTATCGTCATCACCCCAGGTGCCGCCTTGTTCTCGCTCTTGAAGACAAGCATCGCCCGCGGTTTCAAAGCAGGATTTTGGCAAGCAGTGGGTATCTCGCTTAGCGACCTGCTTATTGTCGTTTTTTGCCTGTGCGGATTGGCCCACATCATGGAGAACGACACGGTGCGCCTGATTACCAGCATCGTAGGCGGCATCATCCTGATTATCTACGGCGGTTACACCTTCTTAAATCAAAATACAGACCTGAATCCCAAGCGCAAAGACAAACTGGAGGCGCGCTTCCAAAACAAGCAATTCAAATTCAAAGCGTACGAGTTTATCACCATCGGCTTCACCTTCAATTTTACCAATCCCTTCGTATGAA